>CANICR010000014.1 GCA_947466405.1 Chitinophagaceae bacterium | reverse complement strand
TTACATAATTATTTTATGAATTTTTTCGAAAATATTGACCAATATTTATTTAAGGTAATCAACATCGATTTCCACAATTCCCTTTTCGACACAATATTGCCACTTGTAAGAAGTCCGCAATTATCAATGCCACTATATTTATTTTTAATCGTGTATGCCTTTACCAATTTCAAGAAAAACAAATGGATGTGGTTGTTGTTTCTAGGCTGCTTACCTATTTTAACTGACTTTATCAGCAGCGATATCATTAAAGAAAATTTTTTCAGGCTACGTCCATGTAATGACCCCTTAATGAGTGATAAAATACGTTTTTTACTAAGTTACAAACCACAAAGCTCTAGCTTCACCTCTTCACATGCTACCAATCATTTTGCACTGGCTGCCTTTTTTTACTTTACATTAAAACAATATTTTAAAAATTGGTCAATCTTGTTTTTCATTTGGGCTTTTATGATTTGTTATGCTCAAGTTTATGTAGGGGTTCATTATCCATTAGATGTAATAGTGGGTGGATTGATAGGTTTTTTTATCGGCTTTTTAATTGCCGCTTTTTTTAACAAGAAATTTGAAACTTCATAATAATTATGGAAATATTTATTCTACTCTTATTAATTTTTATCAACGCACTTTTTGTAATGAGTGAAATTGCTCTTATCAGCGCAAGAAGGACAAGAATGGAAACCCTCGCGAATAAAGGAGATGAAAAAGCAAAACAGGCTTTAATTCTAATTGATAATCCAGAGAAATTTTTAAGTACTGCCCAAATCGGCATTACCCTTATTGCCATTTTAACCGGGGTATACTCAGGTGAAAAATTTGGAAAAGAACTACTCCCTGTTATTGAAAATATCACATTTTTAAAACAATATGCCCAAGCAATATCTACCACTATCGTTGTTGTTATAGTTACTTTCCTATCCATCATATTTGGCGAATTGATTCCTAAAAAACTAGGGCTGATTCAGTCGGAAAAGATTTCAAGATTAGTAGCAGGACCCATGAATTTTATTTCATCAATCGTGTATCCTTTTGTGTGGTTTTTATCTGGAATTACAAATTTGATTTTTAAATTATTAAACATCAAAAAACCATCAGACAATGCTGTTACTGAAGAAGAAATAAAAGCGATGATATCTGAAGGAAGCGAACATGGTTCCATTGACGAAGATGAAAAAGAAATTATTGAACGAGTTTTTCATTTGGGTGACAGAAATATCACTTCTCTGATGACTCATAGAACAGAAATAATATGGCTAGACATCAAAGATACGGTGAAGGAAGTGGCCGGAAAATTAAATGAAATTAGCTTTAATACCTATCCCGTATGCGATGGAACCATTGATGAAATAAAAGGACTAGTGTATGTTAAAGATTTACTAAAAGCCACTCCTGATACTACACTTGAAAAAATTATGAGACCGGCACTTTTTGTTCCTGAAAATAATAAGGCCTATCAATTACTTGAAAAAATAAAACAATCCAAACTTCATACTTGTTTTATTGTTAATGAATACGGTACATTAGAAGGCATGATTACATTGAATGATATTATGGAAGCAATTGTAGGAGATGTTCCAGACGCAGATCAAGAAGAATATGAAATCATCAAAAGAGAAGATGGTAGTTTTTTAGTTGATGCCCTGATACAATTCTACGACTTCCTTAGTTATTTTGACAGAGCTGCTTGGATGAATACAGGTGAACATGAATTTGATACTTTGGCAGGATTTGTTCTACATCAATTAGAACATATTCCAAAAACAGGAGAAAGATTTGAATGGAAAGATTTCAAATTCGAAATCATAGACATAGATGGTCAACGTATTGACAAAATCATTGTAAATATTTCACCAGAATTAAAAAATGAAATGGAAGAAATTTAAAATTTAAATACAGCATTTTTATCCGGATTATTCAACTTGCTGCTTTTTCTTTTTCCATCAATATTAACATGAATAATGCTCATTTGCGCTGAATTATAATCATAAAGTATATCATCCTGAACAGCAATTTTTTTAGGTGCTCTTATTCCCTCTATTTGAAAATAACTCTCTATAGATTCCTCTGATTGCTCATAGCCGATAAAATGAAGGGGCTTGTTTTTCCCATCCACCTCTATTTTAAGATGATTCAGTATATAATTTTTGACTAAATTATTCATGCTGATTTTATCAGTTGAACTTAGTAAATCCACCTTTAAAGAAGTTGTTTTCCTTAAGGTAGTTTCAAAGTCATTTGTAAAAATCTTACAACTTATTTCGAGTGTATTTTCTGCTGAATTTTGATCTATCTCGATAACACTTACATAAATGGGATGTTTTTTTGAACCTACCAATAAAAAAAGGATCATAAATACAACTATCCATTTTGAAAAAAGAGAAGGCATGCAGTTAGATTTGTTGATTAAGAAATAGAGTGTGATATTTATTGAACAAAAATAGGCTTTACCAATTATGCTATCTTAATATCATGGAAGATTTTTATTTTTATTTTAGTTTCGGCCTAAGTCATATATTAAATTGGGATTCTTCGGATCATCTTTTGTTTATTATTGCCTTGATCGCATTATATACAATTTCAGAATGGAAGAAAATTTTTACTCTAATCACAGCATTCACTGTTGGTCATTTTCTAACCCTTGCCCTAAGCCTTTATCAAATAATTGAATTTAATGTAAAATGGGTAGAGTTTTTTATTCCAATAACCATTCTAATTACTTGTTGTTATAATTTATTGCAAAGAGGGAAAAACACAACTCCTATTTTTTTTAAATATATAATGGCTATTTGTTTTGGTTTAATTCATGGGATGGGTTTTGCTAATGTCATTCGGTTTACGTTATCAAAATCGCAAGCTTTAGCCTTACCACTCATTAGCTTTAACCTTGGTATTGAAGCAGGTCAACTTATGGTAATTATTTTTATACTATATATTGCTCAGGTATTTATTTTTGTATTGAAAATGCCACAGCAATGGTGGTCTGTCGCTTTATCCCTCCTTGCCGGGATTACTGCATTATGTATGTGTATTCAAAGATTTCCGTTGTAATAAATTCTAAATAGTTTTCAATACTTTTACACCCTTATTATTAATGTATGACTAAATATTTCTTATCCGCGATTTTTGTAGTTGCCTTTTCATTTACTGGATCTGCTCAAGATATTAAAAACAATCCCGGCAGTAATCATGGTAATCGTTTTGAACAACTAGGCACCATATTGCCTTCTCCGAATGAATATAGAACGGCTAGTGGTGCTCCAGGCTCGAAATACTGGCAACAAAGATGCGACTATACCATTGTATGTGAACTCAATGAATCAACTAGAAGTTTGAATGGAAAAGAAACATTAAGCTATTACAACAATTCTCCCGATGATTTAAAATATTTATGGCTACAATTAGACGAGAATGAACATAGCACTAAAAACAATTCAGGCTATGAAAATAGTAATGGTCTACCTCAACAATTGAGTGAGCAAGATATTAACAGAATGCAAGGAAAAAAAGACAGAGAATATGGAGATAATATCACCAAAGTAACAGACGCATTTGGCAAACCATTGATGTATACAATTAACAAAACAATGATGCGTGTAGAGTTGCCAAGAATATTGAAATCTGGAGAACGCTTTGTTTTTAAAATCGACTGGAATTACAATATTATCGAACGAACAAAATATGGTGGCAGAGGGGGATTTGAAAATTTTGCAGAAGACGGAAATGATATTTTCACCATGACTCAATGGTTTCCTAGGCTATGTGTATACAGTGATTTTCAAGGTTGGCAAAATCATCAATTTGTTGGATCGGGAGAGTTCTCTTTAATATTTGGCAACTATCATGTTTCTATGACTGTTCCTGCAGATCATATTGTAATGGCAACGGGCCAGGGTCAAAATTACCAACAGGTACTAAACCCAAACCAATTAAAACGCTGGGATGCCGCACAGACAGCCAAAAAACCTATACAAATCATCACATTAGCTGAAGCAGTAAATAAAGAAAAAGTTAAGAGCACACAGAAAAAAACCTGGATATTCAAAGCAGAAAATGTTAGGGATTTTGCATGGGGAAGCAGCAGAAAATTTGTTTGGGATGCTATGCCTGTTATGATTGAAGGAAAAAAAATCATGTGCATGAGTGCGTATGGAAAAGAGGCCTATAATTTATACAGTAAATTCAGTACTAAAGTAATTGCCCATACAATAAAATCATATTCTAAATTCACCATCCCCTACCCATATCCAGTTGCACAAAGTATAGAAGCGGCTAACGGCATGGAATATCCGATGATATGTTTTAATTATGGAAGATGTGAAAAAGATGGAACCTATAGCGAAGGAACAAAAAATGGAATGCTTGGCGTTGTTATACATGAAGTTGGACACAACTTCTTTCCTATGATTATTAATAGCGACGAAAGACAATGGAGTTGGATGGATGAAGGACTGAATACATTTGTAGAATACCTGACCGAAGAGTTATGGGATAATAAATTCCCCGTTGGTAGAGGTCCCGCTTACAAAATAGTCGATTACATGAAGTTACCGAAAGATCAATTGGAGCCGATTATGACCAATAGTGAAAATATTACCCAATTTGGACCTAATGCATATTCTAAACCTGCCTGCGGATTAAATATTTTAAGAGAAACTATAATGGGCAGAGAAAATTTCGATTATGCCTTCAAAGAATATTGCAGAAGATGGGCATTCAAACATCCAACACCATCAGACTTTTTCCGAACAATGGAAGATGCCAGTGCTGAAGATTTAGATTGGTTTTGGAGAGGATGGTTTTATAATACTGATCCAGTAGATATTTCATTAGACAGTGTTAAATGGTCTGTTGTAAACTCCGATATTCAAGAACAAAAAACAACACCAGAAAAAACAATCAGAATTCCGGTTGCCAAACCAATTCAAAATTCATTTGAAGATATTTCAAAAATTAGAAACAGAGAAGATAAAAACATCGTATTTGCCACTGATGAAGATACTTCATTAAGGGATTTCTATTGGAGATATGACCGAGGGGCTGTGAAAATTGACACCACTGCATTTATAGTTACAACACCAGCAACTACAAATGATATTTACAGCGTGGATGAAATAACAAAGCTTGCCGGTGATAAAAGATTGTACGAGTTGTCATTTAGCAATAAAGGTGGTTTAGTAATGCCCCTTATTATTGAATGGACTTACAAAGATGGAACAAAAGAAATTAATCGCATAGGCGTAAATGTTTGGAGAAAAAATGAAAATAAAGTTGTAAAATCTTTCTTGAAAGATAAAGAAGTGATATCTATCAAACTAGACCCTTATAAAGAAACTGCAGATATCGATGAAAAAAACAATCAATGGCCTATAGCACAAGAACCTTCTAAATTTCAATTATTTAAAGCAAAAGTAAATACGCCAAGAGGAAGTGGTGGCGGAAAAAATCCAATGCAAAAAGAAGTGATAGAATAAACTGCATCAATATGAGGTGCTGCCATCCCTGACAACGCCTTTCTTGCCTTTATTTTTCCGTTCCCATTCTAGCATTTCTGGCGTTTTTTCTATTTTCCTAGGTTTTTGATCCAAGCTGCTGTTTGTTTTTGCTGTATTAGGAACTACGAGTACATTTCTATCCCAGTTTTCTCTTCTAATGACTCTGCCTGTTGATGGATCGTAATACTTCCATTCCCCGTCCTTAACACTATATGGTTCCGCTTTTACAATCTTAAAACTTTCAATTTCACCATTACCGGTTCCATAAATTGGGATAGTATCATATGGAGCATCTGGATTATAGGCTCTCCAATTTTCTTCCCTTTCTAATTCACCTAAATAAGTGTAATATTTTTGCACACCCGATTTACTTCCTAGAACATAATTTTCCAAACCAATAAAATCACCCGTTGAGTTGTATAATCTCCATTTTCCATTTTTGAAGCCTTTTATATACATCCCTTCATCAGTATGCCCTGGCTCACCCCTTAATTCGGGAACTTCTACCACCCATTTCCCAACTTTTTGTCCATTGAAATTTGTATAATTTATAGTATCCCCATTTCCATTTAGTTTAAAAGTCTGACACAAAGCTGTATCACTCCAAAAAAATAAAAATAATATTCCTATAAGTTTGAAAACGAATGCTGTATTTTTAATTAAATTTTTCATTGTGCTTACTTTTTAAAAATCACTTTCAATCGAATAGCTTTTTTACTTCCAAATGTAACATTTTGTTCTTTTAAAATTTGTTATTTATAAACTTATTAACTATCTGAAAATCATGAAAGACTTTAAAAAATATTACAAGATTAATACTCCTACCGAAATACTATATAGTGCGCTAACTAATGCTGCTACCATTCAGCTTTGGACCGGAGATCCTGCCATTATGGAACCTATTGAAGGATCAGAGTTTTCCTTATGGGATGAAAGTATTGTCGGAAAAAATATTTCGTTTATCCAAAATAAAAAAATTGTACAGGAATGGTATTTTGGTGAACAAGATGAGCCATCTATCGTTACTATTATCTTACATGAAGACAAAGAGAATACTTCTGTTGAATTAAGGCACACTAATATTCCAAATGAAATTTATGATAACATTGTTGCCGGTTGGAATGAAACTTATTTTGGGGCTTTGATTGAGTTTTATAAAGAAGAGTAATTGACTATTATTTGATGCCAACTTTCAATAAACTTTCGCCTTCCAAAAAGGCCTCTAGTTCGTCACCAACAACACATTCTCCAACGCCAGCAGGGGTTCCTGTAAAAATCACATCCCCTATATTTAAAGAAAAATATTTAGAAATATCGGCAATTAAATGATCGAAACTAAAAATCATATCCCTAGAATTTCCACGTTGAACGGTTTCACCATTTTTGTTAAATGAAAAATTGACATTCTTTTTATCAAAGTTTGGTGCTAAGTCAATAAACTTACCAAATGCAGCTGAATTATCAAAAGCTTTTGCTTTTTCCCAAGGCAGGCCATTCTTTTTTAATTCATTTTGAATATCCCTGGCCGTAAAATCAATACCCACGGTAATTCCATTATAATAATTAGATGCGTTTCGCTCCTGGATATATTTTCCATTTTTACATATACGCAATACTAATTCACATTCATAATGTAATTCATTTGTAAATTCCGGATAATAAAAAGGAGCATGTGCCTGAATAATGGCATTCTTAGGTTTCATAAAAATAACCGGCTCTGTAGGAATATCATTCCCCAGCTCCTTCGCATGATCTATATAATTCCTACCAATGCAGATTATCTTCATTTCAGTTTTTTGATGGGGTTGTAGATTGTATTAAAACAAAAATAGTTAAATGCAACTTAAAAACAAAGGGCAAAATATCTATTTAAAAAAATGAATAGCCTAAAGGATGACTATTTTAAATGACAATTGATTGATGATTATAATTTGTCATAGTTTGATCAATACCTATTGCAGCAAAACTTTCAATAATTTCTACCGATTTTTCTATTTTAAGCCTAACAACTGGAATTTCTGCTTGCTTCCATTTGCCTAAAACAAAATCCGCCTGCATCCCCTTCGGAAATTCATTGCCGATACCGAATCTTAATTTAGGGTAATCGTCTGTACCCAAAATTTGCTGAATATCTTTTAATCCATTATGACCCGCATGGGTTCCAGACTTTCTGAGCCTGATTTTATCTAAAGGCAAGGCTAGATCATCAACAATGGTTAATGTTTTTTCAATAGGTACTTTTTCTTTTTCTTGCCAATATTTAAACGCTCTTCCGCTTAAATTCATTAAAGTAGTTGGACAAATACAAACAAACATTTTCCCTTTCCATTTTACCTCTGCCACATAAGCCAACCTGTCAACCTTAAATTGTCCGCCATGTTTGACTACAAACGCATGTACAATATCAAAGCCGATATTATGCCTTGTATTGGCATATTCATCACCAATATTTCCTAAGCCTATTATAAGAAATTTAGACATTTCTATTTATTCGTTAATGAAGGGGAAAATTATTTAGTAGGTTATCCAAGATTATTCAACAATTGCATTAAGTCTGCTTCGGTTTTAATCAACACGTCTCTTACTTTACTACCCTGACTAGCCCCAACGATTCCTGCGGCTTCTAATTGATCCATAAGCCTTCCTGCGCGATTGTATCCTAATTTCATTCTCCTTTGTAATAATGAAGTACTTCCACTTTGACTACTAACGATTAATCTTGCTGCATCTTCAAATAAAGCATCTTTATCGTTGACGTCAAAATCTCTTCCTTCAGCATCTTTTTCATCTATATACTCTGGCAATAAAAATGCCTGAGCATAGCCACGTTGAGCGCCAATAAAATCAACAATCTTATCCACTTCCGGTGTATCTACAAAAGCACATTGCAAACGAACAATTTCACCATTATAACTAATCAACATATCCCCTTTTCCTATCAATTGCTCTGCACCTCCAGCATCTAAAATAGTACGACTATCTATTTTACTACTAACCTTAAAGGCTATTCGAGCGGGGAAATTCGCTTTGATTGTTCCAGTAATAATATTTACAGAAGGTCGCTGAGTTGCAATAATCAAATGTATACCAACCGCCCTTGCCAATTGGGCCAATCGGGCAATTGGCATTTCCACCTCTTTACCAGCCGTCATAATAAGATCTGCAAACTCATCCACCACCAACACTATAAATGGAAGGAACTGATGCCCTTTTTCCGGATTTAATTTACGAGCAGCAAATTTTTCATTGTACTCTCTGATATTTCTACAACCTGCTTCTTTTAAAAGGTCATATCTATTATCCATCTCAATACAAAGCGCATTCAATGTATGCACCACTTTCTTTGTGTCCGTAATAATTGCATCCTCTTCTCCAGGAAGTTTTGCTAAGAAGTGCCTTTCAATTGTTTTGTAAATACTTAACTCTACTTTCTTCGGATCTACTAAAACAAATTTTAATTGAGAAGGATGCTTGCTATATAATAATGAAACAAGAATAGCATTCAATCCTACAGACTTTCCTTGCCCTGTAGCACCCGCCATTAATAAGTGAGGCATATTTGCCAAATCAACTATGAAATTTTCATTGTCAATTTTCTTACCTATGGCAATTGGTAATGAAAAACTATTTTTAGTAAACTTATCAGAAGACAAAAGCGTCTTCATACTCACTATCGTTTTCTTGGCATTAGGCACTTCAATTCCAATGGTTCCTTTTCCAGGAATGGGTGCAATGATACGAATACCAAGTGCCGCAAGACTTAATGCTATATCATCTTCCAGATTCTTAATACGGGAAATTCTAACACCAGCCGCAGGAATTATTTCGTATAGCGTTACCGTAGGACCTACCGTTGCCGAAATTTTCTGAATGCTGATATCATAATTCTTCAGCGTATTGATAATTTGATTCTTGTTATTTTCTAACTCTGTTGGATCCTGAACAATTTTTTCGCTACCATGATTTTCGAGTAAATCCAAAGAGGGATATTTGTAATCTCTTAAATCTAAAATAGGATCATACGGCTTTAATTGTTTTATTTTTTCTACCGGTGTTTTTTCCTCTTCTGATTTAATATCCGCTGTTTTAATCTCTAATTCCAATCCATTGGGATCTATTTTATTAGACTTCGATGCTGCAGGTGTTTCGAGTATTGGCAAAATAACTGATTCTTGCTTTTCTTCTATTGGCTCTTCTGCTGGTAGCTCTTCTTCATCTTCTTCTTCAGGATTTAAAAAATTTCCTGTTGCTTCCTCTTCAATCGGAGTTTCGATGAGCAATTTAGCTTGAGCTGCATCCGATATCGCCTCATTAGATTTCTCTATTATTGGCTTTGCTAATAGTTTACTAAAAGACGGATTAAATCTCCATATTATATAGGCTAAAAAAGAAATAAATATCAGCCCTATGGTACCAATATTACCAATATAACCAAACAAGCTTTCTTTACACATATCTCCAACAGCACCTCCCCAAGGAAATGAACTTCTGCCGAATAGTACAGAACTGGTTATACTAAGTAAAGGCAAGCCAATAATCAAATATTTAATATTTCTGAAAATATTAAACACTCGTTTATGAAAAAATAAATTAACTCCTAAAACAAATAAAAAAGTACAAAATAAATAGGATGCAATGCCAAATCCTTTATAAATAAAGAAATTGGAAATAAAGGCTCCGAATGTGCCCATTAAATTTGAAACATGGACATCTGATAACCACAACAACTTATTTCCTTCATGAAATACTTTGTCCTGATCTTCATTCCAACTAAATAAATAGGAAGTAAATGCTACTAATAATAAAATAGTAAAAAGTAAAAAAAAGCTACCCACAATTTTACGGGTACGATCGTCTTTTATCAGTTGCATTAAACTGAGCTTTTCAACCTTATCTTCTTTTAACTCCTCGTTAGGAGAAACTGATTTGGATCTTGCCTTTTTTGCCATTGCTTACAAATATATAAAATACCTTCTTGTTTTAATCAAAAATAAGTAACCAAAAATATCAATTGACTTTTTTTCGTATCGCCCTAAAAAGCATAAACCAACCCATAATAAAAGATATACCTCCAAGCGGAGTGATAATACCAACAAAAGTGAATGCAGGCAATAACATAGCAAGCAAGTACAAAGAACCGCTAAACAGAATGATACCAGCAATAAAAAATCGCGCTGAATGAATGATATAATAATTTTGATACTCCTTGTATAGCATCGCAGTAATTAATAATGCAAATGAATGATAAAACTGATATCGGATACCCGTTTCAAAAATAATCAAAGACGAATTACTTAGTCGATCCTTTAATCCATGTGTTGCAAACGCGCCCAATACCACACTCATTATACAGAAGAAAATTCCCGTTTTCAATATCCCTTTATGCATGTTTGTTTATTTTTTTATTTGAATGATATTCTCCATGCTTTTTGCATTTAAATCATTAAAATATAAATGAAACTTCGCTTTTTTATAAAACTCATTCCGCTCTTTCAACTTCTGTTCAATAAAATGGACGATTCCCGCCTGATCAAGATTTTTTAATAATGGCCGCTTGTCTGTTTCATTAATCATATTTTCAAACAACTGAGGGGGAGAGGCTTCTATCCATATTGTTAGGCCATGTGCATTCATCCACTCCATATTATCATCATAACATGGGGTACCTCCCCCACAAGCAATGATGCAATTTTCATAATCCGCCATACTTCTTAGTAATGCCGATTCTTTTTGACGAAAATACAACTCTCCTTTTTTTTCGAAAATCAACTCGATAGACAATTGTTCATTCTCCTCGATTAATTCATCTAAATCATAAAAGGATAACCCATTCTCTACAGCCCATTTTTTTCCCCAATACGACTTTCCAGAACCCATAAAACCGGTGATATATATACGCATATTAGTTGTAGAATAAACAATTAAACGAAAATGTCTTAAACAATAATTATTTGCAGCTTTTTTTATTTATTTCTTTTTTCTGAAATCACCTCTTTTCCAAGCTTTAATAAATTCAGCCCAAGCCATTGGATTGAAAATATTTTGAGGTGCTAGCTGTCCAGAATAATACATCTTCCCAACCCTTCCTCTTAAATACTGAGACGATGCCTCTTTTCCATCTGCAGGAACAGTTCCCATTAAATACCTTCTGGTAGCGTAAGAATTATTGCTCCTTGCAATGGCCAATTCATCATCTGGAATTTTTGTATTCATGAAATCTCTTTCGAATTGCTCCCTACTGATTCTTTTTTTAATGATTGTGGCCGGCAAATAGACAGTATCATTAACCATCAATTGAATAATGCTAAATTGATTTTCTTTTAACTCCCTTGGAATAAGAACTGTTTTTGGCTTGTATCCAATACTGGTAAATTCAACCTCATCTCCTTTTAGCACAACAATACTAAAAACACCCGCATCATTAGAAATGGTGCCCCTATTTTGGCCTTTCACAATTATACTCACCGATGGTATTGCCTTTAAACTATCTGCAGACATTACCACACCATATAATTGTACAACGGAATCCTTAAATGTTTCAAATTGAGCCTTAACAACAACTGGAAAAACAAACACAATAAAAAAGATATATAGCAACAATTTTTTCATCAACAAATTCTTAAGGAGCATTACTCTTTTTCAAAATTACTTGGTTTGCGATTTAGAACAATATGTTTTTCATCAATAACCAAACAAAAATGTCGCTTAATAATAGATTTTCTTTAATTGAGAAACAAAGTAAGGTGTTCAATGACTAATTTTGCAATCGAAATTTCATTTTAACAAATAATTGAATGATGACTAACGAAGAAATACTTAAAGCATTGAGCAATGTCGAAGAACCAGATTTAGGTAAGGACCTTGTAACATTAAATATGGTTAAAGATGTAGCTATTGAAGGAAACGATGTTTCTTTTACAGTGGTACTTACTACTCCTGCATGCCCTATGAAGGATATGATAAAAAATGCTTGTATTAATGCTGTTCAATTATTGGTGAATAAAGAGGCGCGTGTGACTGTAAATTTCACAAGTAATACTAGTACCAACAGACTTGATCCAAAAACAATTTTAGGTGGCGTAAAAAATATCATTGCCATTGTAAGTGGAAAAGGTGGCGTTGGCAAAAGTACGGTAGCAGCCAATTTAGCCTTAGCTCTTTCTGAAGGTGGGGCAAAAGTTGGGTTGATGGATGCAGATATATATGGGCCTAGTCAACATATTATGTTTGGTATTAGAGGAGAGCGACCACTCATGAAAGAAAATGGCGGAAAGGGTCTGATTATGCCAATTGAAAAATTTGGAATTAAAGTAATGAGCATTGGATTATTGATAGATGAAAAACAAGCGGTAGTATGGCGAGGGCCCATGGTGAGTAGCGCTATTCGTCAGTTTGTAAGTGATGTAGATTGGGGCGAACTTGATTATCTTATTATTGATATGCCCCCAGGAACAGGTGATATTCATTTAACTATGATACAGACAGTACCCGTAACCGGTGTCATTGTGGTAACAACTCCTCAATTAGTTGCGTTGGCTGATGCAAAAAAAGGTATCGCCATGTTTGGACAAGCACAATTAAAAGTGCCTGTTATAGGATTAGTAGAAAATATGAGTTATTTCACTCCGGCAGAATTGCCCGATAATAAATATTATATTTTCGGAAAAGATGGCGGAAAAAATTTAGCCGATGAATTCGACATTCCTTTTTTAGGACAAATACCATTAGTACAAAGTATCAGAGAAGGTGGTGATGAAGGATGCCCTATAATGACCTCCAATGATTCAATCAGTAAAGAGGCGTTTACCTTATTTGCTGGAAATGCAGTGAGGGGAATTGCTAGAAAAAATGCAGGTTTCGAGGCAGCTAATTAAGTAACATGATTATTGTCAACGCTTTTACTTTTGACCTAATCTATACTTTTACCAAGCCAACTCATTGCATTGCTGTAAAATAATTTCTCTTTGATTACTTTGTCTTGTATCATCGAATCTATCAATAATCCCGGGTGATGCTCGCCTAGCGGGAAAGGATAATCGCTACCTAAGCAGATTTTATCATCCCCCATTACATCAATTATGTATTGCATTGCTTTATTATCGTGCACCAAACTATCTATCCAAAATTTTCCAATATAATTTTTAGGATTGATGGCATTATCTATAGCCACTAAATCTGGTCGTACATTAAACCCATGTTCAATTCTTCCAATGGTAATAGGGAACGAGCCTCCTCCATGTGCAAACGCCACCCTTAATTTTGGAAACTTTTCAAATACGCCGGAAAATATCATGGAGCAAATAGCTCTGGACGTTTCAGCGGGCATCCCCACCAGCCATGGTAGCCAGTACTTTTGCATTGCTTGCTCTCCCATCATTTCCCATGGATGCACAAATAATGCACAGCCAAGTTCTTCCGCCCTTTTATAAAATGGAAAAAAAACTTCATCTCCTAAGTTTTTACCATTAATATTACTACCAATCTCCAAACCAACCATTTTTAATTCCTGAACACATCGTTCCATTTCACGTATAGCCATATCTACATCCTGCAATGGTACTGTTCCAATGCCCATAAATCGATTAGGATTCTTTGTTACAGTTTCACAAATATCATCATTAAAAAAACGAGATGTTTCTAACCCGTCTGCTGGCTTTGCCCAATAATTAAACAATACAGGTATCGTTGAAAGCACCTGCAAATCAACATTAGAGCTATCCATTTCTTTAATTCTGACAGTTGCATCAAAACAATTATTCTCAACTTCCCGAAACACTTTATCCCCCTTCATCATGCAAGCCTTACAATTCCTATGCTCAAGATGAATAAAATCACCATACCCAAATTTAGCAACCCAATTGGGCATTTTATCGGGCATAATATGTGTGTGAATGTCGATTTTCATTCTTTAGCTAATGATTTATTTTGATTGATAGTTTTTTTACTATCGGTATTATTACACAACTATTGTTTAATAAATAGCCCTTACAACCAGCTAAAAAATTATCCTTTTTTAATTGGCGTTGTCATCACCGAACCACACTTAACACAAGTACGTTTTTGATCGTCTGAATAAAACCCTTCCATTACTGGCGGGAGCTGCTTTACTATATCCGAAACATGTAAATACTCTTCATATAATTTATTGCCACACTTTTCACAATACCATAAAAATCCATCTTCTTCTTTTTCTCTTACCTTTTCTACCACCAAACCAACTGTATTAGGACCTCTTTGAGGAGAATGTGGTGTTTTTGGAGGCAATAAAAAAATATCTCCTTCATTTATATGAATATCCCTTGGCACACCGTCGTCTATTATTTTTACAACAATATCTCCTTCTATCTGATAATACAATTCTTCACTTTCATTGTAATGATAATCTTTTCTGGCATTGGGACCGCCCACTACCATTACAATAAAATTCTCGGCGTCCTTATATATGCAATGATTACCAACTGGCGGTTTCAATAAATCACGATGCTCATCAATCCATTTTTTTAGGTTAAAAGGTGCAGCTATTGCCATATAAATTGATTTTAGATTGGAAAGATAATTTTTTTATTACTATTTCCAACTGTATTCTTATAAGAAATCCTATAAATTCTCCAACAATTAAGGCTGAAATTTATTTACCTTTAACCCTATGCAATTGGACATCCCCTATCAATTAAATAATTTTATTGGCGGTCAATTTTCACCCCCCAATAATAATCAATACCTTGATAATATTAATCCAGCTACTGGAGAGGTATATGGTCAAATACCCAATAGCAATGAATCCGATGTGGAGTTTGCTGTTGAAATTGCAAGAAAAGCTTTTCTATCTTGGTCAACCTCGCCACCCGAGTACCGTTTCAAAGTTTTAAATAAAATTGCAGAACTCATTGAAGCGCATCTTGACATCCTGGCTTTGGCGGAAACAAATGACAATGGCAAACCTCTTTGGCTGAGCAAAGAAGTTGATATTCCTAGGGCCTCTTCCAATTTTAGATTTTTTGCAACAGGCGCCATGCAATTTGCCTCAGAAAGTCATGCTATGGAAAGTGGTGTTAATTTTACATTGCGACAACCTATTGGTGTTGTAGGATGTATCTCTCCTTGGAATTTGCCTTTGTATTTATTCACGTGGAAAATTGCGCCCGCTTTAGCAGCTGGCAACTGCGTCATTGCCAAACCTTCTGAAGTTACTCCCGTTAGCGCATACCTGCTAGCTAAAATTTGTAAAGAAGCAGGCTTGCCGGATGGTGTATTAAATATTTTACACGGCGATGGACCCTCTTGTGGTGAAGCCATTGTAAAACATCCATTGATTAAAGCTATTTCATTTACCGGAAGTACCAGAGCCGGAGAAAAAATCGCTAGCATTGCAGCTCCCATGTTTAAAAAACTTTCCCTTGAGTTGGGAGGAAAAAATCCCAATATTATTTTCGCTGATTGTGATTGGAATAAAATGCTGTACAATACTATTCGTTCCTCTTTTGGCAATCAAGGTCAGATATGCTTATGCGGTAGCCGCATTTTAATTGAATCTTCAATATATGATCAATTCAAAACTGATTTTATTGCCTGGGCAAAAAGATTAACAGTGGGTGATCCACTGAATGAATTATCTAAACAAGGTGCTATTGTAAGCAAAACTCATTTTGAAAAAATAATGGGCTGTATTGAAAAGGCAAAACTCGAAGGCGGCACCATATTGCTAGGCGGTCATGCTGTTAAGCAAACCGGCAGATGTGAAAATGGTTACTTTATAGCGCCTACGATTATTGAAAATCTTGGACCTCATTGTACAACTAATAAAGAAGAAATATTTGGTCCCGTTGTTACCTTGCAGCCCTTTAATTCTATGGAAGAAGCTTTAGAACTAGCAAATGCAACTCAATATGGATTATCTGCAACTATTTGGACTCAAGATATTTCAAAGGCTACTAAACTTGCCGCTGGTATCGAGAGTGGTATTGTATGGATTAATTGCTGGTTGGAACGCGATTTAAGAACTCCTTTTGGAGGTATTAAAAATAGTGGTGTGGGTAGAGAAGGTGGATGGGAAGCCATGAGATTTTTTACAGAAGCAAAAAACATTTGTATTCAATATTAGTGTATGAAAGAAACTACCAACGATCAACAAAACAAAGACATAATAAATACCACAGGTGCCGCCGCTCCACTAGGCGCTTATCCTCATGCGCGCAAAGTGGGTAATTTACTTTTTCTATCAGGTATCGGAAGTCGACAAGCCATTGATAATAAAATACCAGGCTTAATATTAGATGAAAATGGACAGATTATAAAATACGATATCGAAGCCGAATGTCATTCTGTTTTTGCTAATGTAAAAGCAGTACTAGAAGCTAGCGGAAGCAGTTGGGATAAAATGGTAGACGTAACTGTTTTTCTAACAAATATGAAAACAGACTTTCCGATTTACAATAAAATTTATGGCGAGTATTTTAAAAATGTAGAGGCCTGCAGAACAACGGTAGAAGTAAAAAGCCTGCCAACCCCCATTGCTATTGAATTAAAAGTAATTGCCATTATTTGAAAATAATTTACTTAACCCAACTTCATTTATAAAGTATTCTTTTTTATGCAATTTGAAAATTCCATTGACTTCGCTAAAAAACTTGATGAACAAGACTCCCTTAAACATTTTCGCGATCAATTTTATATCCCAATTGTTAATGGAAAAGAATCCATTTATTTTACAGGAAATTCACTCGGACTTCAACCTAAAACTACGCAAGACTATGTGCTAACTGAATTAGAAGATTGGGCAAACTATGGGGTTGAAGGTCACTTCCATGCCAGAAATCCATGGGTAAGCTACCATGAAATATTTCCTGAATCACTAGCCAATATTGTAGGAGCACTTCCAGAAGAAATTGTTGTTATGAATCAACTCACAGTAAATCTTCATTTGCTGATGATTAGTTTTTATCGACCTACTAAAAAACGGTACAAAATTATTTGTGAAGCAAAAGCTTTCCCGTCAGATCAGTACGCTTTTCAATCTCAGGCTTTATTGCATGGATTAAATCCTTCGGATGTTATCATTGAAGTGGCTCCCAAAAATGGAGCACACTGCATTCAAACAAATGATATTCTTGACACCATAAAATTACATGGAAATGAAACTGCCCTGGTTATTTTTAGCGGTGTTCAATACTATAGTGGTCAAGTCTTTGATATGAAATCCATTTGCAAAGCAGCGCATGAAGTAGGCGCTAATTGTGGGTTTGATTTAGCACACGCAGCCGGAAATGTATCATTGGAATTACATGACTGGAATGTAGATTTTGCTTGTTGGTGTTCTTACAAGTATTTAAATAGTGGGCCTGGTGGAGTATCGGGAGCGTTTATTCATCAACGTCATATTGCCGATACAAATATGCTTAGATTAGCGGGCTGGTGGGGACACGATAAAGAAAATCGGTTTAAGATGGAAAAAGATTTTCAGCCTATTCCCACTGCAGAAGGATGGCAACTAAGTAATGCGCCTGTAATTAGCATGGCAGCTCATAAATCTTCTTTAGATATTTTTCAAGAAGCAGGATTTCATAATATATTATCTAAAGGAAAATTGCTAAGCGATTATTTGTTTTTTATATTAAAGGACATCAATCATTCAACCAAAAATATTATAGAAATTATCACACCAGAAAATCCAACAGAAAGAGGGTGCCAGATTTCTATGTTAATGCTACAAGATGGTAAAAAAATATTTGATGCTTTAATGAAAGAAGGCGTGATCGCAGACTGGCGCGAACCTAATGTAATTCGAATTGCACCAGTTCCTTTATACAACAGCTTCGAAGATGTATTTCAGTTTGGCAAAATCATAAAAGGATTTATAGAAAAAACTAATTAATTATGCAAAAGAATGTTACGATCATTGGTGCCGGTCTAGTGGGTTCCTTGTTATCTATTTACTTATCCAAACAAGGATACAAAGTATCGATTTATGAGCGCCGTGCAGATATGCGAAAATTATCCATGAGTGCCGGACGCTCGATTAACTTAGCGTTGAGTGACAGAGGAATAAAGGCTTTGGAAGAGGTAGGCGTTATGGATGAAATCAGAAAAATTGCTATCCCCATGCACGGCAGACAATTGCATCATATCGATGGAACTGAAGGATATCAAGCTTATGGCAAAGAAGGACAATTTATCAATTCCGTTTCCAGAGGAGGCCTTAATCAAACTTTAATGAATTTAGCAGAAGCGCACGAAGTTGCTATTTTCTTTAACGAACGTTGCGATAGCATCGACTGGAAAAAAAATGAAATTCACTTTACCAATACAGAAAATAATACTTCCCATACAATTAAGCAAGACTTAATATTTGGTAGTGATGGTGCATTCGCAGCTTCTAGACTTACGCATCAATTACAACATGATAGATTTCAATACGAACAATATTATATTGATTTTGGGTATAAAGAATTAACGATCCCTGCTGGAAATGATACTAGTTTTTTAATGGAAAAAAATGCACTGCATATTTGGCCAAGAGGAAATTATATGCTGATTGCTTTACCAAATACTGATGGAAGTTTTACCTGTACTTTATTTTTTCCATTTGAAGGAGAAACATCCTTTCAATCTTTAACCACCCCAGCATTGGTAAGAGATTTTTTCAATAAAACATTTGCAGATGCATCCGCTTTGATGCCTGACTTGGAAAAAGAATTTTTTAACAACGCTACTGCTTCTTTAGTTACCGTAAAATGTTTCCCTTGGATTAGAGATGACAAATTTTCACTGATTGGTGATGCGGCTCACGCTATTGTTCCCTTCTTCGGACAGGGTATGAACTGTGGCTTTGAAGATTGCGCGGTATTAAATAGCTTAATCAATAAGCACCATCATAACTGGGATACTATTCTCAAAGAATTTCAAACATTGAGAAAACCGGATGCAGATGCCATTGCAACACTCGCCCTAAATAATTTTATAGAAATGAGGGATAAAGTGGCGGATCCTGTGTTTTTATTGCAAAAGAAAATTGAAGCTCATTTTAGTGCCAAGCACCCCGATAAATGGACTCCTGCATACAGCCTCGTTACTTTCAGTCCAGATGTTAGATACAGCGTAGCATTGAACAGAGGAAACCTTCAACAAATAATCATGAACGACATCATGCAAATGGAAAATATTGAAGAACTGTGGAATAGCGACGTGGTGGAAACAGCTATGCTAGAAAAAATAAAAGCATTGATCTAATTAACTATTTTCTTGCCTTGAAGTCAACTCGTTTATAATGGCGTCTTTTAATTGTATTGCCCATTTCGCATACTCATTACCGGAAGGATGCAATCCATCGGAAGCTAAAAAATATTCCTTCTCCCCATCTTCTCTTTGAGCATCCGTTATATTAATAAAATGACAACCTTTTTTTATAGTCAAGTTTTCGCAAGACTGATTATATACATCTATTTCTTGAGCTATTTTCTTACTATCGTTTTCCTTTGCAAATGGCGTAACTCCCCAATCTGGAATACTTAATACAAAAACCGAATTAGATTTCCCTCCAGCCAACGCTATTGCCTTCATAAGCAATTGCTCGAATTCTTGTTCATAATTTTCAAGTTCGCGTCCCCTATACTGATTATTTACACCAATTAATAAACTAACCACATCATACTTATTTAAAAAATCTGTATCCAACATAGATGCCATTAACTCGTCGGTTGTCCATCCGGTTTGTGCAATGATTTCTGGTGATAAAAATTCGTATTTGTTATTGCTGATTTGTCTCAGCAACTGAACTGTTTGATAGGGAAAACTATGACGAATGGGAACCAATTCGCCAATCGTGTAGCTATCTCCAAGGGCAAGGTATGTATACTTCATTTTATTTTTTATGATTTTATAGCCAACTTTAATAACCCCCAAAATTCATTATCAAAACTAGAAGGTCCTAACGTGATATTTCCTGCGGCATCTCCTAATCTTACGATTACTATATTTAAGGAAGGAACGACATATATTTTCTTATCGTCTTTACCTAATGCCATCACCATATCCATTGGGGCATTAGGCACCAAATAACCTGGAAAAACTATTTGTGAAGTGGGCACCATAAAATTGGATTTACCATTCAACCACCACAAATATCCATATGAGTTATTGATGCTCTGAGAAGATGTCAACATTGAAGTATAATAAGTGGAATCTTTTAATAAATCCAAATTTTCCCAAACACCTTTTCTTAAAATCAATGACCCAAATCGTGCAGCCTCTCGGGTAGTACACCACATTGTTTCACTGATCCAAATACTTTTAGGCATACCGACTTTATCAAAAAGTTGCTCTTTCGCATATTGATTGAATGTTTTTCCACTGGCTTGTGCTAATACTTTTTGTAAAAGTTTATATGGCGCATTGTGATATGCCCACCTGGTTCCGGCATCTGATTTATACACTAAACAAGCAGAATCTTCGCAATCGGGATCTGCCACGCCATCGTCTAAGCCAGTAGTCATGGAGAGTTGATGATGAAGGGTTATCAGATTTTCTTTTTCCGAAGACAAACTCGTCCATCCGTTTCCTAAATACTGAGAAGTTTTATCCTCTAAATTTACAATGCCTTGCTTTTGCGCTATGCCCATCAAAAAAGACACTACACTTTTCCCCGCCGAAGCCAGGTAATATCTGGTATCTTTTGTCCAGTTATTCCAATATTGTTCTTTAACGATTCTTCCATTTTGTAATATCAATAAGCCGTATGTTGATTTAGAGCCGGCGTAATCAAAAGCATTCTGCAATAACACGCTATCCCATCCTAGCTGTTGTATTGATTTGCTTTCCCATACATCTGCCGCAATGGGAGGGTAATAGTAGGACTCTTGAACAGGAAGTTGATCAGCATTCGTAGTCGATTTTTTGCAGCTAATCAGAAAAAAGAGAAATATTAATATAAGCCCTATTTTTTGCATAATTTTTGATTTTTTGTACTCTCGCTTTGAATAAAAATAATTTATTTTATTGAACAATTAAAAAGCAATTATTTCAATAGAAAATTAAACAAAAGCATTAAATAGGGGCATTTGCCGTGTATATTTGCAGTGTCTAAAATACATAAATAATTTTTTATACAAAAATCTTATGGCTGCAAAAACAGATCAATTTCAATCTCCTGATTATTTTGGTGTAGATGAATTACTGACGGAAGAACACAAGCTCATTCGGGAAACAGTTCGTAATTATGTAAAAAAAGAAATTTCTCCTATCATTGAAGATTATGCCCAACGTGCTGAATTTCCTCAGCATATCGTAAAGCAGTTGGGTGAATTAGGTTGCTTTGGCCCAACTGTTCCTGAACAATATGGTGGCGGCGGGTTAGATTATATTTCCTATGGCTTGATGATGCAAGAATTGGAGCGAGGCGATAGCGGCGTAAGATCTACGGCATCCGTTCAAGGCAGTTTGGTAATGTTTCCGATTTATCAATATGGCAATGAAGCCCAACGAAATAAATACCTTCCCAAATTAGCGAGTGGTGAATGGCTGGGTTGTTTTGGTTTAACAGAACCCAATCACGGCAGCGATCCGGGAGGAATGCTTACCAATTTTAAAGATGCGGGCGATCATGTAATTTTGAATGGTGCTAAAATGTGGATTAGCAATGCTCCTTTTTCTCAAGTAGCTGTAGTATGGGCAAAAAACGAACAAAATGACATTCAAGGAATTATTGTAGAACGAGGTATGGAAGGATTTTCCACACCTACTACTCATGGGAAATGGAGCTTACGGGCAAGCGCAACCGGAGAACTGGTTTTTGATAATGTAAAAGTTCCGAAAGAAAATATTCTGCCAAATGTTAAAGGATTAAAAGGCCCATTAGGTTGTTTAACAAAAGCCCGATATGGTATTGCTTGGGGCGCTATAGGAGCAGCTATGGATTGTTATGATATTGCGCTAAATTATAGTAAAGAAAGAGTTCAATTTGGTAGACCGATTGGCGGATTTCAACTACAGCAAAAAAAACTAGCTGAGATGGTTACAGAAATCACTAAAGCTCAATTATTAAATTGGCGCTTGGGTGTATTGATGAATGAAGGAAAAGTTACCCCGGCGCAAGTAAGTATGGCTAAAAGAAATGCCTGTGAAGTAGCTACTAATATTTGCAGAGATGCCAGGCAAATGCTAGGCGGAATGGGCATTACAGGCGAATACCCTGTGATGCGCCACATGATGAATTTAGAAAGCGTGATCACATATGAAGGCACTCATGATATTCACTTACTCATAACGGGCATGGATATAACAGGATTGAACGCCTTTAAATAAATTTAAGAATGTCTAAAAAAGTCTTCAATGAATATTAAAAACGTAAGTGTAATAGGTGCCGGCACCATGGGTAATGGCATTGCTCATGTGTTTGCACAAAATGGATTTTCCGTTACCCTCATTGATGTAAATGCGACTCAGCTAGAAAAAGCAATAGCGACCATAGGAAAAAACCTAGACCGTCAAGTAGCAAAAGCAGTCATTACAGAAGACCAAAAAAACACTACGCTTAGCAATATTATTACCAATACATCCATAGCGGATGGTGTAAAAAAAGCCGACTTAGTAGTAGAAGCTGCCACAGAAAACACTTCGCTTAAGTTAGACATATTCAAACAAATAGATGCTGCTGCTCCCGAAGGTTGCATACTAGCAAGCAACACGTCTTCGATCTCAATTACCAAAATTGCTGCTGCTACCAACCGACCCTCTTCTGTGATAGGCATGCACTTTATGAATCCGGTTCCGGTAATGAAGCTTGTGGAAATTATCAATGGGTATGCTACCAGTAAACAAGTTACCAATACCATTATTGAATTGAGTAAACAATTGGGCAAAACACCTTGCGCTGTAAATGATTATCCTGGATTTATTGCGAATAGAATATTAATGCCCATGATAAACGAAGCCATCTATAGTTTATTTGAAGGAGTAGCGGGTGTAGAAGAAATTGATACGGTTATGAAACTCGGCATGGCGCATCCTATGGGACCATTACAATTAGCGGATTTTATCGGATTGGATGTTTGTTATAGTATTTTAAAAGTACTTCATGAAGGCTTTGGCAATCCTAAATATGCGCCATGCCCGTTATTGTGCAATATGGTTACGGCAGGCAAATTAGGTGTTAAATCAGGTGAAGGTTTTTATGTATATACGGCAGGATCTAAAGAAATAAAAGTGAGTGAAGGTTTTCTGTGATCAACTACTTCAAGTTTTTTTCAATTTTACCGAAATAAAAAATTATCCACCTGCAAGCTCATTTCGCCATCTTATGAAATGAATGACGACTAATTTATTCATACCTATTTTTTGATTCGTTGATATAATAGAAGAACATCTAGCCACTTTTGCTGGCAGTAAAGCGAACAAAAAGCAAAGCGATAGAAAAGTGCAGCAAGTAGGATTTTTGGAGTGGTGCCCGAAGGGCAATGCCTTCAGCAAACTTGATTTTTCTACCTTTTTAATTAAGTAAAAAGGGGTAAGGACCTGCGTCCTCGGAGCAACAAAAAAAAAGACAATTAGCTTTTATAATCCCCCATAACGCTAAGTTTACTGACAGAACAACCTATTTGCCTTTAACTAAAAAGTATGAATCCATAATCATTTCTTTTAATAGCTTGTCCGATATACGACCATCTACCACAACAGTATTCCAGTGTTTTTTATTCATGTGATATCCGGGTAATACCGAATCGGGAAATTCTTCTCTCAATTCAATAGCTTTTTCGGGATGGCATTTTACATTGAATTGGAGTTGATAGTTATCTAAGGGCAATAATAAAAATATTTTCGCCTTTACTTTAAATACTAATACAGATTCTCCAAATGGAAACCCTTCACTAACGCTTTCAAAAGACAAAGCATACTCTCTTATAGTTTCAATATTCATGGGTTGATACATAAAAAATGCCTCTCAGTTTTTGAGAGGCATTAAATATAATTTAAAATTTATTATCTTAAAATGGTTACATCTGCTTTAGTAGTTACTCTCTTACCGCTAACTAAAACAAAATCTATCACCGCATAATAAGTACCATCGGGAAGTGGTTTGCCTTTATACGTTCCATCCCAATCATTAAAGTAATCATCAACCTGGTATACCTTACTTCCGTTTCTATTAAATACATTTACAGTAATTTTAGTAACACATTCACGCGTGTTATAAATCTGCCAACGATCATTTATACCATCACCATTTGGAGAAAATGCATTTTTAATAAAAATACATTTATTAACAACATTAATGATTAACGTATCAGTAGCAGAGCATCCTAAAGAATCTGTAATGGTTAAATTATAAATAGCTTGACCATTATTTATTACCGGTGTAATACTTGGGTTTATTATTGTTGAAGAACTTACGCCTTGAGACGGTGTCCACAAAATATTCGACAATTGCGAAACTGTAATACCCGTTAAAATTGGATTTGTTTGTATTGTTTGACCATTAAAGAGATCAAACGGTCCACCAACTTCAAGTCCGAAAGATGTTTTTATGGCTACTGGAATTTGTGAACGAGGACTTTCGCAGCCAAGAGGTGTTGATTGACTAACATAATAAGTGGTAACACCAGAATTGCTTGTTGAAGGTGTTATTGGGGTTGGTGAAGACGTACCATTTAAGGAGTCTGTATACCAATTTAATGTGTAAGTCGCTAGAGCAGTAGCTGTAAGTGGTATCGCTATCGCACCTTGGCAATATTCTAATCCCTGACCTACAATTGGAGGAACAGGCGAAGGGTTAACTTTTACAGTTACCTTTTGAGTAATTGGACAGTTGTTATTGGTTGAAGAAGCAATAGCCGTTACAAAATATGAAGTTGTTGAATCTGGAGAAGCAATAACAGTTTGTCCTTGAGTTGCATTTAAACCAATTGGAGCAGTTCCACCAATACCAGTCCAAGTATAAGGAGGATTTCCTCCACTAGCTGTTAATGTAACATTTGATCCTTTACAGATAGTAGCAGCACCTGGTGATATTGCTAATATATCTACACCAGAAGTTGGCGCAATCAAGTAATTACATACATCTCCTCCATATCCATCAAACATTAAATAATATGTATTTCCCGGTATTAGATTAGAAGCAGTAACCGGCCAAGGAGCTGCTCTCATTCTAAGATTATTAAAACCTCCATGACAAACTACATCAGCATTACAATCACCACTATAAAAGAACATTTGAATTCCTCCTCCACGTAAACTCGATGTAACATACACATTAAATGTGGCAGTTGTGCTGCTTGCCACAAATGCCACAAATGAATTATTTTCAATGGAGGCACCACCTAAACAGCTTGAGAATGCAGTTGTCAGTGCTGACCATGTATCTCTAGTATATGCAGCAGATGTATTTCCACAATATCCATTGAAATTACATATCTGTGGCGCTATGTCACAAGTGTTTCCTGCAGGAGTATTATTTCCACAATCAGGAGTGGTAGTAGTTGTAGAAGTTGAAACGCAAATTTGAAAACTTCCGTTATTGTCATTTGAAAACTCCCAAACCCTTACCCATATAGTATCTCCAGGTGTTAAATTAGCAGCTGTTATTTGTGGCATTTGCGTTGTCCCTAACCCATCATCATCACAGTCTAATAATGTAAGATTATCACAAGTTCCTGAGTAAATAGCCATTCCGCCATCGGTTAATACACCAGCTTGAGTATCAAAAATTAATGTTGCTCCTGTATCTGGAACAACTACTTTAAACCAAACATCACCGCCACTATATCCAGCACAACCAGGGTCAGGTACATTTAATGAACCTGTAGCATCTTCATTTGTTGAAGCTACATATTGACAAGTATTACTAACTACTAAAGTTGTTGCATTACAAGGATCATCATTTAATGGTGCAGGAGGAGGAACACTTGCGCAAATACCAAAATTACCATTTGCATAATTTCCATAATCCCACATTCTAACCCATAATGTATCTCCAGGAGTCAAGCCATGAAAAGTAATCTGAGGCATTGATCCAGTTCCAGTATTATCATCACAAGTTATTAAACTTAAGTTATCGCAAGATCCTGAATAAACAGCCATTCCACCATCATACATGGTATCTGCTTGGGTATCAAATCTAACTGCGCCACCAGCAGGAACCACTGCATTAAACCATACATCAGCACCAGTATATAAAGCACATCCTGGAAGAGGAATCGCTGTTGAAGAAGAGGTTGCATTGGTGTTAGTAAAGGTTTGATAAGTACAAGTTGCTTCCACATTTAAGGTTACTGCATTACATGGTTCATCATTTGCAGGTGGTGGGGGCGGAAGTGCTGCACATATTCCAAAAGTACCGTTGTTATCATTTCCATATTCCCATACCCTTAACCATAAAGTATCACCTGGCGTTTGATTAGCCAAAGTAATTAATGGCATCAACGTTGATACTAATCCAGCATCATCGTTACATTCAATTAAACTTAAATTATCGCAATGTCCCGAGTATATAGCCAAACCACCATCGATCATTGTATCTTCTTGCATTTCAAATCTAACAGCTCCTCCTGCGGGAACAATTACACTAAACCAAACATCACTTCCACTATAACTAGAACAACCTGGCGCAGGAACATTTGGAGTGGCAGTAGCGTTTAGATTAGAAAATATTTGAGAATGACAACTAGAATCAACATTTAGCATGATTGCACCACATGGATTATCGTTTACAATATATGCAGGCGGCGGAGCTATATTGGTTGAAAAAGTTAAAGAAAAGGAATCTATATTACCAATAAATCCACCCGCATTATCTAATATACAAAGTTTCCATGTCCCATCTCCTGAGCTTCCATTATTAACTGCTCCTATAGATTCTTCAGGGGCAAAATTACCTGTAAAAGGCGGAACACTTGCTGAAATTAGAGGATCTCCAACATTTCCTGTAAATACTGTATTTATAAAATTAGCGTCATTTCCTCTATTGCTTGAAAGTAATACAGTTGTTCCATCAGGGGCAACCAAAGAGATTATTAAATCAGCATCCCACTCATGGGTGATATTTACAAGGACATTTTCCAAACCTACGTTAGTAGAATTTAATAGGCCTATTCCAGTTACAGGCAATTCAAAACATGTTGCTGTTGATGCGCCATCAGGTATTGCACCGGTAGTAGCATCAAAAGTGGCAGTAAAAGTTTGCGCAAATGCAGTTACAGAAAATAACAGAATTGAAGTAAGAATTATTTGTTTTAACTTATTCATTTGTTCTTTGATTTATTTATTCGATTGAAATATATTTTTTATTAAACTTTTTACTTTTTACTTTTTCTTTAAGTCAAACTGAATTCCAACCTCATGAGCACCCGTTCCACTAGAAAATAAACTTACAGGAGCTACATAATAGTCGTATGAATAAGTTGCTCTAACTCTTTGCTTTATTTTTAAACCAGCTTGAATACTCCAAAATTGATTCACTTTAAAATCAAGTACCCACCATAATTTATCCTGATAATCCACTTTTACACCTAAATCGCATTCTGTTGGAGCATTT
>CANICR010000013.1 GCA_947466405.1 Chitinophagaceae bacterium | reverse complement strand
TTGGTAAATGTAGAATCATAAGTACCACTTGTCGTATAGGCTACTCCATTCCAAGTATATGTAACACAAGCTGTATCGTATTTTACTGATGATGTCGGCTGATTGATGATTAAATGAAGCGTTACCAAACTATCACATCCCACTGAATTGGTAAATGTAGAATCATAAGTACCACTTGTCGTATAGGCTACTCCATTCCAAGTATAGGTAACACAAGCTGTATCATATTTTACTGATGATGTTGGCTGATTGATAATTAAAAATAACGTATCAACTGATGCGCAACCGTCTTCATTATTATATGGGAATAGATAAGTTCCAGTTTCAGAATGTGGGACACCATGCCATGAAAAACTTTCACAAGCTGTATCAAAAATTATGTTGTGTGTAGGATTTAAAACAGTAATGGTAATAAATGCAGAATCTGTTTCAGAACCATCGGTAGCAATCAATTTATATTCTGTTGTTGTTGTTGGTTGAATAGTAATACTGCTAGTAGTAGAATCTCCAATACTCCATAAATAAGTGATACCTTCAGAAAATCCTGTTGGATTTGCTGTTAATATTGCTGAAGATCCTGAACAAATAGAATTAGAAGTAGTTTGAATACTCAAATCAACTTGAGCATTAGAAAAAGAAAAAAGAAACAATGAAAAGAAAATAGAAAATAGAATCCTTTTATGCGATTCAAACAAAAAGTTTCTTTTTTGCTCAATAGTTCTGGAATTCATGGCTGTAATTTGATAATGAATTGAACATCAACCCATAATTAAGTATTATATTCCCTTAAATAAGCTGATTAAATAAAGTGTGAATTTAACGAATTTTTGTCAAAAATTAAGAATAAATGTTATTTCTGTACGAGAATTACACATTTTACGTGTTTGTACTTAAAATGATGAAGAAAATCAAATAAAATCAACGAATTATTTAATTTAAGCTACTTTTTTCTAAAAAATAAACGGATTGGCACCCCTTTAAAATCAAAGTTTTCTCTAAGCTTATTTTCCAAATAATTTTGGTATGGGGCCTTAATATCATCTGGATAATTACAGAAAAATGCAAAACTGGGGGTATTGGTGGGTAACTGAGTTGTATATTTAATTTTAATCGCATTTCCTCTGACAACTGGGGGATGATATTGTTCAACTGCACGCAACATCACTTCGTTCAACTTTGAAGTTGGAACTTTTCTTTTTTTATTTTCATACACTGCTATTGCGGCTTCAATGCTCTGTAAAATTCTTTGTTTTTCCAAAACAGAAATAAAAATAATAGGCACATCATTAAAAGGCGCTAAGCGTGATTTTAATTCTTTTTCATAATCACGAGCCGTATTTGTTTCTTTCTCCAACAAATCCCATTTGTTTACCAATACAACTATCCCTTTTCCTTTTTTTTCAGCTAAAGAGAAAATAGCTAAATCCTGCGCTGTTATGCCTTTGCCCGCATCCAATAGCATCAAACAAATATCTGCCTCATCCATTGCCTTTATTGCTCTAATTACCGAATAGAATTCTAAATCCTCATGCACTTTTGCTTTTCTTCTTATCCCGGCAGTATCAATCAAAATAAATTCTTTGTTGAATAAGTTGTAATGCGTGTGGATTGTATCCCGCGTTGTTCCGGCTATATCACTTACTATGGTTCTTTCTTTTCCCACTAATGCGTTTAATAAAGAGGATTTGCCAACATTCGGTTGTCCAATAATGGCAAACTTTGGAATTCCTTCATCAATTGCAACCACATTGGTTTCATCTTCTTTCATATAAGAATTGACGGCATCTAATATTTCTCCTGTGCCACTTCCACTAATTGATGATATAAAAAAAATATGCTCGAAACCTAAGCTGTAAAATTCACTAGCTTCCATTAATCTGTTATGATTATCCACCTTATTCACCGCCAACAATACAGGCTTATGACTTCTTCTCAATAAATCAGCCATCGCCTCATCTAAATTTGTTATCCCGGTAGATGCATCTACCATAAAAATGATTGCATTGGCTTCGTCAATAGCGATGTTTACTTGCTTAGCAATTTCACGCTCAAAAAGATCTTCGCTTTGTGGAACAAATCCACCGGTATCAATCAAATTAAATGAATTGCCTGCCCATTCTGCAACTCCATATTGGCGATCTCTGGTAACACCACTCACATCATCTACAATTGCTTTCCTTTGCTCAAGCAATCGATTAAAGAAAGTGCTCTTCCCAACATTAGGCCTTCCCGTTATAGCTACTGTAAAACTCATTATAAATTAATTAAAAAGAAATAAAAAATGTATTTAAATAGCTGATTTTTTCTACTATACTAAATAAGAAGAATCAGTTATTTTTCAATAATACTCAATACCCGTATTCTCTTAAGAAAATTTCATTGTCTCTCCACTTTGTTCTTACTTTCACAAATAATTCTAAAAAAACCTTGCTGCCTAAGAACTCTTCAATGTCTTTCCTAGCAAGAGTTCCAAGCTTTTTTATCATACTTCCTCCTTCCCCAATGATGATTCCTTTTTGTGTTTCTCTTTGCACAATAATGTCTGCCGATATCTTTATCAAAGTTGTTTTTTCTTTGAATTCTCTAACCAGCACAGCACTATGATAAGGTAATTCTTCTTGAAATAATTCAAATATTTTTTCTCTTATCAATTCGCTAACAAAAAACTTTGTAGGCAAATCGCTTAAATCGTCTCCTTCAAAAAAAGGCATCCCTTCCGGCAAATAATTTAATATTTTTTTCAATAACTCATCTACGCCGGTTTTCTTTAAAGCAGAAATCACCACTACTTCTTTGCAGTATTTTTTTTCTTGAAAATATTCTTTTACCGATGATATTATTTTTTCATCTTTTACAACATCCGATTTATTGATTACAATTATTGCAGGCACTTTTAAATGCAGTTTTTCAAATATCTCATTTGTTTCTTCCGGATTTTCTTTTATATCAAACATTAACAATGCCAAATCGGCGTCTTCCAAACTACCTTTAACTGCTTGCATCATTTTTTCATGAAGCTTATATTTTGGCTCAATAATTCCAGGCGTATCCGAAAAAATGATTTGAAAGTCTTTTTCATTTAAGATTGCCTTTATCCTATGGCGAGTAGTTTGTACTTTATGGGATACAATAGCCATTTTCTCTCCCATCAGTGCATTTAACAAAGTGCTTTTCCCTGCGTTGGGCTTTCCAAATATGTTTACAAATCCTGCTTTCATTTATCTTCTTCTTTTCAAACGTTGCAAAGCTATCTTTTTTTTTACTCATCACAACAACTAATTGAATCTATCAGGCATCAATTAATTGGCTAAAATAAAAATAGCCGGCTTAAAAGTCCGGCTATTAATAGAATTATTTAAATTATGGTCTAACCCATGTTCTATTGTAATTATATTGATGTGCTATTGGAGGTGTTACACTTGAATCAATAATAGTGAATAATTGTGAGGTCCAGGACGTTTTTGTGCAGCTGAATGATTTTATTTGATATTGATTTTCGCTACCTGTAAAATTAAATGTATTATTTGATATTGTCCAATTTCCATTATAACTTCCATTTGTAGAGCATTGGATTCCGGCATCTGTATAATTATAAGAGCCTCCGCTATCCGTACCATTAAACTTATAGGTGTCATCTACTTCACATGGAGCTAATCCATATGAAGTGTCCGTCAAGAAATCTATCACAGAACTATCTTCAAAAAGCACATAATATTCCGACAACTTCCAAGTGCCTGTAATCAAACACGCCATATCACAATTTCTTTGTAAACTATCGAAAGGAACCGTAGAAATACCATCGCTTGCCACTACAGTTCTCGTTTGCGTCCCATTGGTACAATCAGACCACGACGAATAAGTGAAAGTGAGGATAGGAGAATCCTTTTTACAACTAATGTATGTTACTGAAACAATGACTAACAATAGAATGATTTTTTTCATGTTTATTTATTGCTTAAAAACAAGTACAATTTTTTTATAAAAATAATTATCATAAAAAATCCCAAACAATGATTGTTTGGGATTTTTTAATAATTTTATTTTTGATTATGGCATCTTTGTATATGTGGTAGACTGAATATACTTATTACCAGTTGCTGAGCTAGTAAAAGAATAATTCAATACAAATTCAGTTGGTATAATTTTTTCAAAATAACCCCAAGCACCGAAATTAGCTTCAGGAGCATACACTAAAAATCCAGATTGCAAACTCCATCCTGTTGCAAAACTACCTAAAGTATTGCTATATGGATATGATAGGAAATTTATACCCCAACCTGCAGGAACTGGAGTTCCACTTTCATTATAAGTGAATGTTCCATTAGCATTAAATGTATAATAATCATCTAATGATGCTAAAGGATTCCAAGATGTATCAGAATAAATATCTGCACCAGCATCATAAGTGGTAGTACCAGCCAATTTGGTAAATAATGTATCTGCAGTTATTTGATAGGTACCTGGAAATGTTGCTGCTGTTGCAGGACAAATTCTAATGATACTATCAATTGGAGGATATGCAATATTAAATGAATCTGCTGGATCTGTTGAAACAACACTTCTACGTTGAACACCATCAGTTGCACAATCACCAGTCCAAGGACCATAAGTAAAAATTACTACTGGTGGAACGTAATTACAAGATCTAGAAAGTGAATCTGCTGGAGGAACTTGACCTGCAACACTTGAAGTAAAGGTTCTTGTTTGAACATTACTTGCACTGCAATCAGACCATGCACCGTATGTGAAAGTAGCTACAGTAGTTGTTACAGTATCTTTTTTACAGCTAATGTATAAAGCTGAAAGAATCACTGAGAAAAGAATAATTTTTTTCATAATAAGATTATTTTGTTTTTGTCTGGTAAAAATAGGAATTTTTAATTAAATGCTTCATTAATTATAAAAAATTGTTATCATATTTTATTTTTTTACATACGATTAGCAGGGTATTAAAAAAGACTCAATAAATTGAGTCTTTTGTTGCGAAGAGAAGGATCGAACTTCTGACCTTCGGGTTATGAGCCCGACGAGCTACCGCTGCTCTACTTCGCATTGCAAAGTTAATAGTTTATACTAATCCTGCCAAATGAAATATTTACAATAGTTATTTTTCTATATTTACATTCGTAACGTTCTTTTTAACACTGCTAGAATTTCCGGGGTGCTTTCTTTTTGAAGGCTGAGATGATACCCGATAACCTGCTCAGGATAATGCCTGCGAAGGGAGAAGCTCCAATTACTGTGAGCAACAAAGGATACTTTCTGATCCGGATGTTCAGCTAAATTTTTTAATAATGAAATACTTTTCTATGATTTCTTTCGGATGCTTTTGTATGCTCCATGCTACTGCTCAATTTAAAAAAGAATATGACACCCTGCTTATGCAACCTATTGAAATCAATGCAGTTCGAGCCAATGATTATTTACCCATTGCAAAATCGTTAATGCAGAAGAAAGAAATTGAAAATAACAACGTAGGATACGATTTGCCCTTTATTCTAAATCAAACACCCTCTGTACAAGTGAATTCTGATGCAGGTAACGGTATAGGATACACGGGAATACGAATCAGAGGTACTGATGCCACTAGGATAAATATAACCTTAAACAGCATACCTTATAATGATGCAGAAAGTCAGGGTACTTTTTTAGTCAACTTACCCGACTTCTCCTCCTCCGCTCAATCCATTCAAATACAAAGAGGCATAGGTACTTCTACCAACGGAGCAGGCGCTTTTGGCGGATCCATTAATATCAATACCAATGATATTGAAAAAGAAAAGTACATTCAACTAGATAACTCGATAGGCTCATATCAATCTATCAAAAATACCCTGAAATTAAATTCAGGACTTCTACAAAACCATATTATTCTTACAGGCAGATTGAGTAATATCAGCAGCAATGGCTACATCGATCGCGCCAAAAGTAAATTACAATCTTACTTTACAAGTGCCGCCTATATTGATGCTCATCAATCTTTTCGATTGAATATTTTTTCAGGTAAAGAAAAAACACATGCCGCCTGGTTTGGTATTAATCAAGCAACCTTAGACAGCAACCGAACTTTCAATCCCGCAGGTACAGAAAAAAATGGTGAGCCATATAACAATGAAACTGATAATTATATTCAAACTCATTATCAGTTTTTTTACAACAGAAAAATAAACAACTTCCTAAAATATAATATTGCTTTTTTTCTAACAAAAGGAAAAGGCTATTTTGAACAATACAAAAAAGATCAGCTATTGACTGATTACAATACTCATAATTCTATTGGAGATAACGACACGATGGATTTGGTTAGACAATTATGGTTAGACAATTCATTTTATGGCTCCGTATTTTCGTTACAATATAACAAAAAGAAAACATCCATTATTTTTGGAGGAAATTGTACCAAGTATTCAGGCGATCATTTTGGTGAAATAATTTTCACGGCTATTCCCGATGCAGTTGCTGATCATTTTAGATGGTATGATGTGCAAGCCTCCAAAAAAGACATTTCTGTTTATAATAAATGGTCTCAAAAGATAAATACACATTGGCTTTCATTTGTGGACATTCAAATAAGGCATGTTAACTATTCTATTCACGGATTTCAAAAAAATCCAGCAATTCTAGTTAATAAAAATTATACATTTATAACCCCAAAAATCGGATTTACTTATTCAAAACGCCAATGGCTTAGTTATTTTTCTTTTTCTACCGCATCCAAAGAACCAAACAGAGATGATTATGAGACCAATATCAACGAAACACCGCTTCCTGAGCAACTACAAGATTTCGAATGGGGATTTGAACAAAAAGGAAAAAAAATAAACTGGAGTGCAAACGCTTATTATATGAACTATAAAAACCAATTAGTGCTTACCGGTAAAGTTAATAACGTATATGCATACACTCGAACAAATATTCCTACTAGCTATCGAATGGGGATAGAATTACAAAGCAACATCACTATAAATAAAAGAATTAGTATTAATGCAAATCTTACTTTAAGTAAAAATAAAATAAAAAACTTCTCGGAATATATAGATAACTATGATAATTATACGCAGGAAAAAATAAACTATTCACTTACGGATATTTCATTCTCTCCTGCCATTATTGCATCAAGCAGTGTGAATATGAAAATATTGAAAAATCTGAACCTTTATCTAATGAGTAAATATGTAGGCAAGCAATACCTTGACAATACATCAAATAAAGATCGAATGCTGCAAGATTATATTGTTCACGACCTTCGTATAAATATTGAAAAGGAAATTAAAAAGAGAATCCATATAAATTTTTTCATTCAGGGAAATAATCTCTTTTCAAAAAAATACGTTTCAAATGGATATACATTCAGCTACATTTATGGTGGACCGCTAGTAACCGAAAATTATTATTTTCCTATGGCTACATTTAACTGGATGACTGGAATTGGAATAAAATTATAATTGTATTCCTGTATTTTTTAAGGACGTCCAAACAAAGCCTCCCAACCTAGCATACCTCCTGCTAGGTTTTTTACATTGGTAAAGCCCATACTTTCGAGCATCAAACAAGCCTGCATGCTTCTCTGACCACTTCTACAATAAAAAATCACCTCTTCATCTTTAAGGTTTTCTATCTCATCTATTTGCATTGAAATGATATTTCCTAAGGGTAATAATATCCCTCCGATATTATAATCAGCATGTTCTTCAGGTTGTCTTACATCAACTAGATTAATCTGTTCCTGCTGATCTATCCTTTCTTTCAAGACAGCTGTTTCAATTAATTGCATATAAAATAATTACTTTGTTGAATCAATTGGAGATTTATTTAATGTTGAAATCCATACATCTAGCAACTGACCAGATTTAATATATAATGGTTGTTTAAACTCGTCATATTGGGAAGGAGATTGTTTCCAGATAAATGCATGTGCAGTATCGTTTACATCTGCTTCTGGAATTATTGCACCAAGCAGAATACCTTCCGCTTTTAATAAAATACTACCCTCTTCAAAAGTTAAACCAACTAAGTTAGGAACTAAAATAGGCTGATCATCAAGGCCGCCTCCAATAATCAAATCTACCGCACTACCCCAAGGAATTTTACTGCCTGTAGGTATTTTATCTCCCCTGAATTGTTGCTCCAATACAGAACCTCTCATAAAATCCGGTTTAAAAATCGTATCGCCTAATTTTAAATGACTGCGTTTTAAAATGTCTATTGCAAAATTAAGAGACTTCCCTTCTAATGCAGGCATATCAATAAGTGGCAGTGTAACCCTATTCACTATTAACAAAATTGTACGATTTATTTTTACTGTACTATTAGGATCTGGCAATTGCTTTAACACAATCCCATTTTTTGCTGTATCTGTATAAATAGAATCTTGTATAACCACATCAAATCCTTTTTCTTCTAAATACTTTATGGCATCTGTGGTTTTTTTACCAACCACTGATGGCACTTTTAGATATTCTCCATGATTTGTAATTGTACCTAATAATTGAAGGAATAGAAATAATAATAATAATGCTAATAACACCCCAATTATTATATTAACCAACAAAGACTTTTTTGTAATAAATGTAAACACGACTATTTTTTTTAATTAATTAACCTTTTCAAACATACCATTTATTTATGGAAGCATTCTTCAATTAATGCAGAGTAAAATTCTTTTAAAGACCATCCCATTGATTTAACCTGCTGAGGCACAATACTAGCTGCGCTTTGCCCAGGTACCGTATTAATTTCTAGTAAATATGGCTTCTGTTCTTTTTCATTGTAAATAAAATCTATTCTGATAATTCCATTACAATTGAAAACGCTATATGCTTTTTTCGCCTCAGCCCTTATTTTTTTTGCTATCTCCTCCTCTACATTAGCAGGGGTCACTTCCTCGCTAGCTCCCTCATATTTTGCTTGAAAATCAAAAAACTCGTTTTTAGATATTATTTCAGTGATTGGCAATGTAATTATTTCTCCTTTTGATTTAAATACACCAATGGTAAACTCTCTTCCACTGATAAATTCTTCCACCAATACTTGCTGATCTTCTTTAAATGCTTTATCCATAGCCGTTAGAAGATCTGCAGCATGATTGACTTTACTAATACCAAGACTACTTCCACCATTATTAGGTTTTACAAAAAGAGGCAAGGTTAACTGACTCAAGATTTCGTCTGTATTATAAACTTCATGCTTAAATAGATGCATTGATTTTGCTACAGGTATTCCTGCAAAAGCCGCAACTGCAACCGTATATCTTTTATTAAACGTCAATGCAGAAGAAGCTGCATCACAGGATGTATAGGGTATGTGTAAACAATCAAAATAACCCTGAAGTTTTCCATCTTCACCTGGCGTACCATGAAGTCCAATCAATACAGCATCAAAATTAATTTTTGCCCCGTTTTCAATAATACTAAAATCATTTTTATCTACTTGAGTTTTTTCTCCTGCATTATTTTTATAAAACCATCCTGTTGGATGTATATCAATTAAAAAACAATTCCATTTTTCATTATCAATATGATCAAATATAGAAGCTGCACTCTTATATGAAATAACAGATTCACCTGAATATCCTCCCGTAACCAATGCGATATTTTTTTTCATTTTTATTTTTGTTAGTTAATTTCCTAACCCATTATTAAAAGTATTTAAAAATAACTTCCATTTTCCATCGGATTGCTTTTTCCATACATTGGTATACGTTCCATAAAACGAAGTATCTATTTGCTTAGACTTCATACAGAAGATGCCATATGTAATTCCTAATTCTCCAGATTCAGCAATATCTGCATGTTGAGGATCCCAAGTTAACATATAGTCTGCATCATTTTGCTGTATTAAATAGTCTATTGCATTTGCACCAACAATGGGCAACTCATTTACTCTAAGAATAACACCATTACTATCTAAAAAATCAATATAAGCAGATTTCATACCCTCCTTTTTACTCTTTTCTGAAAACTCCCGATCCACTTCTTTTAATTCTAAACACTTTGATGCTTTTTGATCAGCCTGTTGTTCTTTTTTTTGCCCACAAGCCATAAAAAACATAAGCAAGATAATCAATAGCTGATTTTTTTTTCTAAAAAATATCTTGTACATAATTGTTGATTGTGTTCAATAATAATCTTCTAATCAAATAAGGAAAAAACAAAGGCGATAGTCTGTAAATACCATCGCCATGAATACTTTTTTATTTATACTAATATCTGCAAGGATTTATAGATGTAGCTTTTCTTTCTTTGCCAATAATTCATCAATCGTTTCTCTATACATTTCATCAGGGACACAACAATCAACCGGACAAACCGCTGCGCATTGTGGTTCTTCATGAAATCCCTGACACTCTGTGCATTTGTTTGGAGTTATATAATAAGTGTCATTACTTACAGGAGAATTTCTTTGATTGGCATCAACCATTGCTCCGTCCATTAATGAATATCCACCCTTTACACTCGTGCCATCTGATATAGCCCACTCAACACCCCCTTCATAAATTGCATTATTGGGACACTCGGGTTCGCAGGCCCCACAATTAATACATTCGTCTGTAATCTTTATAGCCATCTGTCGTAATTTTGATGTAAATTAATAATAACAGCATGAATTTACAAAAACGAATTTATTTAATTGACTTATTGAGGGATTATCTTAAAAAAAATGAGGAAGATTGGAAAATAGCAAAAACGCTTGCTACCTCAAAAAACCCATGGTTTACTGAGCATTTCATTCAGCTGGCTACTGATAATATCATTGACAACTTCTTAAAAAAAGAAAAAATTGAAAAATGGGTACATCATTATTATTTAAACGATTCAAACACCCCAAAAAATATCGGGATTGTAATGGCAGGAAATATACCCATGGTAGGATTTCATGACTTTTTATGTGTATTCATTAGTGGTCATAAACAAACCATAAAATTCTCTTCAAAAGATGACGTTTTATTAAAACACCTGATATTAAAATTGAATGAATTTGATAAAGAAGTATCCGATTTTATTCAAACTTCAGAAATGCTAAAAGGTTGTGATGCTTATATTGCCACTGGAGGTAATCAGTCTGCTATTCACTTTGAACAATATTTTAACAAATATCCAAATATCATCCGGAGAAACAGAACTTCCGTAGCAGTGCTAACAGGAAAAGAAACGGTGGGTGAGCTTGAGTTATTATCTACAGATATTCATACGTATTTTGGTTTAGGATGCAGAAATGTCACAAAGTTATTTGTTCCCAAAACTTACGATTTTATTCCGCTATTGCATTCATTTAGTGCATTTAAATATTTTAGAGATTATAATAAATACTCAAACAATTATGACTATCAACTGTCTATTTTATTACTCAACAATATCAAATACATGAGTAACGAAAGCACCCTGTTAATAGAAGACGAGAGATTGTATTCTCCGATTAGTGTATTGCATTATGAACATTTTGAAAATAATATTCATTTAACAGAACAGCTTAAAAATAATAACCAAATACAATGTATTGTAGGAAGAGATTATCTCCCTTTTGGAAAATCGCAGGAGCCGGATATATTTACTTATGCAGATGGGGTAGACACCATGCAATTCTTATTAAGTTTATAAATTTACTTTCTCTCTAATAATATGTTAAAGATGACAATTTGTACTATACAATTTGTCAGTCTATCGTTAAATTGCATGATAGGCACAGAATTTGATTTTATATATTATTCAAACTATTAAAACCTACATAAATGAAACTAAAACAAGTATTGGCGACCGTTGGTATTAGCGCCCTTACTACACTGAGCGTAGTTTGGGGATATGTACATTTTACAAAAAATAATTTTAGTTATGGCGGACAAGTGCAGGGGGCACTACCCAGTAATTACAAACTTACCGGATTAAACGAAGGCGGAGTCCCAGCTGGATCGATGGACTTCACTCAACCTTCATTAGCCGCAATACCTGCCGTAGTTCACATTAAAACTAAAACAAAAGCAAAGCAGGTAACAAATAATTTACCCAGAATGCATCAAAATCCATTCAGTGATTTTTTTGATGATGAAATGTTCAATCAGTTTTTTAATGGTCAAAGAATGAATATTATCCCTGAACAAAAAGCATCAGGCTCTGGCGTAATTATCAGCGATGACGGATTTATTGTTACCAATAACCATGTTATTGAAAATGCTGATGAAATAACGGTTACGCTTAATAACAAAAAAACATACACCGCTAAAGTTATTGGAGCTGATCCCTCTTATGATTTAGCGGTTATTAAAATAGATGCAGCGGCATTGCCTTATTTAGTATATGGAAATTCTGATGAAGTAAAAATTGGCCAATGGGTATTAGCAATTGGATATCCATTGAATTTAGAAACAACAGTAACCGCTGGTATTGTAAGTGCGAAGGCTAGAAGTCTCGGATTAAATAAAGACAAATCAGGAAATGCAGGAAATGCCGTAGAATCATTTATTCAAACAGACGCAGCTGTAAATATGGGCAATAGTGGTGGCGCCTTAATCAATACAGATGGTAGATTAATTGGCATTAATTCTGCCATTGCCTCGCCAACAGGTTATTATTCTGGTTATTCATATGCAATACCTGTAAATATTGCCAAGAAAGTCATAGATGATATTATTAAATTTGGAACTGTACAAAGAGGTTATCTAGGTATTCAATATAGTGTAGTTACTGATATGAATGAAGAACAGAAAAAGAAAGCTGGTATACCTGAAGATGTATACGAAGGAATTTTCACAACAGAAGTTCCTACAGATGGGGGGGCTTATTCTGCAGGCATTCGCAAAGGAGATAAAATTCAGAAAATTAATGGGGTGGAAATAATTAGTGGTGGAGAATTACAAGAACAGGTAAGCCGTTACAAACCAGGTGACAAAGTAACGGTTCAGGTTATGCGTGATAAAAAACAATTAGTATACACCGTAACATTAAGAAATAAATCCGGCAATTTTGATATTGTAAAAAACGATAGCAATATGGAATTACTAGGCGCTGATTTTGCAAATCTAGAGCCTAAAAAAGCGAAGGAATATGGAATTCCTGGAGGCGTTATTGTTAAAAAAATAAATAATGGGGCCTTAAATGACCAAACAAGAATGAAAGATGGATTTATCATCTTGAAAGTAAATAACAAAGTAGTGAAGTCGATGGACGAAATGCGTAAAGCAATAGGAACGGAAAAGACATTTACAATTAGCGGATATTATCCAGGATATGATGGCCTTTATGAATATCCAATAACATTGGATCAGGAATAATTCATTAACAATTAACTCTAAAAAAAACCCGAATGAAAATTCGGGTTTTTTTAGGCGACTCTTTCCAGTAAAATATATCCACCTGGCTTTAATTCAATATTAAAATCAGCATTTATTGTAATCAATGTAGCATTGAATATATTATTATATAAGCCATACTCTTCCTCGTTTTTTGGATTGAAATTGATGTCATTCTTGTCTAGATTCAAAACCATAATCATTGCGCCAACACCTACACCACTTTTAAAACCAAATAAATTATTATCCTGATCAAAGAAATTAATAGTACTATTTTCCTTCCTGTTTTTTCTGAATTCAATTAGTATTGAATAAAGCGACTCTTTTTCCAAATGTACATCCCATTGTATTTCATCTTTATCAAAAAATAGCAATCTCTTACGATTAGGAATTTCCTGTCCGCTATATATTAATGGCACAGCGTATGGATACATAAAATTAAAAATGGTAATTGCATCAGCATAAATCCCAAATTTCTCAAACTCAGTTCCATTCCAGCTATTTTCATCGTGATTTGTTGTAAAATATAATTGTAATGGATTTAATTCATGCTTCTTATAATTATCTTGTAACAGTTGAATAAGCTCTCTAATCTCTATATTTTTTTTAAAGTACTCTTCTGATTTATGCATCCATTTCCATGAATAAATAATATCAAATGCCTGATAATATTCTATCTCTTCGGTTTCAGCCAACCAAATTAAATCGGGCTTCAATGATGCTATTTTTGCTTTGGCATTTACCCAGAAATGCAAGGGTGTTAAATGTGCTAAATCTGCCCTAAATCCGTCTATATCAAATTCTTTTACCCAATAACACATTGCATCCGTCAACGCTTCATGTGCCTGTATATTTTCGTGATCGATTTGAATAACATCTGTCCAGTCATTTGGAGAAATAAAATCTCCTGCTGTATTTCTTAGGAAATAATCTGGATGAGATATTGTCCATACATTATCCCATGCAGCATGATTTGCCACCCAATCTATAATAATTTTCATGCCTAATTGATGCACGTCCTTTACCAAATCTTTAAAATCTTCTTTGGTGCCAAATGCCGGATTGACATCCATATAATTTTGGATAGAATAATAACTGCCTAAAGTTCCTTTTTTATTTTTTTCGCCAATAGGATGAATAGGCATCAGCCATAATATATCAATTCCCATTTTTTTTAACCTAGGCAAATGCTTAATAAATGAACGAATATCCCCCGCATTTGAATACTGCCTTAGATTTACTTCATAAATGGTGGCTTTCTTTAAATAATTAATGAGGTATGTATTTTTTAACATTAGGGTAATGATTTAGGATTTCATACTAAATTTAGTTAACTACCTTGTAACTTTGTTCAGAATTTAATTTAGATGAAACAATTTACCATTCCATTTACATATAGAAGTCCGCTAATTAGCTCAATAAAAGAAAAGCGTAAGCAGGATGATAAAATGAAAAAGGATTTTACCCCTACATTGCTTGATTTGGGGCCAGTACAAATTTATTTGGCACGACATTTTGGCTTTTGTTATGGGGTGGAGAATGCAATAGAAATAGCTTTTAAAACAATTGAAGAAAATAGGGGCAAAAGAATTTTTTTATTAAGCGAGATGATTCATAATCCTTCTGTAAATAAAGATTTACTAGAAAGGGGTGTTCAATTTTTACAGGATACCAATGGAAATATATTGGTTCCTTTTGAGACATTAACAAAAAATGATGTTGTGATCATTCCAGCTTTTGGAACAACTATTGAAATTGAAAACAAACTTACTGCCATCGGAATTTCGATAGAAAAATACAATACTACTTGTCCTTTTGTAGAAAAGGTATGGAATAGAAGTGAGCAAATTGCAAGGAAAAATTATACAGTTGTTGTTCACGGCAAACCTGCACATGAAGAAACCCGGGCTACTTTTTCTCATGCTGCACATAACACTCCAACAATAATTGTAAATGATATTCAGGAAGCTACCCTACTTTCTAAATTCATAAAAGGAGAATTGCCTGTTAATGACTTTTATTCCTCTTTTGAAAATAAATATTCGATTGGATTCGATCCAGAAAAAGATTTGCAAAGAATTGGAGTAGTTAATCAAACGACCATGTTGGCTACTGAAACGCAGGCCATTGCCGATTTTCTGAAAAATACGATGGTCGAAAAATACCAACTTGCCGAATCCATGATTCATGAAAGATTTGCCGATACGCGTGACACTTTATGTTATGCTACAAACGACAATCAAACTTCCGTACACGGACTATTAGCAGAACCAGCTGATTTAGCAATAGTTGTTGGCGGTTACAATAGTAGTAATACTTCTCATCTGGTAGAACTTTGTGAAGAAATATTGCCGACTTATTATATCGACCATGTTGACAGAATATTAAACAACACTACAATTTCTCATTTTGATTTTCATCATAAAAAAGAAATGATCACCGATAATTTTATTCCCAAAAAAAACCCTGTTAAAATATTAATTACAAGCGGAGCGAGCTGCCCAGATGCTTTAGTTGAAAAAGTGATAGATAAACTTGCAGGATATTATTTATCAGAAGAAGATTATATCAAAAAGAAAGACTCTTTTCTTTAATAATTACAATTTATTGGCAACAAGTTTCAATGCGAAATCCAGCTGCTCTTCCATTGTCATCAAAGTATTATCTAGCAAAATTGCATCTGTAGCCATTCTTAGTGGACTTACTTCTCGATTAGAATCTATATAATCTCTTGTTTCAAGATTATGTTTTACTTCATCAAAAGTAACATTTGGATTTTTTATAAACATTTCCTTAAACCTTCTTTCTACCCTGATCAAAATATCTGCAGTCATAAATATTTTCAATTCAGCTTCTGGGAAAACGGTAGTTCCAATATCCCGACCATCCATAACAATTCCTTTTCCTTCCCCCATTTTTTGTTGTTGAGCAACTGCATACGTTCTTACGGCAGCGATGGTAGCAACTTCACTTACTTTTTCTGCAACCACTAAATCACGAATGAAATATTCTACATTTTCATCGTTCAGGTACATTTCCGATTGCAGTGATTTTTGATTATATATAAAATGAAGTTCTACGTGCTTTAATGCTTCACTTGTTTTTTCGAGATCTGTCCAGTCGATATGATTTCTTAAAAAATACAAAGTGATAGCTCTATACATAGCACCGCTGTCGATATAAACATACCCCAAGGATTTAGCCAAATGTTTTGCCAAAGTGCTTTTGCCACAAGATGACCAGCCATCTATTGTAATGATGATTTTTTTCATACTGGAAGAAGATATAAATAGAACTGCAAAATAAATTAAAATAGATTAACAACCTCGTGAGAAATAAGTTTCATGGCATTAATCTATACAAATTTCTTGTTACTGACCTAAGGTAATGGTTAGCCCAACAAAAAAGGGTCTTAAAACAGACCCTTTTTTGTTACCATTTGATACATAAACTTATGATTGCGATTTTTTTTCTTTTTTCTTAGGCTCTTCTTTTATTTTGAAGGTTATTTTTCCAGCCTCTTTATCTAATTCAGCAATCATTGTATTTCCTGCTTTTATTGTCATATTAAGAATCTCTTCTGCTAAAGGATCTTCGAGATATTTTTGAATAGCCCTATGCAATGGACGAGCGCCAAACTGACTATCATACCCTTTTTCTGCAATAAAATCTTTTGCTTCTTCAGAAAGTTCAAGTGTAAAACCAAGATTACTTAATCTTTTCATTACCCCTTTCATTAAGATATCAATAATTTGAAAGATATTCTCTTTATTCAACGAATTGAAAATTATTACATCATCTACCCTATTTAAAAATTCTGGGCTAAATGTCCTTTTCAACGCTTTTTCAATAATGGATTTATTATTTTCATCTAAATTATCCTGGCGAGACTGAGTAGCGAATCCAACCCCATCTCCAAAATCTTTTAGTTGGCGAGCACCAATATTGGAAGTCATGATGATCATGGTATTTTTAAAATCCACTTTTCTGCCTAACCCATCTGTCAATTGACCATCATCCAATACTTGCAATAAAATATTATAAATATCTGGGTGAGCTTTTTCGATTTCATCCAACAAAATAACACTATACGGCTTACGTCTAACCCTTTCAGTTAGCTGCCCCCCTTCTTCGTAACCAACATATCCGGGAGGAGCACCTATCAATCTACTCACGGTAAACTTCTCCATGTACTCACTCATATCAATACGGATTAATGCATCCTCACTATCAAACATATGCTTTGCCAAAGATCTAGCTAGCTCTGTTTTACCAACCCCAGTGGGGCCAAGGAAAATAAAAGTTCCGATAGGTTTTTTAGGGTCTTTTAATCCGATTCTATTTCTCTGTATGGCTTTTACCACCTTCCCAATTGCTTCTTCCTGTCCTATTACAGCTCCTCTAAGATCATCCGCCATTCGACGAAGCTTGTCTGTTTCAGCTTGAACCATCCGCTTCACAGGAATACCTGTCATCATGGAAACGACTTCTGCGATATCTTCTTCTTCAATAGGAAAGCGCTTATGCTTACTTTCTTCTTCCCAATCTAATTTTGCTTTTTCTAATTCTTCCTGTAATTTTTTTTCTGTATCTCTTAAAGATGCCGCTTCTTCAAATTTCTGACTTTTAACAACTTTATTTTTCTCTAGTTTAATGTCTTCAATTTTCTTTTCCAGCTCAATAATATTTTCAGGCACATTTATGTTTTTAATGTGCTTTCTTGCGCCTACCTCATCCAAAACATCAATCGCTTTGTCAGGTAAAAGCTTATCTGTCATATAACGGTCGCTTAATTTTACACAGGCTTCAATTGCTTCTTGGCTATAAGATACATTATGATAATCTTCGTACTTATTTTTAATATTGTTTAATATTTCAATAGCTTCTTCAACAGAAGGTTGCTCAATTAATACTTTTTGAAATCTTCTATCCAATGCTCCATCTTTTTCAATGTGCATACGATATTCATCTAAAGTAGACGCTCCTATACATTGTAATTCTCCACGAGCCAAAGCTGGTTTAAATATATTTGAAGCATCTAAAGAACCGCTAGCCCCACCTGCCCCAACAATGGTGTGTATTTCATCAATAAATAGAATAACATCTCTGTTCTTCTCGAGTTCATTCATGATAGCCTTCATTCTTTCTTCAAATTGACCGCGATATTTAGTGCCTGCAACCAATGCCGCCAAATCAAGGCTTACAACTCTTTTATCAAACAAAACCCTTGACACTTTTCTTTGAATGATCCTTAAAGCTAATCCTTCAACGATTGCTGTTTTACCCACACCTGGTTCACCAATTAGAATTGGATTATTTTTCTTTCTTCTCGATAATATTTGCGAAACACGTTCAATTTCGTTTTCTCTGCCTACAATTGGATCTAATGAACCATTTTCTGCTAATCTGGTAATATCTCTGCCAAAATTATCTAATACAGGGGTTTTAGATTTAGCCTGGGTTCCTCCTGGTGTTTTAGATGCTTTAGGTTGTTGTCCATACTGCTTTCTTTCCTCATCAAAATCATCTTCTTCATTAAACTCCGCCTGAGGTGAATTACTAGATACAAATCCAAGCTCTGTTTTAAAAGCATCATAATCCACTTCAAACTGATTTAAAATTTGAGTAGCAATATTTTCTTTATTTTTTAATATCGATAACATTAAATGCTCACTTTCAGCCTGACCACTTTTTGAAGACTTCGCCTCTAACACTGTAATTCGAATTACCTTTTCGGCTTGCTTGGTTAAAGGAAGTGAATTAATATTGGCAATGTTTTTTCCTGTTTTATCTTTCACAGCCATTTCAATCTCTTTCCTTAACTCATATAAGTCTATATGAAGTGCTTTTAAGATTTTTACGGCAGTATTTTCGCCATCCCTAATCAGCCCAAGAACAAGATGTTCTGTGCCGATAAAATCATTCCCGAGACGTAGGGCTTCTTCTCTGCTATACGAAATGATTTCTTTTACTTGAGTTGAGAAATTATTATCCATTCTCTTAAGGTTTTAACGTTACAATGATAACGATTATTTACAATGATTTAGTGTAAGAAAAGCATAAATGTTGATATGTTGAAAATTATACGTTGCTAATCATATCTCTTTATGACTTTATCCAAAAAAAATAATTTTTATAAAATATTGGATAAAGTTAATTACCAAGCAAATTTTCATTTATTTTACATTCATACTTATTCAATTATGAGTGTCAAAATAGATACCAAAGAGAAATTTAGCGTTATCATTCCTGAAACATCCGAGATTTCTGCTAATATGTCAGATGAATTGAAAGAATTATTGAATTCTTATCTCAATCATTCAATTCCACATGTCATATTAAGTTTAAGGAATGTGAAAAAGATGGACAACGGAGTCGCAGAAATGATTTTAAATATTCAAGTTGGATTCTATGAGAAAAATTGTTCTTTTATTATATGCGAAACCCTGAAAGAGTTGATGTTTTTATTTGAGAATAGTATAAATATCACCCCAACAGAAAGCGAAGCATGGGATATTATTCAAATGGAAGAAATTGAAAGAGAATTGCTAAATGATTTTGATTAGCAATGTAAATATAAATAAGCTTTTTCACACTTAAAAAAGTAAATTTGTTTGCAGTTACCATACTTGGATGTAATTCAGCGATACCGGCTCATGGGAGAAACCCGACTGCACAAATACTCCAGACACAAGACCATAGTTTTCTAATAGATTGTGGAGAAGGCACTCAAATGCAAATAGCTAAATATAAAGTTAAGCTAAACAAACTTTCACATATTTTTATCTCTCATCTTCATGGTGATCATTATTTTGGATTAGTAGGTTTATTGTCAAGTATGAGTTTACTGAATAGAACCCATGATATTCATATTTATGGGCCTTCCTTAATAAAAGATATTATTACATTACAATTAAACGTATCAAAAACCATATTAAGTTATCCGCTTCATTTTCATCCATTAGGAGAAAACACAATGATAGCTGAAACTAATAAAATAAGCATTGAAAGTTTTAGAGTTGATCATGATATCGATTGTTGGGGATTTTTATTTAGAGAAAAGAAAAACCCAAGGAGTGTTGACCCTGAAAAAGTAAAGCCTTTTGAAATCCCTTCTTCTTTTTATGACAAACTTCAAAAGGGTGAAAATTATACAACTAAAAAAGGAACAATAATTCTTAATGAAGAAGTGACCATTGCGAATTCGGCATCAAAATCATACGCATTTTGTGCTGATACCATTTATAGAGAATCTATTGCCAGTATTGTAAAGGAGGTAGATTTACTTTATTATGAAACAACTTACCTTAAAGATCAGGAAGAAAAAGCGGCTGCCCGATTTCATAGTACAACCATTCAGGCCGGAAGAATTGCAAAACTTGCTAACGTAAAAAGATTAATCATTGGTCATTATTCTTCCAGATACGAATCAATTGACGTTTTTCTTGAAGAAACAAAAGAAATATTTGACAATACCGTTTTAGCAATTGAAGGATCTTGCTTCTCTGTTTAATTTTTGTTATAGTCTGTAAGAAACACTTTTACCGCATCATGTAAATGCTTACTTAATGGCACTAGTGGCAATCTTAATTCATTTTGAATAATATCCATTTCTGATAAAAAAGCTTTCACTCCGGCAGGATTATTTTCTTCAAACATAATTTGATATGCTTGCATTAATTTATCATTCATCAGTTTTGCAGAAAAATAATCTTGTTGTAAACAATGTTTTATCATAGTAGAAAATTCAGCAGGAAAAGCGTTTGCGGCTACACTAATAACTCCATTCATTCCACAAGCCATTTGAGGAAGCGCCAAAGCGTCATCACCGCTTACTACTAAAAAGTCAGCAGGTCGATTTTTTAAAATTTCCATACATTGCAACATGTCACCACTGGCTTCTTTTATACCAACTATATTTTCTACCTCATTGGCTAATCTTAAAATGGTGGAAACGTTAATATTTCTTCCGGTTCTTGCAGGCACATTATATAAAACTATTGGCTTTTCTGTACATTCGGCAACTAATTTATAATGTTGAAATAATCCCTCTTGAGATGGCTTATTATAAAAAGGTGCAGCACTTAATATTGCAGCAGCCTTTTGAATAGGATATTTTTGTAAATCATTGATTAAAGTGGCTGTATCATTCCCCGCCATTCCAACCATTACAGGTACTCTGTTATTAATATGCTCAAAAGTAAAAGTAATTATGTCTATTTTTTCTTCTTTGCTTAATACGGGCGTTTCTCCAGTTGTTCCTAGCGTTACTATATATTGCACGCCACCTTCAATGATATAATCAATCAACTTCCCTAAGGATTTATAATCAACTTCTTTGTTTTTATTAAATGGCGTAACAATCGCAACACCTGTTCCGGATAATTCTATCATTTAATTAATTTTTCGTGAAGTTAAACCAATTACTTTTAAATTAAAAACAGACTTAATTTTACGAAATTAATAAAATTTCTACGCATGAATTATAGAAGACTGGGATAAATATTTTTTATCATTGGCATAAATGAAAAGGCAACTACCTTCTTTAATTGCATCTATAATTGATTTTGACAAGATTTCCGGAATTGCAGGACAACCCCAGCTTCTGCCCAGATAACCATTTTGATTGATGAATTTTTCCGAAACATACGATGCTCCGTGTATTACAATTGACCTTACGTATGCTTTGTCATTTATCCCTGTTTCTAAGCCATACAAATGTAAAGAATACCCATGTTTACCTATATACGTTTTAGCTGTTTCATAAAACCCCAAACTGCTTTGTAAACTTGAAATATCATTTGAAAAATCTTTTGCTATTTTTTGTCCAGAATTTTGACCGTGAGCAACATATGTATTGAATAGTAATTTTCCAGCCAGTAAATCGATTATGAAAAGTCTTTTTTTTGAAGAAGGTAATGAAAAATCAATGATTGTTAACACCTTTTGATTGGAAATTTTTCCAATTTCATTTAAAACATCATATCCTTCAGTTGCATAATTAAAAGCGTTTTCAGAGAGTCCTAATTCAGCAAGATTAAGCTGATGATATAATTCGTATAAACGAGACACTGAATTATTCTTATGAACAATGTTCATTGAGGGCTTATCATAATTTTTATTGGCAAATGAATTGGGTATATTAATCATTAAAAATGAAAAGGTAATTACAAAGACGGCTTTCTTCCAAAATATATTTTTCATACTACGGGATTTTAATAAATATTGATGAGCTATTTCACAAACGAAAATAAAAAAATGTCTACATATCGATGAAAAATACTTGTTAAGAATTATGGAATTAACAGGCTATGTTAAAAAAAATAAAAAATCACTACTTAATCGATAATAAATAATCGTGAAACTCCTCATAATCAACCTCTACTTTTTTTGATTTTTTTTCCTTGTTAACCATATTTAAAATTGAAGGCAGCGTGGGTATTGTTTGGTTAATAAGTGGTTCTACAACATCATTAAACTTAATAGGATGAGCCGTTTCAGCAAAGAATCCTTGCTGATTTGGATGAGTGGCTAAATATTTTTCTAATGCCAGAAAACCTACGGCTCCATGAGGATCGAGCAGATAATTATCGTCAGCAAAAACCCTTTGAATAGTATGTTTTGTTTCCAGATCTGAAATACTAACTGATGAAAATATTTCTTTCAACAAATTGACATCTGAATTAAACATTTTTAAAATTCTAACAAAATTACTAGGATCTCCAACATCCATTGCATTGGAAATAGTGGAAACAGATTGCTGTGCTATATATTGATGCGTATTTAAATACTTAGGTACCACATCATTGGCATTACAAGCAGCCATGAAATATTTAATAGGCAAGCCTGATTTCATAGCGAGTACCCCTGCGCAAATATTTCCAAAGTTTCCACTAGGAATAGAAGCTACCGGAGGATTATTTTTATCTTTCCATTGTTTGAAGGCAAAAAAATAAAAAAATTGCTGAGGCAACCAACGGGCTACATTTATCGAATTAGCGGATGTTAAAAATATTTCATCCTTCAATGATTTGTCTGTAAATGCTTTTTTAACCAACCTTTGACAATCGTCAAAAGTTCCGTTAACCTCAATGGCAAAAATATTATTTCCAAAGGTTGTTAATTGTTTCTCTTGCACAGCACTAACCTTTCCTGATGGATATACAATTACTACCTGAACCCCATCAATTCCATAAAACCCATCGGCTACTGCTCCCCCCGTATCACCAGATGTGGCTACTAGTACCGTAACTTTTCTTTTGTTGTCTTTTACAAAATATCCCAAACATCTACTCATAAATCGAGCTCCTATATCTTTAAAAGAAAGTGTATTTCCATGAAACATTTCAAGTGAAAATATATTTTCTTTTACTTGAACTAATGGGATAGGGAAATTTAAGGTTTCTTGAATAATATCAAATAAAACATTATCTGGTATAGCATTTACAACATACGGCCGCATGACTTCATAGGCAATTTCCTCATTAGTCAACTGTTGCATACTATTTAAAAAAGCTTTCGACAAAGTGGGAATATTTTCTGGGAAATACAATCCTCCGTCAGGAGCCTGACCAGCAATAGTAGCTTCCTTAAAATTTACTGATGGCGAATTATTATATAAACTTTGATAAATCATTTTTATTAAATTAATACTATTTGATATGATAAATATTAAATTATTTCTTCCACTCCTTTATTGGAAATAGTGGTAACATAGGTTTTATAATCGATGCCTAATTGATTATATACTGTCTTCATTTCTAATTCTATTTGATTGGCGATTTTTTCATTTTCGCTAAACATAAACAAAGAAGGGCCACTTCCAGAAATGCCTCCACCTAAAGCACCCACATCAATTGATTTTTTTTTAACATCATCAAATCCTGGAATGAGCTTACTTCTTACTGGTTCAATAATTACATCATGCAAAGAGCGACTAATCAATGCGTAATCCAACTGTAAAAAACCCGTAACCAATCCGGCTACATTTGCCCATTGCGTAACGGCACTTCTTAGGGGTATTTCTGTGGGCAATATTTTTCTTGCGAAAGATGTTTTAATTTCTATCTGAGGATGAATCACAGTAATGAACAATGGAGGTGTATTTATTTCAATAATATCTAAAGAAGCGGTATCTCTTATCAATACCAATCCTCCATATACACAGGGCGCTAAGTTATCTGCATGCCTAGATCCACTAGCCAACACTTCCCCTTCCATAGCAAAAGATAATAATTGCTTTTTGTTAAAAGGATTGCCCAGTAATTGATTGGCCGCTACCACAATGCCTGCAGCACTAGCTGCACTAGAACCAATCCCGCTTCCTGGTTTTATTTTCTTTTCGATAATAACATCAAACCCATGTGTATAATTTAAAGCATCCAACATTGATTGAAGGGCAACGCCTGCAATATTTTTGGCAGGATCTGTGGGTAAAGAGAAATCATCCAAGTGTTGAATATTGATTCCCTTTTGATCACGTTGAGTGAGTTCGATAATATCAAAGGGTTCTTTCAATGCAATGCCTAATATATCAAACCCACAACAAAGGTTTGAAAGTGTAGCTGGTGATTTTACTTTTATAGATTGCATAATTATACTTTTGATGCCCTTAAAATATCTGCGAAAACTCCGCTGGCTGTAACGTCAGCTCCTGCGCCGGCACCTTTAATAACAAGCGGCTGGTCTTTATATCGATCTGTATAAAACAATACTACGTTATCTTTTCCGTATAGATGATATAAATCATTTTCAGGTTTAATGTGCTGCAATCCTACAGATGCTTTTCCTTCCTGATAGGTGGCAACGAATTTTAATTTATGTCCTTTTGCATTTGCTTCTTTAAATAAATTTTTAAAATGACCTTCCTGCTTTTCCATTGATTCGTAAAAATCACTAACTGAGCCTATCATGCACGTAGCTGGCATAAATGTATTATTTTGAATACTATCCATTTCGATCTGCTCTCCGGCTTCTCTAGCCAATATCATTATTTTTCTCATCACATCTGTACCTCCTAAATCCAAACGTGGATCTGGTTCTGTGTATCCTTCTTCTTGTGCTTGCCTTACAATATCTGCAAAATTTTTAGTACCGTCATAATTATTAAATACAAAATTTAAGGTACCACTCAATACGGCCTCAATTCTATGGACTCGATCTCCGCTATGCATAAGATCATTAATGGTACCGATGATAGGTAATCCAGCCCCAACATTTGTTTCAAATAAAAATGGTGCATTAAATTCTCTCGACAAATCCTTTAGTCTTTTATAATTTGAAAAACCTGAAGAAGCCGCTACTTTATTGCAGGCAACAACGGCAATACTCTTTTGCAGTAATTGATCATACATTAATGCCACTTCATTATTAGCTGTAATATCTACGAAAATGCTGTTGCGAAGATTCAATTCAATAACTTTTTGTACAAACAAATTAATATCGGATGCTATTGCTGAGTCATTTATTACATTTTTATAGTTATCAATATCAATTCCCGATTCCTGTATGACCATTTTTTTACTATTAATAATTCCTGCTACTCTAATAATCACCCTCATTTTTTCTTTTAAAAAAGCAGCTTGTTGTTGCAATTGAATTAATAGTCTACTACCTACATTGCCAGCGCCTGCGAGGAAAACGTTAATTTGTTTGTAGGTGGTTTCAAAAAACTCTTCGTGTAAAACATTGATGGTTTTTTTAACATCATGTGTATTAATAACTGCTGAAATGTTTTTTTCAGAAGAACCTTGAGCAATTGCTCTGATGTTAATTCCATTTCTACCCATTGTACTAAACATTCTTCCGCTCACGCCCGTATGATTGCGCATATTTTCTCCAACCAAGGCAACAACTGAAAGATTATTTTCAACTTTTAATGGGTCAATTTTTCGTAATGCGATTTCATGTACAAATGCTAAATTCACTGCCAATGAGGCTTTCTCTGCATCACTTTCATTTATCGCTACAGTGATAGAATGCTCCGAAGAACTTTGAGTAATAAGAATAACATTTATTTTTTCATTACTTAAAGACTCAAATAATCTTTTAGAAAACCCAGGAATTCCAATCATACCACTACCTTCTAATGTAAGCAAGCAAATACTATTGATACTTGAAATACCCCTGACAATATTATTAATTTCAACAAATTCATCTTCTGTATGATTATTCGAAATAACTGTACCAAAATCATTGGGAGCAAATGTATTTTTTATCCAAACGGAAATATTTTTATTCATCACGGGCTGTAATGTAGGGGGATAAATTACTTTTGCTCCGAAATGAGACAACTCCATAGCTTCTTGATAAGAAATAGCTGGAATTATTTTTGCGTTACTGCATAATCTTGGATCAGCCGTCATCATACCACTAACATCCGTCCATATTTCAAGGCTACTTACTTCCAATGCAGCAGCAAAAATAGCGGCTGAATAATCAGAGCCTCCCCTTCCCAAAGTAGTAGTGACGCCATCAGTATCTGCTGCGATAAATCCTGGAATCAAGTATATATTATGTGACGAACTATCAAAATAGTCTTTAATATTTTTATTGGTCAATAAAAAATCTACAGCGGCTGATCCAAATGTTGAATTTGTTACAATTAATTCACGGGCATCTTTCCATGTGGAATCAATACCGTATACATTAAAAGCGTTTGATATAATTTGAGATGATAATTTTTCTCCATAGCTCGCTATTCTATCTTTTGTGCGTGATGTTAATTCACCCAACATAAAAATACCTTCACATAAATTACTAATTTCCAAACATGATTTTTCTAGAAAAAAATACAAGGAGGATTTATTTTCATTACTTATTAATTCTTCAATGCAATCTTTATGTCGCTGCTCTATTAAAGTAATTTTATCAATATAGTTCTTATCCCCTTTTGAAGCAAGTGCTGCAGCGTCCAGCAATAAATCAGTAATGCCCCCTAGCGCTGAAACAACCACAATGGTTTTTTCTTTTGCACTTTTATTAATAACAATTGAAATGACTTTTTTTATATTTTCTGCATTAGCGACTGAGGTGCCCCCGAATTTCAATACTTGCATAATAAATAAAATAAAAGATGATTAAAAAATAAGACTTTGTCTTGTTTACAGCCTTGGCCCTTTGGATAATATAGAATTTTTCAACCCTAGCGGGTTGTTGTAGTATTTGTTGTAAACGTGAACAACTTAAAAGAAATGATATGTACTCTCGTTAATTCCATTATAGAATCCTAAGATAGTAAAGCCTTTATTAAATTCCAAGCAAATCATCAATCTTTAGAAAATATTCAAAAGATATTGATTAAAACAAACTATTTACTCATCACATGAAACTGTTACAGGTATAACGTTAGACATAACAAAAGAGTCCCTATTGCTTAACTCTTCTTTTCAGCAATATAAAACAGGTCAAAACAATCATCGTTGGCTTGTTGAATGAAATAATCTTCCATGGAGATGCCTTTTACAAGCGCATTGTTATCGTTCAGTAATTTTTTTCTGTTCATCCTATTTAGAATATCATAGGGAATTTGCAGTAATTGCCTTGGTAAGAGATATTGCAAATTGAAAATATCAAAGCGTGTTATTTTCTCTACCGATTTTTTATTTTCTGCATAATATTTCATGATTGCATCGTTTCCAAAAACACCTTGTGTATTTACAGATTGGAATGATTTTTTAAGCAATGTATCTAACTCGGTGATCGTATATTCTCTCACGTGCCAGGGATTTCTAGTAAGTGACATTTTTTTATTGGGTGTGGTGAGAATGAATTTTCCGTTATTTTTCAATACCCTGTATATTTCTTCTACAAACTTTTTATCGTTTTGTATATGTTCAATAACTTGAAACGAAATAACGAAATCAAAAGAATTATCCGGAATATTGGTTAGTGGCGGTACATTCATTTTAATGAATTCGACATTTTTTTGGTGGGCCAATCCATTCTCAGCCGAAATATTTCCTGTTTGATATTTATCAATCGTAACAAATCGGTTAGAGTGAGAAGAAATAATATCTACTCCATATCCGCTTCCTGTTCCAATTTCGAGCACATCACCGGAGACTATTTTTGCCGCTTCTACATAAGCAAGCATTGATCTTTGGTAAACGTAATTGTCAGAATCTTCTTGGTGAGATATTCTTTCGGCTGTTTGAAGTAGCTTCATGTATTAAAATATTTAGAATGTTCTTTTATTATTATTGTAAAAATACAAGCAAAATACGATAATTCTACAATTCATCTTTTTTATCTGAAAGTATAATTGAAGTAACTGATAACAACAATAAATTACAATACTATGCCATTTAAAAAGGGACAAAGTGGAAACATGATAGCATCCTTTTAACATCAACTATTGTAAATCTTTGATAGTATTCGTACTTTTTACTTTTGCAAATCGGGTTTTCCAGGATAAGAAATACTTTTCAAGATATTGATAGCTCAGTGCTGAAATACCAATAGAACTTCCAATAGAGATGATATACAACCATGTGTCATTAAAAAGATTAAGCTTCACCATTATTTTTATGGTAAGTACTATACACAAACTATGATACATATAAATACCGTATGATATTTTTCCTAAATAATCGAACAATGGTAAATTAAACCATTTTGAATATGCTTTGGGGTTGGTGGAAACATTTAGAATTAATATGCCGAATAACAAAGCAAAAAATTCACTTTTTGCATAGGGGATATTTAATCCTGTAACAAAAAAATAAATCATCAAAGCATAAGTAACTAGTTGTGTGATGGGGTGATAAAAAAACTTTAAAAGCTTTGATTTTTTAAAATAAGCATATGCAAACAATCCTCCAATTGCCATAGTGTCAATTAAAAAATCATCAAAAAAAAGCTTCCAAATCTTTATTTTGTCATTCCAATAATGAAGTTTAAATTTTAATACCGGAAACAGAACCAGCTTGATCGATAAGCAAATAGCAATAATTGTAAATAATACAAAGACAATATTCTTAAACCTCTTCAATAAAAAAGGCCATATGAAATAAAACTGCTCTTCAACACCAACCGACCATGCTTGAGCAA
>CANICR010000012.1 GCA_947466405.1 Chitinophagaceae bacterium | reverse complement strand
AAATGATACATGGAGCTTTCTCTCTCGCTTGTTTAAATAAATCTCTTACACGACTCGCTCCAACACCAACAAACATTTCTACAAAATCACTACCACTCAAACTAAAAAAAGGCACCTGAGCTTCTCCAGCAACAGCTTTCGCCAAAAGTGTTTTACCAGTACCTGGAGGGCCTACCAATAAAGCGCCTTTTGGAATTTTACCACCTAATGCGGTATATTTTTTTGGATTTTTTAAAAAATCAACAATCTCCATTACTTCTACTTTTGCTTCATCTAATCCTGCTACGTCACCAAAGTTGATATTCACTTTTGTTCCTTTTTCAAATAGAGTAGCTTTTGATTTTCCAATATTAAAAATACCGCCAGCACCACCGCCACCACCTGGTCCTCCAACTTTTCTCATCATCATGAAAAATAAAAAACCGATCACTAAAATTGGTAAAAGCGATCCAATTATTTGACTAAACAATTCGCCTTCATCTTCTGATGATACATTAGGCTTAGTAACCTGTTTGTTGTTATTGAAAAAATCTCTTTGATCGTCATTAAAACTCCTTACATCACTTATGGTAAAATAAAATTGAGGAGAATTACTTTTAGCAATTTCTTCAAATCTATTATTGTCCGCATTAGTTGGGCTTTTTCCAGTAGATGGTAAAATAATAGATTTATAATAGTCCGATTTCTTTTTAAGGCTGTCGGCCGAAATCAAGATGCGAACAAGCTTTTTATTTGAAATGATTTTAATGCTTTTTACATCTCCGTTATTCAACATTTGCTGGTATTGGCTTGGATAACTAATTTCAGTACCACCGGTGTTGACAGAGCGAAATAGATTATAGGCTATTAGACAAAGGAAAACAATTCCATAAATCCAATAAATGTTAAATCTATTTTTCTTTTTTTGTGGATCTCCGCCATTAGGGGATGGGTTGCCTTGGGGTGTTGGGTTATTATTTGATTGATTCATAAATTTCGTAAAGGTTAAATCTATATATAGGGGGTTGTTTAATTGATGTGCTCCATAGAAGGGGCATCGCTCCATAATTCTTCTAACTGATAAAATTTTCTTGGTTCTGGAAGCATAATATGTACAACAACATTTACATAATCAATCAAAATCCATTGCTCTGCTTGACGTCCTTCATGCTTGAAAGCCGTTTCGCCACATTGATTTTTTACTTCTTCCTCAATATTATCGGCAATGGCCCTCAACTGATTGTTGTTGGATGCCTGACAAATAATAAAAAAGTCGGATACTGCTTCAGGGATTTTTCTAAGATCCAAGCTTACAATTTGTTCACCCTTTTTATCCAGAATGGCCTGGATAATTGTTTTAAAAATCTTACTATTTTTCGATAATCTAGTTGAACTTTTTTTTCGATTATTTAATACATTCAAATTACTCAAAAGCGGTTGATTTATTTTTGGGGTTAATTAAAGAGTTGTCATTTTTTACTTGAATAAATATTAGCTTGCAAATTAAATCAAAAGTACTATTTCTTAGCCATTTGAAATGATTAAAGCACCAAACTTACTTTTTAATATTCTTACTCAGGTTGATAGTACCAACAACTATGCCATGGCGAAGATACATGAAGGATTGGCTATACATGGAAATGCGTGGTTTACAAGTAATCAATCCTCTGGAAAAGGCCAAAGAGGGAAACGTTGGGAATCTAAAAAAGGGGAAAATATAGCCCTGTCTATTGTTTTTGAGCCTCCGCATCTATTGAAAAATGCCCCTTTTCTTTTTAATGCATTAATTTCTTTGATTTGCAGGGATTTTTTAGAAAAAGTAATTGAAAAAAAAGTCCATATTAAATGGCCAAATGATTTATATGTTTATGACAGAAAGGCAGTAGGAATTCTGATTGAAAATAATTTTCGGGGAAGTTCATGGAATTGGACTATAGTTGGAATTGGGATAAACGTAAATCAAGTTGAATTCAATCCCGCCTTAAAAAATGCCATTTCTATAAAACAAATCACCGGACAACCTACAGATTTGATTTTATTAGCCCAGGATCTCCATCAACAGATTTTGCAAGTTGTAAACAATCTGCAAGAAAATAGCCTAAATGATATTTTAAAACAATATAACGAGCATCTGTATAAGGTTGGAGAAAAGGTTAAACTAAAAAAGGAAAATATGGTTTTCGAAACCACCATAATTGGTGTTGATCATAAAGGATTCTTTATTACAAATAATAGTATAGAGCAACAATTTCAAGTGGGAGATGTCGAGTGGGTTTGGGATTAACAATAATCTGATTATGTAAGTTTACTTATAGAAATAAAATGAATGCTTACTTCTTAGTACTCCATGCTTCTAAAATTTCTTGGGCATGTTCTTTGGCATTTGGCTTGCTAAATATTTTTTGAATTTTTCCGCCCTCATCAATTAAAAAAGTAGTTCTAATTAACCCCATGTATTTTTTCCCATACATACTTTTTTCTCCCCATACACCATATTTTTCAATGATACTAAGCGTTGAATCTGCTAATAAAGTAAAGGGTAATTGATACTTTGTTTCAAATTTTTTATGTTTTGAAATTTCATCCGGACTAACACCTATTACCACTAAACCTTTCTTGCTCAGTAAGCCAAAATGATCTCTAAGGTTACAAGCCTGTATTGTACAAGTTGGCGTGTCATCTTTAGGATAAAAGTAGAGAACAATGTTTTTTCCTTTAAAATCGGCTAAGGAAATGTCTTTTCCATTTTGATCTTTTCCTTTAAAGGCCGGAGCCTTTTTTCCTACTGATAAAGTCGTCATATTGATAATAAATTATCTGGTAAAATGATAGTTTTTTGTGGTGGTATTTCCTACCAAGTCTTTAACAATTATTGTTAACAAATGTTCGCCCGGTGTACAATATTTATCAATCGTATATATAAAACTAGCTTCTTTGTCATTACTGAATAATATCCATTGACCATCAATCAATCCGGTAAATTCAGCAATCTCTTTTGTATTATCTGATGCAGAAAAAATAATTTTATTCAACGTGGTAATAGTGGCACCATCTCTGAATGATCCTATCGGTTTTACTACAGGAGCTATGGTGTCAATCACTAATTCGTATTTTCCAAATTCCCTAAAACTTGCTGTATACCAGCCATTATCGAATCTTGCTTTTTTAAACTTTTCTTTTTGATTAGTCATTAGCTTCATTACAATATTGCCCGTATCTCTCTGCTTATAATTACCTTTTATTTTTATTGGAAAATAATTCTCTATGGGTACATTTTCATTGTGAAGCGAAAATATTTTACTGCCCATTACTATAGACTCATTGTAATGAAATTGGAAATAATCATAAATTGAATTTTCTAAAAGATAGAACGAGATAGCTTCATTTTCGAAAATATTAATTTGCCCTGGCTTGAAAATAAATTCTGGCGATTTTTTTTTATTATTTGTTTTCGTAAAATCAGTACCATCGAATTCAATATCAAAAACTAAATCGGAAACATTTTCATTAGCGTCATAAACCTTGATGGTAATATGGTGAGGGGTGTTGTCTTCTAATGAAATAATTCCATCTTCGCCTTTTTGGCTCTTATAAATTCCATTCAAATACCCCGGCAATATGGATAAGTGTTGTAAAAAGGGACCGCCGTTATTTCTTGTCTTATAATCAATGTGTGCATTTAAATATCTTGTTTCATCGTATGTAATACTATCCATCTCAAAGCCTACGATTTCTTTTTCATTATCATAAAGCGTTGCTTTGTAAATGCCATTTTGATTGCCAGACCCATTGTTTTTATCAAAAGCGTTTATACCAAAACTTACCTGATTGGTCTGAATCAATATTTTGCCTCCGATAGGTTGGTATTGTCCATTTATTTTTTTTAGAGAAATGATTTTAGGTGTTTGTTCATATGTACTAAAGCGTCTGTCATATACCGATAGCTTGTATATTTCAGGACTTGCATTGTCTTCTATTGGTAATCCAAATAAAAGAGGATTCAATACCTTTTCAGTTTTTGTGTCTCTTATTTCAAAGTGTAAATGCGGACCCTGAGACCCGCCTGTATTGCCGCTATATGCAATGAAAGATCCTTTTAATACTTTGAAAACATTTTTCGGAACAATCACGTCTATTTTCCAGGATTTTTTTTTGTACTGTTCTTCTTTAATGAATGCTTCTAAGGCAGGATTAAACTCATTTAAATGAGCGTATAGTGTAGTGAGGCCATTCGGGTGATTTATATAAATAGCTCTTCCAAATCCCGTAGCATCAATATGTATTTTAGCAATATATCCATCAGCTGCAGCATAAATAGGTAAGTTTTCTCTTCCATCTGTTCTGCAATCTAATCCCATGTGATAATGATTAGGACGTAGTTCACCGAAATTCGCCACAATACCAACATTAGTGCCAACTGGCCATTGGAAATAATGCTGAGGGTATTGCTTGATTGGAAATAATTGCGCAAAGCAATCTATAGAAAAAAAACTAAGAATAATTAGATAAGTAAAAGGCAATCTAAGCATTATAAAGTTATTAAATTGTATCAAAAATTAGTAAGTAATATTATCGTTAAAGATACCAATCTTTATACTTACACTAAATAAAGATCAGTTAAAATTTAAAATAGCTGTCCTATTTTAGTAAATGAATTCGTATCAAATTCCTCTTTGGAAAGAGGCACCTTTTGTAAGATTAATCTTGCCCATTATTTCCGGAATATATATTCAGTGGTATTTTCCAATTATTATTTATTTGATCTTATTAATACTTGCTTTTTCATTTTGCGGAATCATTTTATTTTATTTTTTAAAACTCGAACTTAGATTCAGATACAAGTATATACAATCAATATTTATCTATCTGTATATTTTTTCTTTTGCATTATTATTAACATGGAATAGAGACCTAACTAATCAGCCTGAATGGTTTGGTAACAATATCAATAACAATGACGGGATATTAGTTAATATAGAAGAACCAATAGAAATTAAAGACTTTGGCATAAAAGCAATTGCGAATGTTTGTACAGTAATTAATAAAAAAAAGAGTATTCAATCTTTTGGGAAATTATTAGTGTTTTTTAAAAATGATGAAAAAGCGAATAAGTTGAATTATGGTGATATGCTGCTGATTTTAAAATCACCACAGCCCATTACAAATAATGGAAATCCTGGTTCTTTTGATAATAAAAGGTATCAGGCGTTTCAGCAAATATATTTTCAAGTGTATGTTCAATCATCCGATTATCATATTCAGTCATTTCGAAAAATAAATTGGTTAAAACAGAAGATTATTTATTTAAGAACACACACTATTTCTGTATTACAAAAAAATATAAAAAATGAAACAGAACTTGGAATTGCAGAAGCTCTTTTGATTGGGTATAAAAATGATTTAGATAAAGAGTTAGTTAAGTCCTATAGCAACACAGGGGTAATACATATTATTGCCATTTCTGGTCTTCACCTTGGCATTATTTATATTATTTTGGTTTGGATTTTCAATAGGTTACCCATCATAAAGAAGTCTGTATTTATTAAATCAATAGGGATAATTATTTGCTTGTGGCTTTTTACTTTATTAACAGGAGCCTCCGCTTCCGTATTAAGAAGTGCTGTAATGTTTACTTTTGTGATTATAGGTAAAATGCAAAATAGAGAAGTTTCTATTTATAATTCATTAGCCGCTTCTGCATTTGTACTCTTGTGTTACAATCCTTATTTTTTATGGGATGTTGGATTTCAGTTAAGTTATTTGGCTTTAATTGGCATTGTTTGGTTGCAAAAACCAATTGAACTTTTATGGAGTCCTGAAAATTATTTTTTAAAAAAGATATGGGAAATGTCAGCCATTACTTCTGCTGCTCAAATTATAACATTTCCAATTTGTCTTTATTATTTCCATCAATTCCCAAATCTTTTTTTAATAAGCAATCTACTCGCAGTACCACTTTCTACTATTATTTTATTTGAAGAACTGATTTTGTTGTGTTTTTCCTGGTATGGACTTCTTGAAAAATATATAGGTCTACTTATTGAAAAATCAGTTTGGCTATTAAATAGTATAATAATTCATTTAAATGAAATCCCTTATTCCGTTTGTAAAAAAATTTTTGCAAATGAATGGTCTACCATTTTACTTTATGGTGTAATTATTTGTCTAATTGTAGGACTATTAAAAAAAGAAAAAAGGTATTTAAAATATTCGTCTATATTTTCTATTCTCTTTTTCAGCGCAACTGCTATTTCATGGGTTAATATTCAAAAAACAAAAAAAATAATTGTATATAATTCTAATAGAAATCCGGCAACTCATTTAGTAAACGGAAAACATTGTTATTGTCTTGGCACATCTTTTTATAATAATAATCAAACTAGTTATTACGATGATTACATTGATTTGGAAAGTGATAAATTGACTGAATCCAATGACATCAAAAAAATATCACAACATAAAAATTGTTGGATATTTGGTAACAAAAGCATTGTGTTTATAGATTCTTCAATTGAGTTTAAGCCAATCAATAAAAAAATAAAAGTTGATTTTGTCATCTTTTCAAAAAATGCTTTTATCAATATTGAGCATCTAACTGTTGCACTGATTCCTCAATTAATTATTTTTGATGCCACAAATTCAAAATTGAAAATTAAAAAATGGGAAGATGAATGTGTGAAACTCGGTATTAACTATTTTTCGGTAAAAGAGAAGGGGGCTTTTGTTTACGAGTTTTAAAATTACAAACTAGCTCATTATGAATTGATCATACATTTCTCTCCAACCCTTAAATTGTTTGTCATTTCCAAGAAAATTGTTGTGAAATATAGAAATAAATAAAGCATTCACTTTTTTGCATTCTTCTTTATAATAAATGAGTTCTGAATAAGATTCCTCTATATTTTTTTTTTGCTCATAATGGCTATTAGCGTCCATATAGCAAAAGGGAAAAAGCCTTAGGTCGGTAGTTTTTTCATTTGTTAAATCGTACCACAAAAAGCTACTTGCCACCGAAGCCCTAAATCCATTAATACTTCCATAACCCATGCTAAAATCGTTCTTAATACCTACTGAAATAAGATTTTGAAAGGTTTCAGGTAAAGTAAATTCGATATAATGCTGCCTTGAATTTTCAATTGATTTTCCAGTAATTTGCTCAAGTGTTTGTTTTTCATCTTTTACAATGCTTATGTTCTTATTGCTAATCCATGATGGATGCAATCCTATTGTAAAATCTTTCAGAGTGTCTCTGATTAAACTCCGCATTGATTTTTTTGTAGTCGATATATTTTTATCATACTTGCTTCTAGTACTTCCTACCAAGAAAAAAAATAAGGCTTCTATTTTTGTTTTTTGATGTAGGGACTTAATAAATTCAAAACTATCAAATGGGTCTTTTTTTATTCCAAATAAAACTTTAATTCTTTCAATACTTGGACGTATCATAAAACCACCTATGTTTCTTAACAAACCTTTATCCTTATAAGACCAAGCCATATCAATATCATAGGTTGCTATGAAAGTGAAATTTGGTTTTAAGAAAGTAATCTCAGGAAACTTATCATTCAATTGAGAAGAAAAATACGATACCCAAATATTTATTAATGGTTTATGTAAAAAGGCATGTTTGAATGCTAAAGAATTTTCATGAGCAAATCTTCCATAAACATCCTTTTCATGGGGTAAATATTCTTCATATCTAGTCAATAAATAAAAAGTAGCTGCAAATATATCAAAGGGTATACCTGAATTGCTTATACCGAAAAAATATGGCATACCATTTTCTTCCGTGCATTCAACGTGTTGGAAGTTGATGTTTTTTTCAAATAGAAGCTGATGTGGCACAATGTTCACTATGTTTTTTCCTGAGAAGGACTTTGTACTATAGTTGATAATTTGATTGCTTGAATTACTGCAATCCTCTAGGTTGCATGTAAGTGAATAGGTTAATCCTAATTGCTCTTTCAAAATGAAATGGCATACATAGGCTAAACGATCAGTGATGGTATCTGTATAAACTAAAAGCATTTCAAAAAAATAGTCGGAAATTCCGACCAGTATATTTATCTAAAAATACAACTTTATTTCCTCTTTCTTTCGAGCCACATTTGGTTAAATGTTTTTTCGGAAAAATTTAAATCACCCCTTGTATTATTCCAAGATGTAAATAATTTATTTACAATCTTGTTTTTGATTTTACCATTACCAAGGTTCATCATCTTCCTATTCATGCTTGATATTTTCCAAGCTTTCCAGGCAATTTTTTCAGAAAGCGTTGTATGATTTTCTTCAACAGACTCATGTCTATTTTCTAATAGTAATTCATGCAGATTTATTTTTACTGCACATACTTCGGTACAGTTTCCGCACAATGACGATGCAAAACTTAAATGCTTATAGGATTTCATTCCCTGCAAATGTGGCGTGATGACACTTCCAATAGGTCCGCTATAAGTAGCCCCATACGCATGCCCACCAATATTTTTATAAACAGGACAAGCATTCAAACAAGCCCCGCATCTAATACAGTATAAACTTTCTCTTTGTATTGGATTGTTTAATATATCTGTGCGACCGTTATCTAATAATATAACATACATATCATCGGGCCCATCTAATTCGCCGGGTTGCTTAGGTCCCGTAATAATCGTATTATAAACAGTGAGTTGTTGACCTGTTCCATAGGTGCTTAGTAAAGGCCAAAATAAACCTAGATCATTGATTGAAGGGATGACTTTTTCAATGCCTACAATTACAATATGTGTTTTAGGAAACGCACAACTTAGCCTGGCATTTCCTTCATTTTCTGTTATGGCAATCCCGCCAATATCGCTTACTATGAAATTAGCACCTGTTACCCCAACTTCAGCTTCCACATATTTATTTCTTAAAATGTTTCTTGCTACTAAGGTTAATTCTTCAGGGGATAAAGATGGATCGGTCCCTAATTTTTCTGCAAATAGATTGGCTACATCTTCCTTACTTTTATGCATTGCAGGAGTAACTATATGGTAGGGCGCTTCACCATCTAATTGTTGAATATATTCTCCTAAATCTGTTTCTATACTTTCAATCTGATTTTCTTCGAGAGCCTTATTTAAATGAATTTCTTCTGTAACCATACTCTTGCTCTTCACTACTTTCTTGCAATCCTTTTCTTTGCAAATGGCAAGTATTTCATTGATTGCCTCTTCGCTATTTTCAGCCCAAATTACTTTTCCTCCTCTTTTCGTAAACGCTGATTCAAATGTTTCTAATTGTAAATCAAGAGTTTCAATCGCTCTCCACTTTATATTCTTCGCTTTTTGCCTAGCAATTTCTAAATTCTCGAATTGATGTTTTCCTTGAACAACGGCTGAATTATACTTGCCGATATTGAAATTAATTTTTTTACGATGAGCGACATCTGCAGCTTTTACAGCACTTGCTTTATCAAATAAGGTAGAGGCTATAGACATAGTAAATCAATTAGTAAAATAAATCTAGTTCAACATTATTGAATCATGACTTTACACTTGCTTATTTTTTTTCCGTTTTTATCAACCACAACAAGCATATAAATTCCTGTTGCAAGGTTTTCAACTGACAGGTCATAGAATTTTTGTGCTAAAGGGATGTTCTCATAATGTTTTGTATAAACAAGCGATCCTTTTGTGTCATACAATGAGATTGTTCTATCATTGTCATTCTCTGTAATTCCAGACATTAATATTTGAAAAGTACCTGAATTAGGATTTGGATAAACAACTAATCTTTCAGGGATATATGAAGTGATTTCTAAAGGAGCTGAAGTGTTTACACATCCATCTTTAGTTACCATAACATAATAAACACCTTCATTATTTAGATTTAAATTGATAGCTGATCCACTTTGGTTACTAAGTAATTCATTATTTAAAAACCACTGAATACTATCAACAGAAGCATTGGTAGATGCAGCAATCGTTACTGTTCTTCCAGGAGATAATATATTCGAAGGGCTAGCATTTAGTGAAATTTGTGGCAATGCAATTACGCTCAATAAACTAAAGCCTGAAGTGTCGATTCCGCATTTATCAGTAATTAACATCCTGATTTTACTATTATTGAAAGAATCAGGGATGTTTGTTATAGTCATTATAGATGTTGTATCATTTTGTAGATTCACATAACTGCCATTAGCTTGCGTTTCTATTTGCCAATTGTATTTAAAAGTGTTATAAGGAGATGTTACGGCAGAATTCAATTCGAATGTTGCACTATTTCCCGCACATACCTTTGTTGTTGCAGGATTGATCGTGTAATTTGTTTCTGATAATACTGGCAAAACACGAAGCGTTACAGGGTTGGTGGTAAGGGCACCACAAGTCGGATTGATTATTGTTAATCGGTATTGATAATTATTCATTGAAGCCTGAACATTATTAATTTTAAGAACATTCGTGGTGTCATTTGGCAACGTGTTAAAAGATCCACCATTATTAATACTAATCTCCCAAATAAATTTGTTATTCAATCCTAAAGCGGTAGCAGAAAAACTTGTATCAGAACCAATACAAGCAGCTATATCTTTTGGTTGTTTTGAAATGAAAGATGATCCAAAGTCTGCCACCTGATCCGTTACACTGTTTGATGAGCCTTGAGTTGCATTTTTACCCATACCTCTTCTCCTGAAAACCTCGCTAATAGCACAACTATAACGCTGATTGTATAAAATAGAATCTGCTTTCAATATAGCATTCCTACCATCAATAAATCCTGGACTACAAGGCTGTAATTTCATGGCTAATGTCACAATTTTCAATGCAATTGAATTTCCACCACTATCATTGCTAGTATTGTATAAATTTGGATTAATAGATCTGCATTCGTTGATAATTTTCCATGTCATGTCCCATAATACAGCACACCATATTTCTCCTAAGTCATGCGTTTCTGCAGGAAGTCTGGATGAAAATTTAAGATTATTAACGGTGGAATCTGTAGAATATTTTTTGGTTCTAATGCCTGATCCATTATTTGCCTGACCCATTACGTAAGTACCTACAGGTCTTGGAGAAGTATAACCCGTATTTAAATTCGCCGTTGCCCAATTTTGAGTAAACATAAGTGCATAATAATCACTCCAGCCTTCTCCCATGTTTTCAGAATTATTTAAACAGCCAGCTTGACTTGGCCCTCCGGTTAATCTATTGCTAATTCCATGAGTAAATTCATGACAAATCACTCCGTTATCTGCATCTCCATCTTTTTGAGGAGAGCCACTCCATAAATACATTTGCATGCGACCGCTATTTCCATCGCTTGGTGTAGAAAAATTCGCATTATTAGTTCCGCTGGCATCTTGAGCATCTGCAATTACATAATCACCACCCGAACCAGCGCCTACCAAATTCTGACTTTGGAAATTTCCTGCTTCTTCATCAAAGCCGTATAAATAACTTAAATCATGAATGATGTTGTTCCAGTAAAACAAATTAGTAGTATTAAATTGCTGATTTTTTACAGGTGAAGTTTGAGTTGGCGTAACCCTGAAATTTGGACGAAAATTAAATAGAAGGGTATCTCCACTTATTGTACCTCTAGCAGAAGCGCCGAAACCATTATTGCCATTACGATCTTCTTGGGCAAATACATTGTTACCCCTTAAAGAGTCAAAAGAAACTGATCCATTATTGTTCCATTGAAACCTTATTACATCAGGGTTGCTATTTACCGAATCCCAAGGATTCGTTATTAATGCAGTAGAATCAGGATGACCAACAAGGTAGTGACTTGGGCTTTCATATGGATAAGGGACTACTCGATAAGTTACATTGGTTAACAAACTTGGACTTGAGGTATTTTTAATAGTAGAAATAGAATTTGCTTTATAGTCAAATAATAATTCGCCATATTTTTTTTCAGGATTATTTGGAGCGGTTGCTAAAATATTTTTTTCTAATAAATTATTCTTTTGTGCAGGGGCATCCCAATTGCAATAAACAGTGAAATTATTTACACCAATAACTTTGTTATTGATAGCATCAACCCTTATCATCCAATAGTCAGATGACTGAATAGGAACTATATAAATTTGCCATGCTAGCGCGATTTTATTTTCATTTTCCAAAGGAACCCACATTAACTCAGCAGTGATGTTTTTTGAAGAAATATTCATGTTGTCGAAAATTATATAACGACCATTTTTTTCGCTAGATATAACGAACGGATTTCTGCTGAATTTTAATTTTCTGTTTTTTACGGCAGTAATTATTGCCGTTTCTGCAGACACTTCTGGTATTCCAGCATTGCCATTTAAGCGTTCTTCTATTCCATCAATTCTTCCTCCAGTATTTGAAACCAGTTTATTGTTTTTAAATGCTAAAACTTGTAATTGATTATATATTGGTAAATCAAGGTAAGATTGTTGTAAATACACAAGGGTAGTTCCAGATATTTTATCATAATAAGAATCAGAAATGAGTACATTTTTTTCAATATCATTGTCAGATAAACCAATCATTGATTTATGCTGTTTAATTAATTGAGTAGCTAAACTAATTTTGTCTTTTTGAGCTATGATTGAATTGCTGATAAATAAGCCAATTGTCAGAAAAAGGACATTCTTTGTCAAACGTATGATCTTCGTCATTCTATTTATTTTATGTTGATTTAAAAAAGAATGCGAAAATTACCATTTTTTCTATCATAAAACTTTAAAATATTCATTTTAATAAAAGATTCTGCAATTTAGAAACCGTAGTTATTTTTAATTATAATAATATATTTAGCTTTTTTATCGGCAGCATGCTTAACTCTTTTACTATTATCATTTTTCCCCTTATTTTTTTTTGTCATTCGTCTTGTCAACCTTACCTTTGCACCCAATTTTAAGCATATTGTGAAGATGAGCTAATAAAACCTAGATTTCTCACGGTTTTTCATCTAAACATCACACTACAATATATTAACTATGGTAGAAATTAAACCAGATGAAATTTCGGCGATACTTCGCCAACAATTAAGCAACTTTAATGTAGGCGCTTCATTAGAAGAAGTGGGAACCGTTCTTCAAATTGGAGATGGTATTGCCCGCGTGTATGGTCTTAACAATGTTCGCTCAGGTGAATTAGTTGAGTTTGAAAATGGCGTTAAAGCAATTGCTTTAAATCTTGAGGAAGACAACGTAGGGGTAGTATTGATGGGGGATAGCGGAGAAATTAAAGAAGGTGATAAAGTAAAACGCACTTCTCAAATTGCCTCTATTAAAGTAGGTGAAGGTATGTGCGGACGCGTTATTAACACACTAGGAGAACCTATTGATGGTAAGGGTCCAATTAAGGGAGAATTATATGAAATGCCACTAGAGCGTAAAGCGCCAGGTGTTATATTCAGAGAGCCAGTAAAAGAGCCTTTGCAAACAGGCATCAAAGCAATTGACGCTATGATTCCAGTTGGTCGCGGACAACGTGAGTTGATTATTGGTGATCGTCAAACAGGTAAAACAGCCATCGCTGTAGATACAATTATTAATCAAAAAGAATTTTACGCAGCAGGCAAACCTGTTTATTGTATATATGTAGCAATCGGACAGAAAGCTTCTACAATTGCAGGGATAATGAAGACCTTAGAAGAAAATGGTGCAATGGTATACACTACCATCGTAGCAGCTTCTGCTTCTGAACCTGCCCCATTACAATTTTATGCTCCATTTGCCGGAGCGGCAATCGGAGAGTTTTTCCGCGATACAGGCAGGCCCGCTTTAATCATTTATGATGATTTATCAAAGCAAGCAGTAGCTTATCGTGAAGTATCATTATTGTTGCGTCGCCCGCCAGGCCGTGAAGCGTATCCTGGTGACGTGTTTTATTTACATAGTCGTTTATTAGAAAGAGCTGCGAAAGTGGTTTCTAAAGATGAAATTGCTCGTCAAATGAATGACTTACCAGAGTCTATCAAGCATTTGGTAAAAGGTGGCGGATCATTAACGGCTTTGCCAATCATTGAAACGCAAGCTGGTGACGTATCGGCATATATTCCAACCAACGTAATTTCTATCACCGATGGTCAAATTTTCTTGGAGAGTAACTTATTTAATGCCGGTATTCGTCCCGCTATTAACGTAGGTATTTCTGTAAGTAGAGTGGGTGGTAATGCTCAAATAAAGTCGATGAAAAAAGTAGCAGGTACACTAAAGCTTGATCAGGCTTTATACCGCGAATTAGAAGCCTTCTCTAAATTCGGTGGAGATTTAGATGCTGCAACAAAAAATGTAATTGATAAAGGAGCTAGAAACGTTGAAATATTAAAACAAGCACAATACACTCCTTTTTCTGTTGAAAAGCAAGTGGCCATTATTTATTTAGGAACTCAAGGTTTGTTGAAAAATGTTGCCGTTAAAAATGTAAAGGCATTTGAAGAACATTTCTTAATGGAAATGGAAAATAAATACCCTGAAATATTAGCGGATTTCAAAAAAGGAAATCTTCCGGAAGACGGATTAAAGAAAATGACAGATTTAGCAACAGGATTGAGTATGCAGTATAAATAAGCCTATTAATAATGATCTAAATCATCTAGTTGAAATTATAGATGTTCTAATCTGACAAATATTTTACAAGGAGTGAAGCAATTCACTCCTTTTTTATTACCGGCTCAAATTGTTATTTTGTCAGTTTTACAAAAAGGAATAATATTTGCAACTAATTACAAGTATAACAAAATACAAACCATGACTACAGGTATTATTTTTATTTCGATAATATTTATGATAATTGGAATGGCTGTACAACATACATTAAAAAACAAGTTTAAACAGTATGGCCAAATGTCAATATCCAGCAATTTGAGCGGACAAGAAATCGCCAAAAAAATGTTGAATGATAATGGTATTTATGATGTGCAAATTATCTCCGTGGAAGGATCTTTAACCGATCACTATAATCCATTAAGTAAAACGGTAAATTTAAGCAATGAGGTTTTTGAAGGAAGAAATATCGCTGCAGCTGCTGTAGCTGCACATGAGTGTGGGCATGCTGTTCAGCATGCTACTGCGTATTCTATGTTAATGCTAAGAAGTAAAATTGTACCCGCTGTACAAGTTAGTAGCACTTTATCACAATGGGTAATATTAGCAGGCATTGGATTTATGGGATTTGGTGGCGGAAATCCAACTGTTTTACTGATAGGAATTATGCTTTTTGCTGTAACTACCTTGTTTTCTTTAATTACCTTACCAGTAGAATTTGACGCATCTAAAAGAGCATTGAAATGGCTGATTATTGCAAATATTGCATCAACTCAAGAAAAAGAGAAAGCAGAAGATGCATTGAAATGGGCAGCACTGACTTATGTTGTGGCGGCATTGGCATCCATCGCAATGTTGGTTCAATATATTTTAATTTATCAAAGCAGAAGTAGAGACTAAAACTTATCTTTATCAAGGTAAAGTATACAATATTTTATCTTAATTTTTAAAAAAGAATAAATAACGGTTATGAATATAGGAAAAGAATTTGAAAAATACGCAATCAAGCATAGAGGCATAAATAGTAATACTTTGCATGGTTATCTTGCACACAATGTAACTAACCTTACACCTAATATTATTGAAGAGCGTCCAATGAATGTAGCAGTGATGGATGTGTATAGCAGATTGATGATGGATAGAATTATTTTTTTAGGATATCCTATCAATGATGAAGTGGCAAACATTGTAACGGCTCAATTACTTTTTTTAGAAAGTACAGACAGGACAAGAGATATACAGATGTACATTAATAGTCCAGGAGGAAGTGTTTATGCAGGATTGGGCATGTATGATACAATGCAGTTTATTACTCCCGATATTGCTACAATATGTACTGGTATGGCCGCAAGCATGGGCGCTGTATTAATGTGTGCTGGCGCAAAGGGTAAGCGCACTGCCTTAAAACATAGTCGCATAATGATGCATCAGCCTAGTGCAGGAGCAGGTGGACAAGCAACAGATATCGAAATTACCGTTAATGAAATACGGAAAATAAAAAAAGAATTGTATGAAATTATTGCTCATCACACCAATCAGCCTGTTGAAAAAGTTGCATTAGATTGTGATAGAGATTATTGGATGACGTCATCGGAAGCTAAGGAATATGGATTAGTGGATGAAGTGTTAATTATGAATCCTAGAAAAAGCAAAAAAGATTAAAATATTTATCATGAATAATATATACAACAATATTCTTCAGGAAGAAGAAACTCCAGATGGTATGCCAGAAAATCCTATGGAGAAAATGATGAGTGGTTGGATGTTTGATAAAAAATTTATTGAACAACGAAAGGTTTTTCTTTGGGGAGCCGTAGAGGATAAAAGCGCTAAAGAAATTACAGATAGATTATTGTACTTAGAAGCGATTAACCCTGGTAAAGAAATAACTTTTTACATTAACAGTCCGGGTGGCGTTGTTACAAGCGGTATGGTTATTTATGATACCATGCAAATGATAAGCTCTCCCGTAAGTACAATATGTATGGGAATGGCGGCAAGTATGGGTAGCATATTATTAAGTGGAGGAGCAAAAGGCAAGCGTTTTATTTTTCCGCATGGTGAAGTAATGATACATCAGCCTAGTGGCGGGGGAAGGGGCACAAGTGCTGATTTAGAAATTATGGCATTACAAATGCAGAAAACCAAGGAAATGGGGGCTAAGATATTAGCCGAAAATTGTGGTCAGACTTATGAAAAAGTTATGAAAGATTTTAATAGGGATTATTGGATGGATGCTAAGGAATCAATTGCATATGGAATTGTAGATAAGTTGCTAGTAAAACTTTAGACTGAATAATCTTTAATATAAAATTAATGGGTCTTTTTATAAGACCCATTTTTAATTATTCAAATACGCTAAGTTTTTTTTCTTATATAGCCATGAATTCAGACTGTCATTTTATGCAATAAATAATGTTTGAGATTTTAAGTCATTAATAAATTATGTTACAATGCTTTATTATTATCTTTGTATTCGTTAAAATTTGATACTAATTAAGTACTAAAAATCAATTTATATAATGGCCAAACAACAACAATTAATTTGCACTTTTTGCGGAAGAAAACGCGAAGAAGTAAAAATATTAATTGCAGGATTGGAAGGACATATTTGCGAAAACTGTGTTGAGCATGCGCAAGAAATAATTGCACATGAAATTCCCCATGATAACCATACAATATCAACAAAAACAAGTGATAATTTTTCGGTTAAGAAACCAATGGAAATAAAAAAGTTCTTGGATGAATACGTAATTGGACAAGATGATGCAAAAAAAGTACTAGCGGTAGCAGTGTATAATCACTATAAGAGAATTAATCAAAAAATAGATAATGATGTTGAGATAGAGAAGAGTAACATTGTAATGGTTGGGGAAACCGGTACCGGTAAAACATTATTAGCAAAATCAATTGCTAGAATGCTAAATGTCCCTTTTGCAATAGTTGACGCAACGGTATTTACCGAAGCGGGATATGTAGGAGAAGATGTGGAAAGTATGCTTAGCAGATTATTACAATCCTGTAATTATGATGTGGAGGCAGCAGAAAAAGGAATCGTATATATTGATGAGATAGATAAAATTGCACGAAAAAGCGACAATCCTTCTATTACCAGAGATGTTAGCGGAGAAGGAGTTCAACAAGGATTACTAAAATTACTTGAAGGGAGTGAAGTACTCGTTCCGCCCCAAGGAGGAAGAAAACATCCCGAACAGAAATTAGTGAAAGTAAGTACACATAATATACTATTCATCTGTGGTGGCGCATTTGATGGAATAGATAGAATTATTGCGCGTCGTGTAAATACCAATGCTATTGGATTTAATGTAAATAAAGAACTACAAGAATATCAAGATAGTAACCTATTGCAATTTGTGAATTCGGTAGATTTAAAACAGTTTGGTTTAATTCCGGAATTACTTGGACGATTACCTGTAGTAACCTATCTGGAACCACTAGATGCCAAAACACTTCGCAATATCCTTACCGAACCAAAAAACTCATTAATAAAACAGTTTACTAGATTGTTTGAAATGGAAGATATTGCCTTAACTTTTGAGCCAGCAGTTTTTGATTTTATGGTGGAAAAAGCATTGGAATATAAATTAGGCGCACGTGGATTAAGAAGTATTTCTGAAGCGATTCTTACCGATGCGATGTACGAATTACCTTCTAAAAAAGTAAAGGAATTTAATGTATCACGTGAATATGCAGAACGAAAATTTAACACAACTAAATTAAGTCTTTTAAAAGTCGCTTAACTAATTAGCATTAAATGCAGCGATTATTAACTAACAGAAAAAAAATAAAAAGAAAAAAATGGTTGATGTAATTCTTGGTTTACAATGGGGCGATGAAGGCAAAGGGAAAATTGTCGATTATTTCGCAAAAAATTATGATGTTATTGCAAGGTTTCAAGGAGGCCCAAATGCCGGACATACATTGTATGTTAACGATAAAAAAATTGTGTTGCATCAAATTCCTAGTGGAATTTTTCACGAAAATAAAGTTAACTTAATTGGCAATGGCGTTGTTTTAGATCCGGTTACCTTAAAAAAAGAATGCGAGTCTGTAGCAGCATTGGGCGTTGATTTTAGAAAAAACTTATTTATAAGTGAGCGGACGCACCTGATTTTGCCAACTCATAGAGCTTTGGATAAAGCAAGTGAATTGTCGAAAGGGCAAGATAAAATTGGTAGTACCTTAAAAGGAATTGGTCCGGCTTATATGGATAAAACTGGTCGTAATGGATTGCGTGTAGGCGATTTACTGGATAATAATTTTACCACCCAATATATTAAATTAAGAATGAAGCACCAGCGCTTGCTGGATAATTTTAATTTTCAGGATGATATTACTGATTGGGAAGAAGAATTTTTTGATGCCATAGAGTTTTTGAAAACTTTAAATATTGTAAACGGCGAATATTTTATCAATGAAAAAATAAATAAAGGACAAAGAGTATTGGCAGAAGGTGCACAGGGGAGCATGTTGGACGTAGATTTTGGCACATTCCCATTTGTAACTAGCAGTAGTACCGTTTCAGCCGGAGTATGTTCAGGATTAGGAATCGCACCTCAAAAAATAAAAGACGTAATTGGGATTACAAAAGCTTATTGTACTAGAGTTGGCAGCGGACCATTCCCAACCGAATTAAGTGACGCTACAGGCGATTTTATTAGAAATGCGGGTAATGAATTTGGAAGTACTACCGGAAGGCCTCGTAGATGTGGTTGGATAGATATGGTAGCATTGCAGTTTGCTTGCATGATTAATGGAGTTACAAAAATTGTTATGACAAAAGCAGACATATTAGATTCTTTAGAAGAATTAAAAGTTTGCAAAAGTTATTTAATAAATGGGAAAGAGGAAAGTCGAATCCCTTTTCAAATGAACAGATTACATATTGAACCAATCTATCAGTCTTTTACTGGATGGAATACAGACATTTCAAAAGTAGAAATATATGATAATATGCCAGAGAAAATGAAAACCTATATTGAATATATTAATCATTTTTTAGGAATTCCCGTTAAATTTATCAGCAATGGTCCGGGAAGAGAACAAATTGTCACAGCTTAAAAAATATTTTTAAAAAAAAAGTGTAAAAATATTTGGCTAATTGAAAAACTCGTGGAAATTTTACATCTCTAATCCATTTTAGTTATGGCAATAAAATCAGACAAAGAAAAAAAGTCGACAACCAAAAAAGTAGCAGCCCCTAAGAAAGCTACTGCAAAAAAAACATCAAGTAAGTCTAAGTCTGATGACGATGATGATGATCTTGATGATGATATAGCAGAAACACCAAAAGGGAAATCAACAAAAGCAGTCAGCAAGAAAAAAAATGACGATGACGACGATGATGATGACGATGTTGATATTAAAGATGATTGGGAAAAATCTGAAGATGAAGATAATTGGGATCCAGATTTTGAAGAATTTGATATGCCCAAGTCTAAAAATAAAAAAACTACAGATAAGAAACCGTCTAAAGGAACAACTTTTGATGACGACGATGATTTGAAGGATTTAGATTTATTTGATGATGATATGGGAGATGATGGATTTGATGATGATGATTTTTAATCTAATCAGTGGATACAATAGAAGATAATTTTCTTGTAGAAAGTAGTAATGCATTCAAAAATAAAATGCTGAATTGGGCAAAACGATTCAATGTTTTTTGTTTCTTGGATAATAATAATTATAACCTTCAACCTCAAACATTTGAATGTATACTTGCTGCAGGCGTCAGAAAGTCCATACAGTTAACTTCAGAAAATACATTCGAACAGCTTAAACAGTTTTCAGAAGAAAACCCTCAAACGATTTTCGGACATTTTAATTATCCTTCTTCCTCAGACTCAACTGGTTTTCCTTACGGGTATTTCTTTATTCCAGAACACATAATTAAATTATCCAATAGTAAGATAACTATTCAATCAACTGATATTAACGTTGAAGAAATATTTAATGCCATTAGTCAGCAGCCAGATAATATTGCTGCTTCTATGGAAACTATTGTAAACATTCAATGTAAAATTTCACAGCAAGAATACTTGGAGGCTGTTGAACAAATAAAAAAACATATTCAAAGAGGTGATTGTTATGAATTAAATTTTTGTCAGGAGTTTTTCTCCAACCAAGCACAAATAGACCCATTATATATATTCCACCAACTTAACAAAATCTCTCCGAATCCATTTTCTGCTTTTTATAAAGTAGAAAATAGTTTTTGTTTATGCGCCAGTCCTGAAAGATTTTTAAAAAAGATCGGTGATACCGTTATGTCTCAGCCAATTAAGGGAACTGCCCGTCGTGTACTTGATGATATTGATAAAGACACCGCAGCAAAAAAAATATTATTTGAAAGCCAAAAAGAGAGAAGTGAAAATGTGATGATAGTAGATTTGGTTAGAAATGACTTGAGCAAATTTTGTACAGAAGGATCCGTATTAGTAAAAGAATTGTTTGGCATCTATTCATTTCCGCAGGTACACCAAATGATTAGCACCATAGAATGTAAAGTAACCAATTGCCATTGGACAAATATAATAGAGTCTTGCTATCCAATGGGTTCGATGACTGGCGCACCCAAAACAAAAGTAATGGAGTTGATAGATAAATATGAAGCTGGACCTAGAGGCCTATTTTCTGGTGCAATAGGCTATGTTAATTCCGATGGAGATTTTGATTTCAATGTAGTTATTAGAAGTATATTTTACAATACATCTTCACAATACCTTTCCTATAAATCAGGCGGGGGAATTACTTTTAATTCAGATCCAAAAGAGGAGTATGAAGAATCTATGTTAAAAGCGGAAGCAATAAAAAAAATATTGATTCATTCTTTGAATGAGTAATCACTTCAACATTAAATTAACGCATTCGTTCAGAATGGCATATTTATTATTCTTAAATAATTCCATTTTGTCGGTAGGGAGCTTTAGTTCGTAATTTCCTATGGTTGAAATGTTTTTATCAAACATCGGATTATACTTATCAAACTCATTTAGCCCCATGGAAAGATACTTAGCAATTACGGTAGAAATGAATTTACCTGAAATTAGTAGTGCAGAAGTGTTTTTTATTTCTGAAGAGGAAAATTCGATATTTTTTATTTGATCAGATTTATTATTAAACCCATTGTTGTTAGACTCCATAACATAATGAGTCGCTATAAATTTTTTTACATGATTCCTGCTTTCTAAGGGTAAGTAATATTGAAGTTTCCAAAAATCTTTGCTACCGCTTTTTCTTATAGCATTATACACTCTTCCCGGCCCGCCATTATAAGCGGCAATAACAAGAAGCCAATCGTTAAATTCTTTAAATAACATCAATAAAAAATGGGCAGCAGCATGAGTGCTTTTAAAATAATCTCTTCTTTCATCATTTGATTTAGTTACCGATAAACCATATGAACTTGCAGTGGCAGGCATGAATTGCCATGGGCCAGCAGCCCCAACAATACTGGTAGCTGATGTTTTCAATCCACTTTCAATGACGGCCAAATATTTTAATTCTGTTGGTAGATTATATTCTTTGAAAATATTGTCAATCAAATTAAAATAAGGCACGGCAAATGGTTTCATTTTTAAAAGCTGGTTACTATGAGAAGTTAGATAATCTTTCATATATACTTCTGCATTCGGATTTATCTGAGCTGAATAAGGCAAAGCTGGATCATAACTATATTGTTTGAATAAATCCCTAAATCCATATTTAGTCAATGTACCAACAGTTTTATTCTTTTCATCTATAGTTAAAGATGTTGATTTTTTTAGCACCTCAATTAAACTATCTTCTTTTATTTCATTCTCTTTGGATGTGTCAATTGTTAAAAAAAGAGGAGTTGCATTGTTTGCAAATGAAGATTTCATAGTCATCATAAAAAAAGGCAATATTAAAATACTTATGTTCTTCATATAATTATTAAACCAATTTTTCTTATTTATTTTTGATAATAAAACTTTGAATGGTTAATACATAAACCATTGTATTGGAAATTAATCTGCAATGAAAATGTTTTCTGCATAAAAATAAATACCTATTTAATTGTTTTATAAAAACAGCCGAAGCAACAGATCTCAATAAATTTATTGAACAGCTGAGTACTTCGGCTTCTTTAAAATCGGCTTATAAAATACCGGTCCTTATTTTTTGTCTTTTTCATTCATGCCATCTTCAATTTCGGATTTAACATTATTCTTTGCATCGTTAAATTCACGAATTCCTCTTCCTACACCCCTCATTAATTCAGGGATTTTTTTACCTCCAAAAAATAATAAAACAGCTAATAATACTAAAAGCCATTCGCTGCCACCAGGCAATGATAATAATAAAGTTGTACTTGAATATGCCATATAAATAATTTGAGTTACAAAGATAATTGAAATAAATCAATCAGTTATTTTCATTAGAATTTGAAAAGTTAATTCCTGCATATAAAGGTTGAATACTATTTAAAGAAAAAGCGGAAATCCTAGAATTTCCGCTTTTGGTATAAGGTAATATATGTAAAAGATATTATTTTTTCTTTGCGCCCACCGCCATTCTTTTTTCTTTAATACGAGCACTTTTTCCACTTCTTTCACGTAAAAAGTACAACTTAGCACGTCTTACACGACCTACTTTATTTAATACAATGCTTTCGATATTTGGAGAGAAAAAAGGGAAAAGTCTTTCAACACCAACATTATCACTCATTTTACGAACTGTAAATGTAGCAGTGGCACCTACACCTTGGCGCTTAATTACATCTCCTTTAAAGCTCTGAATACGCTCTTTATTTCCTTCCTGGATTTTATAATTTACGGTGATATTATCACCTGCTTTAAAGGCGGGTAATGTTACTTTTTGAGTCAATTGCTCATGAACAAAATCAATTGCGTTCATATTCTTTGTTTTTTATCGGACGGCAAAGGTAGGGAGAAAAGTTTAAATTTTAAAGATAAAAGATAAATTTTTCGTTTCAGACACTATTTTAATAGACCTGAGGCAAAAAAATGACTTTCACACCCCGATATATTATAAAATACTTACCTAGCTATGTTTACAGACCTTTTTTCTCTAATTACGGTTACTTTGATTTGACCCGGAAAAGTCATTTCTGTTTGTATTTTTTGAGCTATTTCAAAACTTAATTTATCGCTATCCCCATCTGTAACTTTATCTGCTTCTACAATAACCCTTAATTCACGACCAGCTTGAATGGCATAGGCTTTCTCTACCCCTTGATATGCTAATGCTAAGTTCTCAAGATCTTTTATACGTTGAATATATTGTTGCATGATCTCTCTTCGTGCTCCCGGTCTTGCACCACTTATGGCATCACAAGCCTGTATGATAGGAGAGATTACAAATTTCATTTCCATTTCATCGTGGTGAGCACCAATTGCATTGACTACCGCAGGATTTTCACCATATTTTTCTGCTAATTTAGCACCAAGTAAAGCATGACTCAATTCTGTTTCTTCATCAGGCACTTTACCAATATCATGAAGTAACCCCGCACGTTTTGCTAATTTTGGATTCATGCCAAGTTCCGAAGCCATGATACTACATAAATTGGCAGTTTCTCTGCTATGCATCAACAAATTCTGGCCGTACGAAGAACGAAACCTCATTCTACCCACCATTCTAATTAATTCTTTATGCAATCCATGAATGCCTAATTCCATAGCAGTTCTTTCACCAATATCCATTACCTGGTCATCTAATTGCTTCTTCGTTTTTTCTACTACTTCTTCGATGCGGGCTGGATGTATTCTACCATCTGAAACCAATCTTTGTAATGAAAGACGTGCAACTTCTCTGCGTAATGGATCAAAGGAAGATAACACAATCGCTTCAGGGGTATCATCTACTATCAAATCCACGCCAGTAGCTGCTTCTATTGCTCTGATATTTCTTCCTTCACGACCAATGATGGAGCCTTTTATCTCATCACTTTCTAAATTAAATACGGTAATTGAATTTTCAATGGCGTGTTCTGCAGCAGTACGTTGGATAGTTTGAATAACAATTTTTCTAGCTTCTTTATTTGCTTTTTGTTTAGCATCCTCAATAATTTCTTGTTGAATAACCATTGCTTTGGTTTGAGCCTCTTGGGTAAGGCTTTCAATTAATTGAGTCTTGGCCTCTTCTGCTGATAGCCCCGCCACTTTTTCTAATCGACGAATATGTTCTTCCTGATGCTTTTCTAATTCAGTGCGCTTGGTATTTACAATTTCAGTTTGACGATTTAAATTATCTTTTATTGTTTCGTTTTCCTTTAATTGTTTTTCAAGATTTGATTCTTTTTGATTAAGACTTTGTTCTTTTTGCTTGATACGATTTTCAGAATCACTTAATTTTTGTGTACGTTGTAGTACATCTTTTTCGTGATCAGCCTTCATCTGTACGAATTTCTCTTTAGCTTCTAATTGCATTTCCTTTTTAAGGGTTTCCGCTCTAAATTCTCCGTTCGAAATGATTTTTTTGGCTTCAGATTTAGCGTCTTCTACTAATTTACCGGTATTTTTTGCAAAAATTAATTTACCCAGAATGGTGCCCACAATTAGAGAGGCAACACCTATGATGATGTAAAGTATATTCGGTTCCATTTAATGTTGATGTTTTAAACTTATTCACAATATTGTATATGTATGCTCCCCGAATCGCCGAGAAAGACCTCACAAAGATAAGAAAATTGAGCCAAGAAAGAATCAATAAGTTGCAATAATCTATAATAAGATGCTTGTTATTCTAATTATCATCTTACATGGGATACTTTGGGGCAAAAGCATGACAAATATCTTGACATAATGTAAAGTAGAGAGATTATCCTATTGCTTTATCTATCTGATTTTCTAGTTTTTGTAGCGTTTCTGTTATTTGTTCCAATACAACTGAAGAATTGTCTATATTGGTATTTTGAGTAGCATACCAAATAATCACCATAGCTATATAATCCTGCATGTCTTTACCCGCAAAATTTGTTTTAAATTCTATGATTTTATCATTAATTAATTTAACTGTTTTGCGAACAACTTCTTCGTCAGAAGGATTCGTACGAATTCTATAGGTTCTGTCTGCAATTACAATATTAACTGGGATTAACTCATTTGACATGTCATTGGATTTATTCATTTAAAAGCGCGATGCATTTATCAATTTCTCTGATATACTTGTTGATTGTTTGCTCAAATGCCTTTTTTTCTACTGCATTTAATTCACCCGCAGCTGATTTTAAGATATACTGTTGTTCTTCAAGAGCACGAATTTTTTTTGCTGTTTCTTCTTTTTCTTGTTTAAGCAATACTATGGTTTCTTGCTGTTGTGCAAATTCTTTTTGTAAAACAGCGTGCTTCTTCAATAATGTAAGAAGTTTTGTTTGAATTCGCCCGATATGTGATTCTAATTTTTCCAATTCAAATTATTTTCTGATTTCAGCTTGTAATGATTTTTCATACCCCGCAATTATTTTCTGCATAAAGGCATCAATTTCTTGATCAGTCAAAGTTTTCGTTTCATCAAGGAAGGTAAAACTAACAGCCATGGATTTTTTTCCTGCTCCTAGTTTTTCACTTTCGAAAATATCAAATAGTTGAATTTTTTTTAATTGAGCTATTTTATTTGATAAAGCTATTTGCTCTATTTGAGAATAGGAAACAATTTTATCCACCACTAATGCTAAATCTCTGTTTACAGCAGGGAATTTTGTTATTTCTTTATATTGTGCGGGCTTGTTTTTTTGTGATAATATCAAATCCATATCTAAATCAGCATAAAAAACAGACTGTTTAATGTCAAATTTTTTCAATAGCCCTTGCGATACTTCTCCTATTTTACCTACAATAGTCTTGCCGAATACAATTGTACTACCATTGAATAAATCATCATCCGTATCATTTTCAAAACGAATATTTTTCAATCCAGTTAATTCAAAAATATTTTCCAACACCCCTTTTAAATAGAAATAATCCGTTTTTTGAGCAGGAGATTTCCAGTTTGTTTCTTCCAAATTGCCACTTATATAAATGGATAAATGATTTTGTTCATTATATACTTGAGTCGTAGTAGTTGAATACGTTTTCCCAAATTCAAATAAACGAAGGTTGTTATTTTTTCTGTTAAGATTATGAGCAATAACCTGCAATCCACTTTCTATCATTTGAGGACGAAGAATATCCAAGTCATTACTCAAGCTATTAATCATCTTCACCGAAGTCTGTAAAATGGAATCATTATAAAAGGCGCTGTTGGTTATACTGTTTGTAAACATTTCATTAAAACCCAATCCTACAAAATAGTTAGCCAACTTTTCTTTTACAGCAAACTTTCTACTCGATTTTTCAACAGAGGGCGAAATGGTAATTTTCGTTGGTATTTCAATGTTGTCGAGACCATCAATACGCATGATTTCTTCTACAATATCAGCTGGAATGGTTATGTCCTGTTTACTAAAAGGGACCAATAAATTAATGACATCAGCAGATTCTTTAATAATCTCAAAACCTAAGCTTTGCAAAATAGTATTAGCATCTGATATGTTATAGTCCTTGCCACTAAGTTTTTTTAAAAAAGAAAGTGGAAAATGTATAGAGGTTTTTTCTTTTGGGTTAGGATAAATATCAATAAATTCTGAGCTAATTTTTCCGCCAGTAATTTCTTCCATTAAAAGTGCCGCCCTAACTAGCACCTGCATAGTATTGCTGATATCAACTCCTTTTTCAAATCGAGATGCCGCTTCTGTTCTTAATCCATGTTTAATGGAACTTTTTCTGATTGTGGCTTTATCAAAACAAGCGCTTTCCAAAAAAACAGTAGTGGTATTATTAGTTACACTGCTCTCTAGTCCTCCGAAGATACCTGCGATACACATTGGATCTTTTTCGTTGCATATCATTAAATCAGCCGAATCTATTTTTCTATCTTTTTCATCCAGTGTTTTAAATAGTACTTCTGTCGATATTTTTTTTACTTCTATTTTGTTTCCAGTAATTTTATTGGCATCAAATGCATGCAAAGGTTGTCCGGTTTCATGTAAAATATAGTTAGTGATGTCAACAATGGAATTTATTGGTTTTTGACCAATCGATTTTAATCTGCTTTGTAACCAGGCCGGACTTTCGTTTACTGTTATTCCTGAAATAGAAACACCACAGTAACGCATACATGAATCTGTATCTTTTATTTCAACTTTAATAGAAGTGTTGCTTGAAATAGTGGTTTTGTTTTTTGAAAAGGGCTGTATGACTTCATAGGGTGTCTTTTCGTGATAAGACAAATAAGCGCAAATATCTCTTGCGGTACCTAAATGACTCATAGCGTCCATCCTGTTCGGGGTAAGTCCAATTTCAAAAATAAAATCCTGATAGGGTTGATATAATTCAGTTAATAGTGTACCAGTAGCAGTTGATTCTGGAAGAATTTTTATGCCATCATGGCTTTTCCCTATACCAATTTCATCTTCTGCGCAGATCATACCTTCACTTTCTACGCCCCTGATTTTTGCTTTTTTTAAAGTGAGGGATTCTCCATTTATTGGATAAATAGTAGTTCCAATCCTAGCAACAATCACTTTTTGTCCTACCGCCACATTAGGAGCGCCACATACAATATTTAAAATAATATCATTACCAACATGTACGGTAGTTATTTTTAATTTATCTGCTTCAGGATGCTTTTCACAGCTCATTACTTCTCCAACAACGAGTCCTTGCAAACCTCCTTTTATCTCTTCATATTTTTCAAGGCTTTCTACTTCTAGTCCAATGGAAGTTAATATTCCAGAAAGCACTTCAGGGTTAATTTTTGTAGGAAGGTAATCGCAAAGCCAGTTATAAGAAATTGTCATTATTGAATATATTTCATTTTACCTCGCAAAGATAGTTTTTTGAACTAAAAAGTGGTGTCTTTAGATCAGTTTTCGAAACTGTAACAATAACAATGAAAAAATAAGCAATTTTCCTAATAATTTTTCTAATTAAATAGTGTAAAAGATAACTTGAATTTATTTTTATAATGTGTATAATTTTGTAATTATAAGTGTAATTATGGCGTTTAGTCAAGAATGACATTGTTTATAATTAGTGAATAAGCCTAATTCTGTTGTTAATTTATGGTGAACAAGCTAGTAATAACATGAGGTAATGCAGATTCTTTTTTTAACATTCCTAAATTGGAATTAACTTAGTTGAAATAGTCGACAATTTGGCAACTCAAAGGGGATCAAATTAAAGGATTAATAGATAATTATTCAATATTTTTCATACATGGATTTTACAAATTTAAATAAGGATAGAGCAATCAGGAAAAAGGCTGGAGCTGATCTTGGTTCTATGGTATTTGGAAAAATACCCCCACAGGCAAAAGAATTGGAAGAAGCAATTTTGGGCGCAATCATGCTTGAGAAAAGTGCTTTTGATATTGCCATTGAAATATTAAAACCAGAATGTTTTTATTTAGAAGCACACCAACGCATATTTAAAGCAATGCAGGCTTTAGCAATAAAGTTATTGCCAATTGATTTGCTTACCGTGGTTGAAGAGCTAAAGTTTAGAGAGGACCTAGAATTTGTAGGCGGCGCTTATTATGTTAGTAAATTAACCAACTCTGTTGTGTCTTCTGCTAATATAGAAGCTCATGCAAGAATTGTAGTACAGAAATTTATCCAACGTGAACTTATTAGAATAAGCGGAGAGATAATAGGGCAGGCGTACGAAGACAGTACTGATGTTTTTGATATGCTTGATGATGCAGAAAGCAAGCTATTTGAAATTACCAATAATCATTTACGTAGAAATTTTGATAGTATTGATACCGTTTTGGTTAAAACGATTCAGCGTATTGAGGATATGCGTAACCGTGATGAAGATATTACCGGAATACCAACCGGTTTTCCATCACTTGATAAATTAACATATGGATGGCAACCTACTGATTTAATTATTTTAGCTGCACGTCCTTCAGTTGGTAAAACAGCCTTTGCATTAAATTTAGCCCGAAGCGCAGCTATGCATCCTACCAAACCAACTGCAGTTGGTTTCTTTAGTTTGGAAATGAGTAGTTCGCAATTGGTTCAACGTATACTCAGTGCCGAAAGTGAAATTTGGCTAGAAAAAATTGCAAGAGGCAGGCTGGAAGAACATGAAATGAAGCAGCTATATAAAAAAGGGATTGAAAAATTAAGTAAAGCCCCCATTTTTATTGATGATTCTGCTGCATTGAATATTTTCGAACTCAGGGCTAAATGCCGTCGTTTAAAAAACAAACACAATATAGGATTGATCATTATTGATTACCTGCAATTGATGAGTGGTACAGCTGATAGAAACAGTAACCGTGAACAAGAAATCAGCAAAATTTCTAGAGATTTAAAAAGTTTAGCTAAAGAATTACAAATTCCAATTATTGCATTATCGCAATTAAGTCGTGAGGTTGAAAAAAGAAAAGAAGGAAATAAAATTCCTCAGTTGAGTGATTTGAGAGAATCTGGTGCGATTGAACAAGATGCAGACATGGTGATGTTTTTATATCGTCCCGATTATTACGAAAATATGACTAATGAATTTGGTGAAAGCAATAAAGGTGAAACCTTTGTTAAGGTTGCCAAACATAGAAATGGTAGCTTAGAAACCATTAAACTAAAAGCATTATTGCATATTCAAAAATTTATTGAAGATGAAAGCCAGGAAACAGGTCATCCCGGTGGTTTGCCTAAAGAAGGAAATTGGCGTCCTGTATCAGAATCCAATGGAAATGAAGCTAGGATGTATATTCAAAAAGGAAGTAAAATGAATGATGGAGAATTTGATGAAGAAAGCCCATTTTAAAAAATGTCTAATCCAATTTTTTATATCGAATCATTTGGTGTTTTGGATGCCTCATTGATATTAAATGAAGACACTTCTAAGCATGTAGTGCAAGTTCTTAGAATGGCAGAGGGTGAAAATTTGCAGTTAACAGATGGGAAAGGGAATTTAATAGATGCTACTATTTCGGTTGCGCACAAAAAAAAATGTATTGTAAATAAAACAGCAATAACTAAAATACCTCCACCCAAGAAAAATATTTCTATCGCAATTTCTTTGATAAAAAACACCAATCGTTTCGAATGGTTTCTTGAAAAAGCTACTGAAATTGGCGTATCAACCATAATTCCTTTATTGTGTGATCGAACGGAAAAGCAACAATTTAAATTTGAAAGATTTCGCTGTATTTTGATAAGCGCCATGCTTCAGTCTAAGCAATACTGGCTGCCTCAATTAACGGAACCTTGCCCAGTAAAACAGATAATATCGAACAAACAATACGCTGAAAAATATATTGCTCATTGTGAAAACGATCATGAAAAAATAGTATTGAATTCGCCGAATGATCACAATCCATCCATCATATTAATTGGCCCTGAAGGAGATTTTAGTAAAGAAGAAATATCGTTGGCGTTGATAAATAATTTCATGCCTGTTTCTTTAGGTGTGAATAGATTAAGAACAGAAACCGCTGGAATTGTTGCTGCAACAATGATGAATCAATAATCGTTATTCATCATCTTTTAACATCGGTTCATTTAATTCTACCACTCTGTTCTTTTTCATTTTTTTTCTCATCAGTAAATTTAACATTTCAACAGAAAAAGAAAAGGCCATTCCAAAGTATATATAATTTTTAAATTGAAGCGATTCGGCTTTTTCGGCATCCCAGCCTTCCATCACTAAACTTAGCCCAATCATTACCAAAAATGAAAGCGCCAACATTTTTATTGTTGG
>CANICR010000011.1 GCA_947466405.1 Chitinophagaceae bacterium | reverse complement strand
TGTATTGGACCCATTAAAAAATGAATAGGTAGTAATAAAAACATCCACCAACTAGTTGCAAACACTATATAAAAAGCAATATATAACATCGCAAAAAATATTCTTGTTATCCAGCTGTCTGCTATTTTATCTACCGTTGGATACACTGGAAAATTCTTGTCAAATTTTTCTTCGATTTGTAAAGTGTTGTTTAAAACTCCATTGTAAATTTTTCTGGTGTGCAACATCATGGTAAACACTTCCTTAAAAAAATGTGGCGTATGTGGATCTTTTTCTGTGTCGCTGTATGCATGATGCATTCTATGTAAAATCGCGTATGCCCTCGCATTTAAATAAGAGCTCCCCTGTGTTATCCAGCAATATATATACCAACATTTTTCCCAAAAAGGATTCATGGTAAACATCTTATGTGCAGCATAACGATGAAGGTAAAATGTTTGTCCAAATAAAGATAAATACCAATGTAAAACCAGAAAAATAAAAATAATCATCTAATAAAATTGAACGCGAAAGTATCAAATGAATACCATACCCTCAAATCTTGTTTAATAAAAACGTATGCATCTTATTGTTTTATTAATATAGATAGCCAGCAATTACAAAATGGAATAAATTAAAGCAAGTTTCAGAAGTATTTGTTTGTATGTTTTTCAAAAAACACAAAAGTGCTTCATAATAAAAAATAAAGGATTATAAATATTCACAGGTTAATTATTAACTATATTTGAATTCTAAACTTAAAAATATGAATACAAAAACAAAAAATATTATCTTTTGGGTTCTTACTAGCTTGATCGCTTTTGTCTTTTTAGGAAGCGCTTATGGAAAAATTACCGGCAATCCTGAAGGCTTAAAAATGGCAGAAAGCTTTGGTCTAAATGCTGTTAATTTTAAACTTCTTGGATTTATTGAATTAGCTGCAATTGTTCTATTTATTATACCTCGCACAGGTGTAATAGGAACCTTGTTGCTTGTGGCTTATATGGGCGGCGGAATCGCTACCCACTTAGAACATGGCCAGTCAACTACTGCTCCTGTTGTTATTGCTGCTTTTGTTTGGATTGTAGGAATGCTTCGCTTCCCTGAATTTTCCAACAGAATTTTAGGAAAATAAATTAGATATTTATATATAAAAAAAGTCTCGTAAAAACTACGAGACTTTTTTTATAATGCACTTTCTATTCTTCAATGAGGTCTTTTAAATGCAATCTAAGCGCATGAACCGAAATGCTAATTTCCCAAAAAGAAATACCAAGTGAGACTAACAAAAAAAGTAGGCTAGCTCCAAAAAAATAAATTCCGTAATTAATTAGTCCTACATACAACAACAGCATTGTAAATACAGATAAAAACAAACAAAGCACTCCACAAAGTTGCATGTATCGAATTAATGATAACCGAAGATTTAAATTTTTTATTTCTAATAAAATGCTTTGGTTTTCTTTTTCAAGATATGTTTTTTTGAGTCCTCTTATTAATTGAGCTATTGTTAAAAATCTGTTTGTATATGCTAATAATATTAACGAGCATGCCGAAAAAAGCAACGTGGGCGTTTCAATGGTTAATGTCATTTTTAAAAAATTCTTTTTATTCTTGTTTATTGATAGCGTTTTTCAACTATTGCTTAATCCATTTTTGCTCAGCAATTTGTCCGTTATTGCTAATAATTTTTAAATAGTAAATGCCTTTTGAAAACGATGAAACGTCAATTGATATATTATTTTCACCGACAAGACTATTTATCGAACTTTTCTTAACAATTTTTCCTTTATTGTCTAGCACAATTATATCTGCTTTTGTTTGAGTTGATGATTGAAAAGATACATTTAAATTTTTTATCGTTGGCGTGGGAAATATCGTTTTGATTAAAAAGATATCCTCTTTTTCTGCTCGCAATAATATCGTTTTAGTATAGTCGTATGTGCCTTGTAAGTCTATTTGTTTCAGACGATAATAGTTATTTGGAAACAACTCCTCTTTATCTATAAATGAATAGTTTAGTCTTGTATCACTATTGTTTTTATTCGCCAAACTGTTTACAAAGGCGATTTTTTTAAACGTTTTTCCATCAATACTTTTTTCTATCTCAAATCCTTTGTTATTTATTTCTGCAGATGTTTCCCAGAATAAATTTGATTGTTTATCCTTAATCAATCCTTTAAATTCTATTAATTTTATTGGCAGGCCGCTTGAAATTAGTACATTTTGCGCATAGCCCTTATCTTCCACGCCTCTGTTTTCTGTCCACATTGCAACTGCTTGATTATTGACAATATCAGTGAAAGCAAAACGACCTTTTGGATTGCCAAGCGTATAGGTTGTTGAACTTACCTCTGTTCTTTGATTGGTCCATACAAAATCTCCACTGCTATTTAACCTTGTTACATAAATTTTATAGTCGTTATCATAGTTTAAAAAAACAGGTCCGTCATTATATAATGATAATTTTCCGCACAACTGATCTCTGCTTGCAGATATTGGATAAACCTCTTTTCCTAATGGGTCTAATTGCACTGCACCTGTTAGTGTATCAAATTTTTGCACAAAAACCCCATAATTATTTTGATTGATATCCGAATATGTTGTTGCCGCCCATACATAAGGTGAATTAGGATAATGAGCAACGCTGGTTGTCATTTGTATTGGATCTGGATCTGTTGAATAAGTTGATATAGGCGAACCATCAAGTCCCCATGGCAATATTCCATCTGATGATATTTTTTGTAAAAAGGCTGCGAACCTAAAACCACCACTTGCATAATATCCAACATAGGTAGTATTTCCATCAGCAAAAACGCTATAATATCTAGCACCAGATGTGCCTAAATTAGATAATAAAACAGGCGCAGCCCAAATAGAAGCACCATCTGTGGTATACCTTTGCGCGTATAAAAATGTATTAATTACACCGGCTCTTTTTTGAAACAATAAAGTAAAGTCTCCATTTGAATGGGTTACAATTTGTCCGCGCGTTGTATTTGTAGCGTCAACAGTTACGGAAATATTTGATGGCCATAATATAGACCCGCTATTGCTCACTTTTTGCATAACTAATGTGGAGGGACTTTCATTAATCCAAGCAACAAAAATGTCATTATTGTTATCAACTGCTGGATATACCGCTAAACCGGGGCCTAATACGACGTCATTTACCCAAGGTAAAGTTCCGTCTATATTTACTTTTGACAAAGCTGCAATGAGAGATCCTCCGGATTCGTACTGATGTCCGATTATTAAATTATTTTGATCATCAATACATATATTGAATACGTAAGTGGCGGAGCCGGAATTTTGATTGCTTACCAATACACCATTTGATCCCAATAACGGAAATCCATTTACATCAAGCAATTGCGCCCTCATTTGATATCCACCTCCACTACTTGTATAAAAAGCTATCCATGTTTTACCATCGGAGGTTGCTAAAGATTGCAAATCTGATACATCCGAAGTTGAAAAGGCTAAATTAACAGAAGTATTAGGATTCCATTGTGCCTGAGACATAAATGTTATGGCAGAGAATAAAAATAAAAAATAAAACTTTTTCATTTTGGTTGATTTTTTTGTGTCTTTGAAATTAAGCTAATTTATTAAGTCCTAATCAAAAAATATAAACACTTAGTCAAAAAACAAAAAACCGTCTTTAGAAAAAGACGGTTGGATGATTATTTAATTACTAACCCATATTATTCAACTATAGAAATAATTGAAAAAATCTATTTGTAAACATATTAAAGCCTAATAACTAAGCTTGCATTTCTTTAATTTTCTCTCTTATTTTAGCCTCAATCTCATTGGCCATTTCAGGATTGTCTATCAAAAGCTGTTTAACCGACTCTCTTCCTTGACCCATTTTTTCAGCATTATAACTAAACCAACTACCGCTTTTTTGAACAATACCCATTTCTACTCCCATATCTATTATTTCGCCAACCTTTGAAATTCCTTCACCATAAATAATATCAAACTCTGCTTGACGGAAAGGTGGGGCTACTTTATTTTTTACCACCTTAACTTTAATATGATTTCCAATTACTTCATCTCCGTCTTTTATTTGTGCCATTCTGCGAATATCCAAACGAACAGACGCATAAAATTTTAATGCGTTTCCGCCAGTTGTTGTTTCCGGATTTCCAAACATCACTCCAATCTTTTCTCTTAGCTGATTAATAAAGATGCAGCAACTATTTGTTTTAGATATTGTAGCCGTTAGTTTTCTCAAAGCCTGACTCATCAATCTTGCATGCAATCCCATTTTGCTATCTCCCATCTCACCCTCTAATTCACTCTTAGGTACTAATGCCGCAACCGAATCTATTACAACAACATCTAAAGCTCCTGAAAGAATTAATCTATCTGCAATTTCTAAAGCCTGTTCACCATAATCTGGTTGTGATATTAATAAACTGTCTATATCCACACCTAATTTTTGCGCATAGTTACTATCAAAAGCATGCTCTGCATCTATAAATGCGCAAAGTCCTCCTCTTTTTTGAGCCTCAGCAATTACATGCGTAGCTAATGTGGTTTTTCCGGATGATTCAGGACCATATATTTCTATTACACGTCCCTTTGGCAATCCACCAATTCCTAATGCAACATCCAATCCAATTGATCCTGTTGAAATAACGCCTTGTTCCATTGGTGGCTTTTCGTTCATCATCATGACAGACCCTTTTCCAAAGTCTTTGTCAATCTTGTCCATCGTTAATTTTAACGCTTTTAATTTTTCTGTGTTACTCATTTTTTTCTTTTTTAAGTGATGTATCTGAAATCGTTTAATTTAAATGCCGGAGACAAAGATAAGAGGTTTTTTTTAAAAAACTAATTTATTTAGTATTTTTTGCTAAGTTTTTTATACATGCGGCGAAGAGAAAAAAACAGCTATTTTGAATGCAATACCTCTTTTATATGATAATTACACTTATTACCTGTGCGGTTATTGCCCTTTTATAATATTTATCAGCAGGGATTCGTTTATTTTTACTGGGTACTTTTTTCTCAATTGATCAACCCAGGTTTTCTCCACAACCGTTTGATAATCATTTACTAATAATCCTTTTGAATCCGAAAAACTTCTTTGTAAGCCTGCAGGGTAAAATTGATAATACTTTATAAAAGTTGCAGTACCATCGGAGTTTTTGGTAATTTCTGAATAGGAGCCAGGCGTTGCTGAAGCCGAAGCGTTAATTTGAATGAGTTCAAACCTGTTGCTATCTGCCTGCACTTCTCCTTCTTTTAATTCAACTAGCGATTGCCAAGTCTTACCCGACTTTAACTCGTTCATCATTTCCTGAGCCAAATCTTCTGTTGTACTATTCATAACCAACGCATCAGCGCTTGCTCCCCAAATATATTTTTCTTTGTTGGAATTATAATATTTTAAAAGCCCTACCGAATCTGTACTGGCACGAGTCCAAACTTCTTTATCCATTACCTCAAATAATAAATTACCTTCTTTAAACTCCTGCAATTGATAAGCAAAATCTGCATTAAATTCTTCTAAATGTTTTTTATAATACTCTAGTGAAGATGTTTCTATGTATCTTTTCCAAATCTGTTCATTGGTTTCACCGTTATATAATTCGTTGTTTAATTTATAGTCTCTAACATAAGCTAACCAGTCTTTTCCTTTTAATGGGGCGCCTTTTATAAATCCTATTATTGGTTGATTGCTAATTGGCTGACTCAATGTTGCCTTAGCCTCTATACTGCTAATTACAGAATCGGCATATCTATATAATTCCTTTTCTTTGACCGAAGTATAAAGCTTAAGCCCAATCTTTTTTGAAATCTGTGTGTAAAATTTTTCTTTAGCAAGCCTAATCCTTTCTTCTTGCATCAGTTTCTGTTTTATTTCAAACTGAAGGTTTTCATCATCTATAGATTGAGGTGTTGGTGTATACTTAATTCTTTTGATGATGTGATATCCAAATGCGGTTTCAAATGGTTTTGAAATTTCTCCATCTGTTTTTAAGTTGTTTATTTCTTTTTCAAACGAATAATCAAATTTCCCCACTCCAAATTCTGGCATTTCTCCACCATTTGTATTCGACAGTTTATCTTCACTCACATTGGTAGCCATTTTTGAAAAATCAACTCCGTTTTTTAATAACAGATAAATAGAGTCGATTCTTTTTTTAGTGCTGGTTTTTATATTGTCATCTGGATTGGGTGGAAAGGTTAAAAGTATTTGCGCAATCTTCCATTTACCAACACTTTCTCGCTGTTCTGTTATTTGAAAAATATGCCAGGCTTTTTTAGACCTGTATAGTTGTGAAAATTCACCAACCTTTAGCCCATAAACAATATTCTCATATTGATACGGTAAGGAAAAAACGGTGATGTATCCCAAATCAGAAGCCTTAATTCCTTCAGGTATTTTTAAATTAGGAGCTCCGTTTTTTAGGTTGTTATAAAAAGAAAATATTGTTTGATATTTTTGTAGCGTGTCTTCAGATTTGTCGTTGGGATCCATTTGTATTGAATAATGAAAAACCCTTAAGTCTTGTTGACTTCTGCGTAAAGCCTCGTTTAATAATACCTTGAAGGTAGTTTCATCATTCAAATAGTTTTCCTCTACCTGATGTCGAAAGTTTTCTACATCATTTTTTATTTGATTCAAGGTGTCTATTCGTAAATCTTGCGCTGCCCTTACTTTTAACTTAAAATTTGTATACAGTTCGGTGTATTCTCTTATTGCTTTTTCTTTATCCTCTACCGGTGTTTTGTTTTTATTATAAGCCCGTAAAAATTCATCCTTAGAGACGGTATAGTTGCCGTAGGAAATAATTGTTTGAGCTAACGCAATTTTTGAAACAAAAATAATTACTAAAAAAAAACACTTCTTCATTGACTGATTAATTTAGTTGTTATTCTTTTTTTGAAGCCCATTTTGTTTCAAGCAAATCATTCAATTGTTGCCAGCCAAGTTTTTTACCAATAATTCTTTTTTCATTATCAAGCAATAAAAGTGTTGGAGTTTGAATTACATCAAATAGCTGTCTAAATCCAGGCTTTTGAGCATCTGCTATATTTTTTTCCATTTCTTTGGTTTCATAAACATGTATCCAGTCTCCAATATTATGCTCGATGATATAGTTCACCCAATCTGCTTTTTTATCATTTTCTGATAATACAGCATAAATTTTTACGCCGTGTTTCTTCCATGACGCTTTGTAAATAGAATCAATTCTCGGTAGCTCTTCTTTACAATGCCCACATGTTGGATCCCAAAAAATAATCAGCATATAGTCGGCCGGCTGATCATACAATGCTCTTTTCTTACCTGTTGAATCTACCATGTCAATATTTGCCGCCTTTACCCCGATTAAATTACTCATTTGCATATACGCTCTTCTTGAAATTGTTTCCATCTGTTTTTCATTTAACCAACTACTAACACCCTTACTGTGGTACTTTTCAAACAAGTGAACAAAGATGGCGTCTTGCCCCATATATTTAGGATTGATGTACTCATCTGTAAGCCAGTTTAATAAAAATTTATACATTTCAGGACAAGTACGTGCGAGTAAAAGCTTATAGTCAATATCGTTTATTATTGTATCTGACGACTGAGGAATCACTTCTCTATAATATCTTTCCAGCTTCGGTAAAAAGAAAGGCGTTCTTAAAATTCGGTCATCCATAAACGTTATGCCGTCCCAATAGTGTGCTTTATAATAATTAAAATTTTCAACTGAGTCTTTTCTGTTTTTTGGTGACCGATAAAGTATCTCTGGCTCTTTCATTGTTTTTAAAAACAGCGTCATCATTGATTGCGGGGAATGTAGAATTATACTGTCTCTAAATTCATTAAGCTCTTTATTTAATCTTGCGTAGTTTTCTTCATGAAGCGAAGAGTCTTTCTTTGTTCTTGAATTACTATACCCGATTTTTTCTACTTGCATTTGGGTTCCTTTTGACACTACATATTGCTGATACTGTTGAAAAAGATCATTCTCCTTAGATCCTTTCACCACCGCATTAGTTAAATCGGCACTGTCTGCTATAATTTCAATTGTTTGTTGTTTATCTATAAAAAAATCCATTGTTAATCTTTTGCCCGGAAAAACGATGGAATAAATACCTCCTGGCAATGTCCTATTTCCTGTAAAAACAGCAACACCCTGCGTATTGACTACAGTAGAATCTTCAATATTTAAGTTTTTTCCCATGTGATAACACAGAAAAGCTACGCCTCCTTTATAACTTGGCGTTTTTAATGTAACGGTAAATGTTTGAGAAAATGAAAATGCTGAAAAAAGCAGCGATAAAGGAAGTAAACATATTTTTTTCATGCGTCTGATTTTATGAACAAATATATTCAAATAAAAGAGTTTTTCAATAGTTATGATTTATATAAAAGAAGAAAATTACATTTCATTAACAATTTTTTTTGTTTCGATAAAGGTTAATTTTGCATTGTGCGAAAAAATAAAAGTATTACGATATTAGAAAATATCACCATAACCGATTATGCTGCTGAAGGAAAATCTCTTGTAAGACATGATGGAAAAGTACTCTTTGTTTCTGGGGCTGTTCCTGGAGATATTGTAGATATACAGATTGTAAAAAACAAAAAAGATTGGGCAGAAGGTAGGGCCATTAAAATTATTAAACCGGCTAACGATAGACTAGTTCCTTTCTGTAAACATTTTGGACTCTGTGGAGGATGCAAATGGCAAATGCTTCCCTATGAAAAACAATTGCAATTTAAACAACAAGAAGCTGTACAAAATATCACGCGCATTGGAAAAACAGAGATTCCTGTTTTATTACCTATTGCAGGTTCCGACAATACCACAGAATATCGAAATAAACTTGAATTTACTTTTAGCAACAAACGGTTTTTAACAAATGAAGAAATAAATACCGATGCTGCTTTAATACAACAAAATGCGCTTGGATATCATGCCCCAAGAATCTTTGATAAAATTATTGATATTCAGGAATGTCATTTATTGGATGGCGTAAATAATGATATCAGAAATACCATCAGGACCTTTGCTACAGAGATGGGATTTGAATTTTATGATATCAGAAATCATACAGGATGGTTAAGAAATATTATCATCCGACTCACTAGCACAGGTGAATTGATGGTTAACATTTGTTTAAATCACGATGCAGAATCTGACAGGGTTTTACTATTAGATCATTTATTAAAAAAAGTACCCTCTATAACCACATTGCTTTATACCATTAATCCCAAGTGGAATGATAGTATTTATGACCTTGTTCCACAAGTTTATTACGGTAAGGGATATGTTACTGAAAAACTCGGCAGCTTCAATTTTATCATTAGCCCAAAATCTTTTTTTCAAACCAATACCAAACAAGCAGAAAAACTATATAGCATTACCAAAGAATTTGCCGCTCTTACGGGCACAGAAACCGTGTATGATTTGTACTGTGGCACAGGGAGTATTGGAATCTTCATTAGCGAACATGCGAAAAAAATTATCGGCGTAGAAGTAATTGAAGATGCTATTGAAGATGCGAAAAAAAATGCAGCACTCAATAATATTAATCATGCCCATTTTTTTGCTGGCGATGTTATCAAAATTTGCAATGACGCTTTTTTTAATACCCATGGAAAGCCCGATGTTGTTATTACCGATCCTCCAAGAGCAGGAATGCACGAAAAGTTGATCATAAAACTATTGGAAATGCAATCGCCAAAAATTGTATACGTAAGCTGTAATACCGCCACACAGGCGAGAGACATTGCCTTGCTTTCTGAAAAATATAAACTAGAAAAAATACAAGCCGTAGATATGTTTCCTCATACACACCACATTGAATGTGTTGCATTACTAACTTTAAAATAAATTAACCCCTACCTTTATTTTATGAATTCAAGAAATAGCTTTAGCGATACCCCACCCATTGTTTTAAATTTAATTATCATTAACGCATTGGTTTATTTCGCTCAAACCGCTTTTGGTGGAATGAATGATGCAAATAAAGTAAACGATCTGTTTGCACTACATCATATTTATTCACCATTATTTAAGCCTTATCAATTGATTACCCACATGTTTATGCATGGTGGCTTTTTTCATTTATTGCTTAATATGTTTGGCCTATGGATGTTTGGAAGTATGATGGAAAGAATGTGGGGCCCTCAAAGATTTTTAGCTTTCTTTTTAATCTGCGGCATAGCCGCAGGATTTGCACAATTAGGAAGTTATGTACATGATTACTGGGCCTTTGATCATATAATTCTTAGTGCCGAAGAGCAATCAATGTATACAGATATACTGAGAAGAAATGCTACCGTTGGTGCGTCTGGTGCAATCATGGGTGTTCTTGCGGCTTATGGATACACGTTCCCTAATACACAGCTTTTTATTTTTCCTATTCCTTTTCCGATTAAAACCAAATGGGCTATTATAGGAATTTTAGCTTTTGATATTTTTAGTGGTATTGCCAATGCAGCAGCCGATAATGTTGCGCACTTTGCTCACGTAGGCGGAGCTATCGTTGGGTTTTTAATTGTACTTTATTGGAACAAAACAGATAAAAAAAACTTTTATTAATTTTTTATGGGCGAATCTGATAGATATATAGAATACAAAAATCTTGCACCTAAAAATCGTTTTTCTTTAGGAAATGAACAGAATGCATTAATGACATTAATTACACTTAATGCTATTTTTTTTCTGCTACTATTAACACTTCAGGTTACTTACTTTTTTTATCAGCAATCTGCCGAAACATATAATAGTGCAGTAGTTCAATGGTTCGAGCTTCCGTCAAACTTTTCTAATTTCATTGAACGCCCATGGACCTTACTTTCTTTTATGTTTAGCGATACAAGTCAAGGCTTATGGCGATTGCTGAGTAACATGTTTTGGTTGTGGACTTTTGGTTATTTATTACAAGAGCTTTCGGGAAATGATAAAATCATACCAATCTATATCTATGGTGGACTATTGGGCGGCTTGTTTTTTATGGGTGCCCATGCATTTTTTTTCGTCAATTCTTCTGCCTCTACTCTAATTGGCGCAAACCCTTCCATATTAGCCATTGCAGGGGCAACTACATTTTTATCTCCCAATCATAGAATACTAACGCACATTCGAAAGGGAATTCCTGTTTGGGTTTTATTTATCGTTTATCTAGCTATTAATTTTTTAGGCTTTCATTCGCTATATAGCGAAACCGCTTTAGCACATTTTGGCGGACTATTAGCCGGTATTGTTTTTATTGTTCTATTAAAAAAAGGAAAAAACCCTGGCGCCTGGATGAATAGTTTTTATTTCCAGTTGTTTAATTTATTTACACCAAAAAAAACGAAAGGCGCCAATTCATTTAAAAATAAAAAAATATATCCTGCTATCAATAGTGAGTCTTACAATAAAGCCGACTATAATAATCAGCAGAAAATAGATGCGTTGTTAGATAAAATTAACGCGCAGGGCTTTGATTCGCTTTCAGCAGAAGAAAAAACATTTCTGCAAAACTCTTCAGCAGAAGAAAAATAATTTCTCGGTTATTTTTTGAATACTATTATTCTTTTGATTCTTATCTTTAATTATGGCTAAGCAAATTATTAGAAAAACAGCAAGGTCGATCATCGTCACTTTAAATATATTAGCTGGACTTTGCTTTTTGTTTAGCTGTTATGGCAATTCTATTTTTAATGGAAAGTTTTGGTTTTTAGGTTTATTGTCTTCTGCTGGTTTTTATCTTCTTATTATTAACCTGTTGTTTTTAGTGTTTTGGCTTTTTATAAAACCCGTTCGTTCTCTACTTAGTTTTATTGTGTTAATTATATGCTGGTCACCTATCAAAGAAATTTTTCCGCTGCATGTAAAAAATGAATTTTTGTTTAATAAAAAAAATAGCATTATTCGGGTTATGAGCTGGAATGTTGAACTGTTTAATATTCTAGAATATAAATCTCATCCCGAAAAAAAAGTACAAATGTTTGAATTGATAAATCAGATTAATCCAGATGTTGTATGTTTTCAGGAGATGGTAGCAGGAGACAGTTTAAGCAAATGCATCAACAATATTGCTGAATTTCCAAATAAAATAGGATTAAAAAACTTTTACTATTCATTCAATCCGATGTTTGATTTTGATACTAAGCATCACTTTGGTATCATCATTTTCAGTAAGTATCCAATTATTAAAAAGGAAACGGTTACGCTTAATCCCCACAATTATAATTCTACCTTTCAATACATTGACATCGTAAAAAACAATGACACTTTTAGGGTTGTAAACATTCATTTACAAACCTTACGCTTATCTGAACATAATAGAATTTATCTTAACCACCCAAGCATGAGCGACGAAAACGATATTATAGAATCTAAAAACATTCTATCTAAATATAAAATTGGAATAGTTAATCGGCATATGCAAAGTGATTTTATAAAAAAGAATTTAAGCGAAAGTCCTTACCCTGTAATATTGTGCGGTGATTTCAATGACGTTCCAAATAGTTATGCATACAACACCATAGGAGAGGGTATGTTAAACGCTTTTACAGAAAAAGGATTTGGGGTGGGTGCTACGTTTGACGGAATTTCTCCAGCTTTAAGAATTGATAATATTTTCGTTGATAAACACTTCGAGGTTTTACAATATAAACGAATTGAAAAAAAGCTTAGCGATCATTTTCCTATTATTTCGGATTTATTATATCACCAAAAAATTGCTGAAAATTAATTTATTTTTTGGGGGCTATATTAAAACTCTTCCGATGATATTTACACAAGCCGTATTCTTCTATGGCTAATCTATGATCCAGCGTTCCATATCCCATATTTTTATCCCATCTATAGTCATTGTATTCTGCATGTATTTTTTGCATATACTCATCACGATACGTTTTTGCTAATATGCTTGCGGCGGCAATGCTTGAATACTTGCCGTCGCCCTTAATGATACAATGATGCGCTATTTTTTTATATGGCTTAAATCTGTTTCCATCTATTAGCAGCAATTCGGGTGTTTTTTTTATTTTATTTATTGCCAAGTGCATGGCTTTAAAGGAAGCCTGTAAAATATTAATTACATCGATTTCATTATTATCAACCATCGCAACCCCAAAACCAATACTCTCTTTTTCAATAATTGGCCTTAATAATTCTCGGCTTTTTTTTGAGAGCTTTTTACTATCATTTAATAAGGGATGATAAAAATCCTTTGGCAAAATTACCGCTGCTGCAAATACAGGTCCAGCATAACAACCCCTTCCAGCCTCATCTATTCCAGCTTCTATTTTATCTTTATCATAATACTTTTCTAACATCGTCTGTTTAATAATTATCTATAAAATTACAGCAAAGTTCATTCAACTGATGATAAGAAATTTTTCAGTATTACCTTTGCGAATATGTCAGCCGATTTAACATTACAGAAAAATAACAAACAAATTGCAATATGGTTACTTATAGGTGTAGCCATGATTGTATTTCAGGTTTTATTAGGCGGGATAACAAGACTAACAGAATCTGGCCTATCGATTACAGAATGGAAACCAATCACTGGTGTGCTTCCTCCGTTAAATAATACTGCTTGGCAGAATGAATTTGACAAATACAGACAAACTGATCAGTTCAAATATGTACATCCCTTTTTTTCGCTGAAAGATTTTAAGTTTATCTTTTTTTGGGAATGGTTTCATAGGCTTTGGGCAAGAGCTATGGGCTTGGTCTTTATAATTGGGTTTGTATACTTTATTATTAAAAAGAAATTCAACAAGTCCATGACTTTTCCAATGGTGATGTTGTTTTTTTTAGGTGCCTTGCAAGGCGCAATTGGATGGTTGATGGTTAAAAGCGGTTTGGTGCCTGAAAAATATTTTGTTGGTCACATTGAATTAACCACCCATTTTATTGCTGCAATTATTTTATTAAACTATACCCTTTGGTTTGCGCTATCTCAATCATCCTTCTTTCTAAATAATATTGTGTACGATAAAAAAATTAAAAATATTCTTTTAACAATCTTGTGTCTCGTGTTTGTACAATTTGTATTTGGCGGATTTATGGCTGGATTAAAAGCCGCCGCCTCAGCTCCAAGTTGGCCTACTATTAATGGCCGTTTTTTTCCTGCCGAAATAAATGAACAAGCTCCCTGGATTAAGAATCTCTTTAACAATAATATCATGGTTCAATTTATGCATAGAGGTATGGGTTATTTAATTTTTATTCTTTCATGTTGGTTTTTTATTAAAAGCCGCTGCATAAAAAACAATAGTTTATTTAATAAAACAAGAAACTCTTTTTTAATTTTATTAATGGTACAAATTATTCTAGGCATATGTACATTATTAAACGCTACCAACACGCCCGTTTTTATTTTATGTGGCGTAATGCATCAATTTGTAGCAATGATGCTGATAATGTGCTTAACTGTTTTATTGTTTATAGTAAAGAAATCTAAATCGGCTGTATCAGCTTAATAGCATTTGGAATAATTTTTACCTCAACTATTTCACTCGATTCTACGGGTTCTCCATCAACATGCAATGGTGCGCTTAAGGTATTTATTATTTTGATATTGGCGCTCTGTATATATATTATACCTTTTTTGCTAGATAATAATCCTGCGTTCTCTTGTGCCTTTCCTTGAAAAATATGTTTGAATAATAAGAACATTGTTTTTATTTTTTTCATTTTAGTAACAATGATGATATCTAAAAGCCCATCACTCAAACTTGCTTTTGGCGCAATTGTTATATTATTTCCAAATTGATTGCTATTAGCAATACAAATAAAAAAAGCTTCTACATGAACTGTGTGATTATTAACTTCTATTGAAAAAGGATAATTTTTTGTCTTGAAAAAGTTTTTCATGGCCTGAATAATATAAGTAAACAAACCTCTCTTTTTTTGCTGTGAAAAATCATGCGCAACCTGAGCATCAAATCCAAGACCTGATAGCATAATGCTAAAATGATTATTTAAAGTAAATCCGTCTATCCATCTTGATTTTCCATCAAAAATAATTTCTAATGCTTTTTTGGGATTTCTGCTAATGCCCGCGGCAAAAGCCAATCCATTTCCTGACCCCATTGGAATTATTCCTACATTAACCGATAGGCCTTTTATGTAGGAAGTAATATTGCTAATGGTTCCGTCTCCTCCACAAATAACAATATCGGTAATTTTTTCTGTGGTAATTTTTTCTGGGAGAAATGAGTAGTCGCCCGACTTGATTGTATTCAATATTTCAAAATCAATTCCTGCCTTTTTTGTGCGATGTGAAATAAGCTCTAATAAGCGCTGTTTGTCTTTTGTGCCAGAAATAGGATTGATGAAATAAAGAATTCTTCTTGACATCTTTTTATTTGTCTAAATATTTATACCCTTGTTGTATTTAGTGTGTTCCACAACAAATCTTTCAATGCTTGCAGATGATCACCCGTAACAGATGAAATAAAAACATGTGGAATATTTTTGGGTAATTCTATTGCTATGGCCTCTTTAAGTTCACCATCCAACATATCAGATTTGCTAATTGCAATAACGAAATCTTTTTGCAGCATTTCGGGATTGTATTTTTCTAACTCCGATTTTAATATATCAAATTCTTTTCGATGGTCTTTGCTATCTGCAGGTATCAAAAATAACAACACGGAATTTCTTTCTATATGCCTAAGAAACCGGTGTCCCAAACCTTTACCTTCTGCTGCTCCTTCAATAATACCCGGCAAATCCGCCATACAAAAACTTTTCGAATCTCTATATTCTACCATCCCTAATTGAGGTACAATTGTAGTAAATGCATAATCGGCTATTTTGGCTTTCGCTGCGGTTATACTTGATAGTAATGTCGACTTTCCTGCATTAGGAAATCCAACTAATCCTACATCTGCTAACACCTTAAGCTCCAATACTTTTATTCCTTCTTGTCCTTCTTCACCTGGTTGTGCATATTCTGGAGCCTGATTAGTTGAGGTTTTGAAATTACTATTTCCTAATCCACCTCGTCCGCCTCGCATTAAAATTACCTCCTGACCATGTTCAAGTATCTCTGCCTCTAATACATCTGATTCTTCGCTTTTAGCAATAGTTCCTAGTGGAACCTCTATGATGATATCTTGTCCGTTTCGGCCGGATGAATTATTTCCGCTACCATTGCCACCGTTATCAGCTAATACGTTTTTAAAATAGCGCAAATGTAACAGCGTCCATAATTGTGAATTTCCTTTTAAAATAATATGCGCGCCCCTTCCACCATCACCACCATCTGGGCCTCCCATAGCTGTTAACTTATTTCTTAGAAAATGTTTACTGCCCGCGCCACCGTGTCCGCTTCTGCAAAATATTTTTATCTGGTCTACAAAGTTTGACTTTTCCATGAAGGGCAAAGGTAGATTGTTTTATTTAGGGGCGATTATTATTTTAATTGAAATATTTGATTATTACTGCTGCTTTGTTTCTTTCCAGTTTTTATATTCCGGATATTCCATTTTTCTATCTGTTGGCAGCGTTCTTAATGGTTCACATACTGTCAAGAATTCCATCATTTCTTTAGGAAGCCGTTGATATAATTCTGTTCCTGCTGTTTTCCACTTTATCATTTCGTCAGAAACCTCTTTCACTTTTTTAGCAGGGTTGCCAACAATTAAACTTCGATTTTCAAAAACTTCTCCTACTTTGATAAACGATAGGGCGCCCACAATACATTCATCTCCCAATATCACATTGTCCATAATTACAGCATTCATTCCTACCATACAATTTCTTCCTATCAAAGCTCCGTGTATAATAGCACCATGTCCTATATGTGCGCCTTCCTTCAATAAAACAGTTGTTCCTGGAAACATGTGTACAACACAGTTCTCCTGAACATTACATCCATCTTCTATAATTATTTGCCCCCAATCTCCTCTTAATGCAGCACCCGGACCAACATATACATTTTTACCAATGATTACGTTTCCTATAACAGAGGCTTGTGGATGTATAAACGAACTAGCATCTATAACGGGTATACTATCTTTGAATTTGTAAATCATTGCTAGTTTATATCAAATTTTTATTTGTTCTAAAACAAGTTCCCTTAAATATGGCTACCTCTTTATCAATCTGATTGGTGATGGAAATGTGATATAATCCAGTGGATCTTCCATTGTGAATTTCTTTTGCTTCAGCAATTAATATATCGTTTACATGAACGGGTTTTAAAAAATTGATGGATGTGTCTAACGCAACAGATAGGTTGTTTCGATTATTACAAGCAAATGCAAATGCGCTGTCTGCAAGTGCAAACGCTATTCCTCCGTGAACAATACCTAAACCATTGATCATTTCTGGCCTTACCGTCATTTTTATTTTACTAACCCCTTCTTTAATTTCCAACACTTCAATACCCAGCCATTGGCTAAACAAATCATGTTGCATCATATGCTGCACTACTTTTTTTGCATTGATTTCGTTTTCTAAACTCATTTGCTTTTATTTATTCGCCAATAAAAAGGGGTTTTCTTTTTTCTAAAAAGGCACTTACGCCTTCGTTATAATCTTTTGTATGAGCTGCAATATATTGAAGCTTATCTTCTAGTTGAAGTTGTTGCTCTAAATTGTTTTGCATTGATTCGTTGAGCGCTTGTTTTGTTAATGCAAAAGCTTTCGTAGGCATTGAAGCCAATGTGTTTGCTATTTTTATCGACTCCTCTTGAAAAATTTCTGTAGAAAAATATTTATAAATCATCCCCATTCTTTCTGCTTCTATTGCGGTTACTTTTTCGCCCAAAAACATTAATGCGGTTGCTTTTTGAAAACCAATCAGTTTTGGTAAAAAAAAGGTGCCTCCACAATCTGGTATAAGTCCTATTTTAGAAAAAGCTTGCACAAATGTTGCATTCTCACTTGCAATAACAATATCACAGCATAGGGCTATGTTTGCTCCCGCACCAGCCGCTACGCCATTTACAGCACATATTACAGGCTTCGGTATTGTTCTTATTTTTTTAATAATGGGATTATAGTGCTCTAGGAGTATTTTATCAAATGTTGCCGGGTTTTCCCCCGTTACTTCTCCAAGATCCTGGCCAGCACAAAATGCTTTACCCGTTGCTGTTATGTATATACACCTGACCGTTTTATTTTCCGCACACTCGTCTAGTTTTTCTTGCAACAATAAGGCCATTTCCCGATTAAATGAATTATACTTTTCTGGCCTATTTAAGGTTATTAAACCAATGCTGTTTTTTATTTCTAATAAGATGCTCGCCATTTTTTTATTTTAAATTAAACATCAAAACTTTTTACCCCAGGGTGTTCCAAAAGAAAATGATTTACTAAATCATAATTTCTGTCTGGTGAACTGATTCTATAAGTATATACTGCATCAAAATTATCTTTTAAAATTTTCATGCATCTAAATGTGAGATCCTTGGAACTAAAAAATGTTTCCAAATCTAATTTAAAATCATTTCCAATTTCAACAGTCCTGATTTTATAATCTTTAACCCGATGGAATCTATTAATAAATCTTTGAACGGGCTCTAATACAAACAACGCAACCACTACCACGGCGGTAACCACTATTGCAAGTGGATAATTTTTATACCCTATAGCCATTCCTAAAGCAGCGGTTACCCATATCAAAGCCGCTGTAGTGAGGCCATTTACAGAAATGCCTTCTTTAAATATTACACCAGCGCCAATAAAACCAATGCCCGTAACTATATTACTAGCTATTCGATCGCTACTTGCGATGCCTCCAAGCTCTTGCGAAAGAATGGTATATAAACAAGATCCCACACATATTAATATCATTGTTCTAAAACCAGCTGGCTTACTTCTAAACTCTCTTTCAATACCAAGAATAGCACCAATTACAAACGCTACTGAAACCTGGGCCGCCTCCTCTAAATAAATGGCAATATTCATTTCTTAATTATTAATATAAGGCTAAAGTTAAGAATATTAGTGACACTTAAAATAATCAAACGGCTCTCTGCAATCTAAGCATTGATAAAGTGCCTTACAAGCTGTAGAACCAAACTGACTCAATAGGTTTGTATGCGTAGAATGACATTGTGGACATTCTATATTTTCTTCTTCCTTAAACAGCAAGTTGTTGATTCTTTTTTGAAAATCTTTTTCGTTTTTATCATTTGGCGGAGCTATTCCATATTGCTTAAGTTTATTTTTTCCTTCTAGCGTCATCCAGCTCGTAGTCCAAGCAGGACTTAATGTATAGGAAACCTTTACTTTCTTATAGCCGTATTCAATTAGTTTTAATTTTATATCTATTGCTATAGCATCCATTGCCGGACAGCCAGAATAAGTAGGTGTTATGATTATTTCTATTTCATCATCAATAGGTATTATCCCTCTTACAATTCCTAAATCAAGGATGGACAACACAGGTATCTCAGGATCACAAACCTGTTGAAGTATTAAAAGAATCTCTTCTTTTATGTTTTTATTAGGCTTATCACTTTTACTGAAGTTCATATTTTTATCTTCATTGCTTAAATACGCATCGCCTGTTTTACGATATACTTCCAGTTCTTTTTGTGCCTCACTTTTTGGCATTGTTATAGTTAATTATCTATTACCATTCAGCACCCGGGTGTACTCGTTGTAAATATTGAAGTTCTGATAAAATAAATCCAAGGTGTTCTGTATGCGCTCCTAATTTTCCACCCGATTGCATAAAGCCTTTATCTGGTATTATTAATGTCGCTTCATCAAAAACTTCTTTTACTTTCTGCAACCATTTTTCTTTTAATAAAACAACATCTATTGTTTCATATTTCGCAGGAATAAAAAACTCTCCAGTATACATCCATAAATTATCTACCGCATTTATCATTCTTTCTTTACTTTCCGCCGTTCCATCACCTAATCTTATTACCCATTCGCTGCTCCATTTAACATGGTAATTTGTTTCTTTAATGGACTTAATTGCAATAGCAGAAAGTTGGGCGTCTTTTGAGTGTGACATTTCCTCAAATAATAATACCTGAAATGTGCTGAAAAAAAACTGACGTAAAATCGTATTTGCCCAATCGCCATTAGGTAACTCACAAATCAACAAATTCTTAAATTCTCTTTCTGTTCTCAAATAAGCCAACGTGTCTTCTGTTGCTTGCTTTTGCTCATACTCCACTAATAGCTTTGCAGCATATTGATAAAAATTTCTGGCTTGACCTATTAAATCTAGTGTAATGTTTGTGATAGCGATATCTTGTTCTAATATAGGCCCATGCGCACACCATTCGCTATTTCGTTGTCCTAGTATCAAGCAAGTATCTGCTAAATGTAGCGTTTGATCAATTAAACACTTTATTGATTCATTTATTTGTTGGTGCTGGTTCATTGATTATTATTCTAAAGTCGAATTATTTAATTAATAGCGATTACATGTGTTTTACTTCGTCTGGTAAATCATAAAATGTAGGATGACGGTAAGCCTTATCCGAAGATGGTTCAAAAAACATTTCTGCTTCATCTGGATTACTCGCGTGGATATTTTTACTCTCAACTACCCAAAGACTAACGCCTTCTTGTCTTCTTGTATACACATCCCTCGCATTCTCCATCGCCATTTGCGCATCTGCAGCATGCAAACTTCCGGCGTGTTTATGGTCAAGTCCCTGCTTGCTTCGAATAAAAACTTCCCACAAAGGCCACAGCGACTCATTAGATGCCGACTGGGTGCCAGCACCAGAATTATTTTCTTCGGGTATATCTCCGTAATAACACTTTCTTATTTGAATATTCATGCTTGTTTTTTTAAGTTATGCTACTTTAACTGTTACGCGTAATCGTTTTTTTTCTGCATAAGCCAATGCGGCTTTTCTAACCCAAAGCCCTTCTTGATGATCTTTGTTTTTTGCTTCAAGCCTTTGCTTGTTGCATGGGCCGTTTCCTTTTACAACACTCCAAAATTCATCCCAGTTTATTTCACCAAAATCATAATGATTTCTTTGTTTGTTCCATCGAATACTTTCGTCAGGGAGCGTCATTCCTAAAAGTTTTATTTGCTCAGTAATCATGTCAACAAACTGTTGACGAAGCTCATCGTTCGTTTTTCTTTTTATTTTCCATTTAATACTTTGATCACTATTAGTACTTTCGCTATCTTTTGGACCAAACATCATTAAGCTTGGCCACCACCATCTGTTAATAGCATCCTGACACATTGCTTTTTGTTCTTTTGTTCCTTTGCTAAGCACCAACAGGGTTTCAAATCCCTGACGTTGATGAAAGCTTTCTTCTTTACAAATACGAACCATTGCTCTTGCATAAGGACCATAAGATGTTCTGCACAACATTACCTGATTTAATATTGCTGCACCATCAACCAGCCATCCTACTGCGCCCATATCCGCCCAGGTTAGCGTTGGATAATTAAAAATAGAAGAATATTTTGCTTTTCCGCTATTCAAATCTTCTACCATCTGCTCCCTGCTTGTCCCCAACGTTTCAGCAGCAGAATATAAATACAAACCATGGCCAGCCTCATCTTGAACCTTAGCTATTAATATCGCCTTTCTTTTTAAAGAAGGCGCACGAGTTATCCAATTCCCTTCTGGCAACATTCCTACAATTTCGCTATGGGCATGTTGGCTTATCTGCCTGAGATTCGTTTTTCTATATGCTTCTGGCATCCAATCTTTTGGTTCTATTTTTATCTCCTTATCAATTTTATCTTGAAAAGTTTTTTCCAGATCGTGTAATGACATGTTGGTATATTTTAATCAAATATAATAAATGTAGTTCAAAAACTAACAATCGTTAGTTTAATATCGTGTTTGTTTTTAGTTAAAATGATAAAAATGAGTATAAAGATCTTTCTGGAAAGGCAATTACTTCTTTCGATAATGCCTGGGGATATTTATTGACACAGTAATTCCAAGAATAATATACTTGTTGTAGGTGTTTAAGTATCATTACTTAACATAAACAAGTGTAAAGACCCATTTTTATAGCTTTATTAAACGATTGCTTGACGGGGACTTTTAAAGCATTTACTTTTATATCAGATAACAAGCAATCCATATCCTAAGTAAACTATCCAACTCCAATGAAAACAAGGCTTCCGTTTCCTATGTAATTCTTTAAAAAGAAAAATATTTGAAGCCGCATAAAAAACCCCGAAAATTTCGGGGTTTTTGTTTTCTATATTATAATGCCATTATTGCTAAGTTGTTTTTAATTATACTCCTGCAGCTCCATAAATAAATAAGGGTCTATTGATTTTGAAAAATCTATTTGATTTGGACTTTCGGCTAACTCTAATGTAAAAATATTGTTACACTCTTTCATGTGCCATAAAAAAAGTGTCGAGTCTTTTGAAAAATCATTAAATATTTCGGGCATCATTTCTTTAAGTTGACCATTCCAACAAGCTTCCTTGAGTGACCGTTGCTGATGTGGATTATGGTGTTTGGTTTGGTTTTTTTTACGCTGTTCTCTGTTGGTAAATTCTGTTCCGGAAACAATAACCACCTCTTGTACATTATAATATCTTGGCATAAACACTTTGTTTATACCCATAAACGCAGTTTTACCTCATTTATTATATTTATACTGATTTTTACTGGTGGTTATTACTTATAAAAGCGCTTTTACAACATTGGCTACTAGTTGTGGTCGGCCTAATGTATAATAGTGAAGCACTGGGACGCCAGCTTTTTTTAGCTCTTTGGATTGTTCTAAAAGCCACTCCTGTCCAATCTTTTCTACATCTAAATCAGTTTTACAGCTCGCAACCGCTTCGGATAGGGGTGTTGGTAAGTCTATATGAAAGGTTTTAGGTAATATAGTGAGCTGCTTTTTAGTATAAACTGGCTTTAAACCTGGAATAATAGGAACCTTAATTCCAAGATCTCTACATGATTTTACAAAAGAGAAATACTTGGCATTATCAAAAAACATTTGGGTTATTATATAGTCTGCCCCTGCATCTACTTTTGCTTTTAAGTGTTTTAAGTCGCTCTCCATATTAGGCGCTTCAAAATGTTTTTCGGGATAACCTGCCACACCTATACAAAACTTTGTTTTAGAGGTGTTTTTTAAATCCTCTTCTAAATAAATACCCTCGTTTAAATTAACGACCTGCTTTAATAAATCAATCGCATATTTATGACCACCCGGTTCTGGCTCAAACGCCGACTCGTTCTTTGCAGCATCTCCCCTTAACACCAATACATTGTCTATTCCTAAATAATTTAAATTAATTAAGGCATCTTCTGTTTCGCTAACACCAAATCCTCCACAAATTAAATGCGGAACAGTGTCCACTTCATATTTATTCATAATAGCCGCACAAATAGATTCTGTGCCAGGCCTCTTTCTCACAACCACTTTTTCAAAAGAACCATCAGATCTTTTTTTAAACGTATGTTCACTTCTATGATAGGTAACATTTATGAACGCAGGATTATATTCCATCAATGGGTCTAGATGCGTATATAAAGACTGAATGCCCTTTCCCTTTAACGGTGGTAATATCTCAAACGAAATTATTGTTTTATCCGATTGGCCAATATGGTCTGTTACTTTCATGAAATCAATATTTAAATAAAGATATAACCAAAAGAAAAACTATCAAAGACTGTTTGCTAAATAATCTGCTATTTCTTAGTTTTTATAATTAAAATATTACTTACTTATTTGTTATTTAATTTACTTTTGTAAAAAACATGCAAGAGCCCTTAACTATTTATACCAAAAACTTAGTCAAAAGATATAGCAACAGAACTGTTGTTAATAATGTTTCTTTTGAGGTAAGTCAAGGCGAAATTGTTGGGTTGCTTGGGCCTAATGGCGCAGGAAAAACAACTTCCTTTTATCAAGTGGTAGGTTTAGTAAAGCCCGATAGTGGAGATGTTTTTTTAAACAATTCAAAAATAACGCAAGCCCCTATGTACAAGCGGGCAAAAATGGGCATTGGCTATCTACCCCAGGAAGCAAGTGTTTTTAGAAAGCTAAGCGTAGAAGAAAATATTATAGCCGTTTTGGAAATGACTAAATTAAATAAAGAGGAGCAAAAAGAAAAGCTCGAATCCCTTCTAAATGAATTTCGACTTCAGCATGTTAGAAAAAATAATGGGGATACACTTAGTGGTGGAGAAAGAAGGAGAACCGAAATTGCCCGCGCATTGGCTGTTAATCCTAAATTTATTTTATTGGACGAGCCCTTTGCTGGTGTTGACCCTATTGCCGTTGAAGATATCCAAGAAATTATTGCGAAGCTTAAATATAAAAACATTGGCATTTTAATAACCGATCACAACGTTAACGAAACCCTTTCAATTTGTGACCGAGCCTATCTATTAATTGACGGCACCATTTTTAAACACGGCACCGCAGAAGAGCTTGCCAGCGATGAACAAGTAAGAAGCCTTTACCTCGGAAGAAATTTTGAACTCAAGCGTAAAGATTATTTGCACGAACAAGCCGCTAGACAATAAAGAAAGATTTATAATAAATATTCATACGAGATAATTTAATTATCTTTCCATACATGAAGTTTCTTTCTTCAACAATATCAAAGTTGGCAAGGATGCGCCTTTGGCGAATTAAAAATTGGACAAGCCATTCTATTGATGCGCAAAGAGCCGTTTTGCAAGACCTTGTTACCACAGCTCAATACACTCAATTTGGAAAAAAATATAACTTCTCTTCGCTTTTTTCTTTGAAAGAATATAAAAGAAAAGTGCCCATACATGAATACGAAGACCTGCAACCTTATATTGAACAGATGCTGAAAGGTGAAGAAAATGTACTTTGGAATACACCAGTTAAATGGTTTGCTAAAAGCAGCGGAACAACAAACAATAAAAGCAAGTTTATTCCTGTAAGCGACGAAAGTTTACAAGAAAACCATTTTAAAGCAAGTAAAGATGTGCTGACTAATTACTATAACAACTTTCCGTCAAGCGATTTGCTCACTGGAAAAGGTTTGGTGGTGGGTGGGTCACACCAAATAAATCAACTTAATGAAGATATTCAATATGGAGACCTCAGCGCCGTTTTAATACAGAACACTCCCTTTTGGGGACAGTGGCTTCGAACGCCGGAGCTTAGCGTTGCCTTAATGGACGATTGGGGAGAAAAAATTGAAAAGCTCGCTCAGTCAACCGCTAACGAAAATGTAACCTCTTTAGCGGGCGTTCCCACGTGGACCCTTTTATTACTCAAACGTATTTTAGAAATAAAGCAAAAGGAATACATCAAAGATATTTGGCCAAATCTTGAGCTCTATATAAATGGAGGCGTTTCGTTTATTCCATACCGTGATCAATTTGAAAAAATTATTGGTAAAAAAATAAACTACCTCGAAATATATAATGCAAGCGAAGGTTTTTTTGCCGGTCAGGAAAATCCAAATGATGATGGAATGACGCTATTCACAGAGCATGGTATTTTTTATGAGTTTATGCCCATTGAAGAATATGGAAAAAAAATTCCAAATACAATTGGGCTGGATAAGGTTATTCCTGGTAAAAATTATGCTATAATAATTACTACTACCGGTGGCTTATGGCGTTATCTTGTAGGAGACACCATTGCTTTTACTTCGGTTGATCCTTATAAAATAAAAGTAACCGGAAGGCTGAAACATTATATAAACGCTTTTGGAGAAGAAGTTATTGTAGATAATTCAGACGCTGCGATTACTGTTGCAACCAAAAAAACAAACGCTATTATTTCGGATTATACCGCAGCGCCTATTTATTTTTCTGAAGAAAAAAACGGAGCCCATGAATGGCTCATTGAATTTGATCGAGAACCTGTTGATTTAAAAATATTTACCGAGGAGCTTGACATTGCTTTAAAAAATGTTAATAGTGATTACGAAGCGAAGAGGTATAAAGACATTGCGCTTGGTTTACCAAAAATTCACTCATTACCCAAAGGAACTTTTTCTAAATGGTTACAAAAAAAAGGTCAAGTTGGAGGCCAACATAAAATACCAAGGCTTAGCAATGAAAGAATTATTGTAGAAGAAATTTTAAATATGATAAATAGCTAGGTTATTTTTTTTATACCTTCATCCATATTACTTTTGCTTTTTATTATCTACTATTAAATACTAAAAATGAAATTATTACAAGGAAAAGTTGCTGTTATCACAGGTGCTGCAAGAGGAATTGGTGAAGCGGTTGCATTAAAATTTGCTGAGCAAGGAGCTCAAATTGCGTTTACATATATTAGTGATAGCAGTGCCGAAAAAGCGGCCGCACTTGTTCTTAAAATCGAAGCACTTGGAACTAAGGCAATGGCATTTCAAAGCAATGCGGCTGACTTTAATGCTTGTGAAAAACTGATAAATGATATTATTGCAGCATTCGGACAAATAGATATCTGTGTAAATAATGCAGGGATTTCTAAAGATAATTTATTACTTAGAATGACACCTGAACAATGGAACGAAGTCATGCGCGTAAACCTTGATAGCGTCTTTAATATGACCAAGCACGTAATCAAGCCCATGATGAAGGCTAAAAGCGGTAGTATTATTAATATGAGTAGCGTTATTGGAGAGATGGGAAATGCTGGGCAAAGTAGTTATGCTGCAAGCAAAGCTGGCGTTATTGGTTTTACAAAAAGTGTTGCTAAAGAACTAGGAAGTAGAAATATTAGATGTAATGCGATTGCGCCTGGATTTGTAGAAACCGATATGACAAGTTATTTAAAAGATGGAAATAGTGCTGATAAATATAAATCATTGATACCACTTGGAAGATTTGCTAGCGCAGAAGATATTGCAAATGTCTGTCTTTTTTTAGGAAGCGATCTGGGGAATTATATTACCGGGCAAACCATCAGCGCCTGTGGAGGAATGAATATTTAATTTTAACCGCTTTTCCTAGTAACAAATACTTTATGCTAAATTCTTACGAAAAACTCTTACAGGAAAATAAAAATTGGGCAATCGAACAAGTAAAAAAAGATCCTTCTTTTTTTAGCCGCTTATCTCATATTCAAACACCTGAATTTTTATGGATTGGCTGTAGTGATAGTCGCGTTCCTGCTGATAAAATTACAGGTACGCAACCTGGAGAAATTTTTGTACACCGCAACATTGCGAATATGGTTGTGCATACAGACATCAATCTTTTAAGCGTTTTAGAATATGCGGTGGAGGTACTAAAGATTAAACATATTATCGTTTGCGGTCACTATGGTTGCGGAGGCGTAAGGGCTGCTATGAGTAAAGAGTCTTTTGGTATTATTAATAAATGGCTAAGAAATATTAAAGATGTTTATCGCATGCATGAAGCTGAAATTAATAATGAAAAAACTGAAGAGGGAAAGGCCAATAAGCTGGTTGAATTAAATGTTCGTGAACAAATTTTAAATCTTGCTAAAACATCTATTGTTCAAAAAGCATGGAAAAATGAACAACGCCCTCACTTACACGGTTGGGTGTATGGGCTAAATGATGGTATCATAAAACCGGTTTGCGAAATGGAACCCGGTAGTCGGATTGATCCAATTTATGAATACGATAACCTATAAAGTCTTATGACGCCTTCTTTACTCATTAATAAATTCGGCCTTCTTCCTCATCCAGAAGGTGGGTGGTATAAGGAAAACTATAGAAGCAAAGAGCGTCTTGATAAGACAATGCTACCTGAAAGATTTAATGGTTCGAGATCAATTTCAACCGCTATTTACTTTTTACTTGAACAAGGAAATTTTTCTGCTTTTCATAGAATTAAAAGTGATGAATGCTGGCACTTTTATTTCGGCGGCCCTCTGCTAATATATATTATTCAAGATAATGGCAGAATGGATATTATTTCACTTGGAAATAATATTGAGAAGGGTGATCTTTTTCAATATGTAGTTCCGGCAAATTGCTGGTTTGCAAGCAAACCAGCAAATGATGCTCTCTATTCTTTTGTTGGGTGCACCGTTGCTCCTGGCTTTGATTTTGAAGACTTTGAATTAGCAAACGCAAACGACCTGTCAAACACATATCCAAAGCATGCGGCTGCGATAAAATCATTATGTAGATAATTTTTGCTGCTTGTTGAAAACTTGCTGTCTACTTTTTATGATTTAATAAATAGACTTAATAACTTTCATGAAAATTACTCGGCCTTGTTCTATTTCTTATGATTCAACCTGTAACAATAAAAAACAAACCATCGGTTTTTAGCAGTCATGAATTTGCGGCCGTTGTTGTTAATTCCCTCTCGGGAGAAAAGTCTCTCGTCTCGCTAAGTAATTTCAAAATGGGAGATGTATTAACTGTTTTTTTTGCAGGCAACACTTTTTATGTTCCAAATTATCTTACTATTCAGATTGATACAAATACACACATTTCTCTGTCCCCCGAATTTCTACAATACACAAACCATAGTTGTAATCCCAATGTTTTCTTTGACACTAATTCAATGCAATTAATTGCATTAAAAGAGATTAGCGCAAAAGATCAGCTTTGTTTTTTTTATCCTTCAACGGAACTCGATATGGCTCAGCCTTTTGAATGTAGGTGCGGGTCAAATAATTGTTTACACACCATTCGCGGTGCACTTCATGTTCCAATTGATCTACTATTAAAATATAAATTAACTGATTTTGTACAAAGAGAGATCGGTAAAAAATCTATTTCATAAATGTCTACCGCCTTAGTTTCTCTTCTTAATAGCTTTTCTAGTGACGCGTATTCTAAATTAAAAGTTTGGGTACTAGCGCCTCATTTGGAATCTAAAGACAAAAACATAGACTACTATTATGATTTTTCTCAGAGCATTGAAGAGTATAGTAGAGTTTTTAAAGCGCTGGCCATTAATTGGAAATGGCAACCCATTAATTTAGTAAATCAAAAAATAATTATTGCCGATATTGCCAATGAAAAAAAGTTAGGCCATTGTTTTCCTATTGTTATCAACCTTTGCGATGGAGATGAGATAAATGGAACGCCCGGAATTTCTATCATTAAATCATTAATAGAAAATGAACTTATTTTTACTGGTGCTGATGAATATTTTTACAATATCACCACGTCAAAAATACCAATGAAAAAATCTTTTGATGAGGCGGGGGTTACAAATGCAAAATGGATGCCTATTTATTCTTCCGCTATTAACACAAAAGATGTTTTTGATTATTTAGGCACTCCAATAATCATAAAACCTGCAGTTTCTGGAGGAAGCATGGGTGTTGGAATAAAAAATGTTGTTGAAACAGAAGAAGAGCTTCGGTTGTTGTTGAATGATTTATTTGAAGGGTATCACGGATGGAACTTAACTACGGATGGATTAATTGCAGAACGTTTTATTGTTGGTCCCGAATTCACTTCTTTTGTTTGCGGTTATTATGATAAACCAACCGAAGCGAAAGTGTTTATGCCGGTTGAACGCGTTTTTCATCCTTCATTGCCAGAAAAAGAAAGGTTTCTTTCATTTGATCGTCTTTGGGAAATCTATGAGAAAGAAACTTCAATGCCAAACGAAGAAAACTTTTACGAATACCAAATACCAAATAGTAACCTTATCGATTCCATTAAAAAATTAAGCTGGGATGCCTTTGTAGCAAATAAAGGAACGGGGTATACCCGGGTTGATATTAGAATGGATGCATCATCCCAAAAGTTATTTGTATTAGAAACGAATGCACAATGCGGAATAAGTGAAGATGAAAATTTTACTTCAATCGGGGCTATTTTAAAGTTCTCTGATGTTACTTTTACACAATTGATTGAGGCGATATTAATAAATGCAATTAATAGATACAAAGATGGGTTTAAATTAAATAGCTGATGGACAAACGAAAAAATGAAAATGACATAATGAGGGTTTGTGTATTACAACCAGACTACTCCACATCAGGTGTTGATTATAAAAACTATGACCCTCCAAGAGACTTATCAAAACTTCTTCCAAATGCTATTGTTGATCATGTTTTTTTAAATAAACTATCTACCTATAAACAACTTAAAGAGCTTAGTAAAAAGAATTATACCGTATATGTAAACCTTTGCGAAGGTTATTTAGAATGGGATGTACCCTCAATTGATGTTGTATATTTTTTAGAGCAACTCAACCTTCCTTTTACCGGACCGTCTTCTGTTTTATATGACCCTTCAAAAGAGTTAATGAAATACGTGGCCTATTTAGAAGGAATAAAAACGCCGCAGTATGCCCTGATTGAAAAAATAGAAGATATTGAATTGTCGTGTAGTCATTTACATTATCCCTTATTTGTAAAACCATCGAAAGCTGGAGATAGTCTTGGTATTGACGCTTTTTCTTTTGTGAAAAATATTCAAGAGTTAAAAAACAAAATTGCAACCATCGTTGATGACTATGGACCTGTATTAGTGGAAGAGTATATCGATGGGCGTGAGTTTACCGTTATGTTGGTTAATAATCCAGAAAACAATAAAACACAAACGATATATAATCCTATTGAATACATTTTTCCAGAGGGTGTTTTTTTTAAAACATACGACCTAAAGACATCTTCGCTACATCCTAATTCAAATGTGGAATTAAAAGACGAAGCAATTGTTCAACAATTAAAAAAAGCCTCTGCGGCAATATTTAATGGCTTTGGTGGCGTAGGTTATGCACGATTAGATTTTAGGATGAACGATAACGGAGAGTTGTTTTTTCTAGAAATTAACTTTACTTGTTCTGTTTTTTACGAAAACGGTTATGAGGGTTCTGCTGATTATATTTTAAAAAACAACGGCGTTAGTCCATCTGACTTTTTACAAAAAATTATTAACGAAGGAATAGCACGACATAATAGAAAGCAAAAAGTATACAAAATGAAGGGCAATGCTATTGCAGGTTATGGTATCTATGCTGCCAGTAACATTGAGTTGGGTGAGGTGATTTTCAATGGGGAAGAGCGAGCACAACGGATTGCTACAAAGTCACATATAAATTCAACTTGGAATGTTAAAGATTTAGAAAATTTTAAAAAATACGCCTATCCTGTAAGCAATGAGGTATTTTTGCTTTGGGATGAGAATCCGGCAGAGTGGGCTCCTCAAAATCATAGTTGCGAAGCCAATACTGTCTATAAAGGTCTTAATGTTGTTGCTTTACGTGCGATTAATAAAAACGAAGAACTAACCCTTGATTATGCTCATTTTTTGGATGAAAACATGGAGCCTTTTCTTTGTTCTTGTGGCAGCAAAAAATGCAAAGGACTTATTGTAGGTGTTAATAAAAACTCTATAAGCTTAAGAGAGTCTTCGGGCAACAATTAGAATCTTTTTTCTTGTTTCCATACTAACTACTTTCCCTTTTTATTCCTTTATTGGATCCGTGATTTATTGCGGTTTTTATTTATTTTTTAAATAATTATTTATGGCTGGTTTGGATGTAATAGGAAAGTTAATGAAGCGATATCGTTTTAAGTTAACATTTACGTACACGCTTTTTTGTTTAGAAATGCTTGGTTCGTTATTAAGGCCCTATTTTCTTGGCGTGGCTGTTAATGATTTAATTAAAGGAAGCTATCACGGTGTCATTGTTTTATCTATTGTTCATTTGGCCTGGTTAATTATTGGAACCGCAAGGCATATGTATGACACTAGAACATATTCTGGTATTTACGCTTCTTTAGTAACTCGTTTTTTGTCTAGGAGAATTGCACGATCAGACATTTCGAAATTAAGCGCGCATAGCACACTTTCAAGAGAGCTTGTAGATTTTTTAGAAAGCGACTTGCCTTATATAATTGAAGCGCTTTATAATATTATTGGCTCGCTAATCATTTTGTATTTTTATAACAGCAAGGTTGTTCTTGTTTGTTTTATTATACTACTTCCTGTAATGATTATCAGCTATGTTTATGGTAAGAAAATGAGTCGTCTTACTAGGTTAAAAAATGACGAGCTCGAAAAACAAGTAAGCATAATTGCTGTTGGTAATGACGCTTCAATAAAAAAACATTATTCAACATTAAGAAAATGGCAAATCAAAATATCTGATAAGGAGGCTATTAATTTTGGTCTAATAGAGCTCATGGTATTATTTGTTATTGGGAGCTCTCTTATTATTTCTTCGAATTTATTTGGTGTAACAATGCTAGCCGGAAATCTAATTGGTATTTATAATTATATTTTAAAGTTTGTTTCAGGATTAGATACAATTCCCTATTCTGTTCAAAAGATATCCTCGTTGAAAGATATTATAAGAAGAATTGAATTTCAAAAAGATGATATTTCTGCTTACCCTTTTCAAAAAGAAAAGAATATTTACATTCAAGGAAAACTAAAACTTTCTGCATAATTAAACCCTAGTAACCAGTAGTGTTTCTTCGTCTAAATAAAGATATCCAACATCATAGCAACAATAAAGCATTGCGCCCGTTTTTATCGTTTGAACGTGTGTATAATATTTAAATTGAAAGCCGTCTAATAACATATCTTCTTTTTTTATTTTAATTATTGTTTCTTCGCTCACAAAAAAACTAAGTATTCTTCTGTTTTTTCCAATTACATGGTTAATGTTGCGCATAAGGTTTGTTGAAGCTGCGTTTATTTGATTGTTAAAAATATTTCTGCAATAGTCATTACAAAACTTTTTATCTGTTCTTCCCTTAATTTGTTTTTTACAATACAGGCAGTTTTTGGTTTCGTGTAAAATATTTTCCATTTTTTATTTTAAAATAAGCACTTAGTAAAATTATTTCCCCGTTTTTTAAACGCTTACAAATAGTTTTTTTCAACAACAACCGAATAATGCTTGTTATTTTCTTGCTGTAGACACAATTTTGTTCTGTTAAATCGAAGGCGCCTCGAAATAACTGAAATACTTATTATTAACAAAAAAACACGCTATTATGTACTCACTAAGAAACAAAGTTCAATTAATTGGAAACCTTGGAAAGCTGCCAGAAGTTAAAACAACCGATTCTGGAAAGCGACTGGTAAAATTTTCTCTTGCTACAAATGAAATATACACCAACGCAAAAGGCGAAAAAGTAAAAGAAACCCAATGGCACAATTTAGTTGCTTGGGGAAAGTTGGCTGATATTGCAGAAAAATATCTAAACAAGGGCTCTGAGGTTGCCGTTGATGGGAAATTAATTACAAAGGATTACACCGATAAAGATGGTAAAAAAAAGTATGTTACCGAAATTCAGGTAAACGAACTTTTATTGCTAGGTTCAAAAAATTCTGCGTAATGATAGACGGTTGATACTGAAAGCCGATTGTATAAAATAGATCGGCTTTCATTTTTTAAAATCTATATCCCAATGCTATAGTAAAGCACCTTAATCCTGCCCATGGTCCCTTACTAGTTATTTCTGCAGAAGTTGAATTTATCACCTTTCCTTCTAATTTTATCGGTCCGTCTATTACGGTTTCATCAAATGTAGTTTGAAGGTCTTGTTGTTCTTGTGCTGTCATTTCTGGTGATATACTTGATGTGGAAAGCGTGCCATTACTTTTTCCATAATGACCACCCAATAACCAAAAATCAAAAACAAATCGCTTTGAAAGGTTACTTTGTACGCCCATTAATAAACCAGCGCTATAAGAACTTATTTTTCCGTTTAATACAATAGGGTCATAACCATTCCGCGCTACAGGAAAGGTAAAATCAAAAGTAGCATATCTAGCATATGGAGCTAAATAAAAGCCCTTCATTTTTTTTCTACCCGTGTAAAACCTGAACTCCGGAGTTACCGCCGTATTCTCCATTTTAAAATTATCAATATTAAAATCTGGGCTCTTAACCATATTTGCTATTGTTGATTTAAACGGTGGTGCAGATTTTGGCATATACCTTAATCCTAATGAAAACGAAACGTTTTTACCAATTGCTGTTTCATAAATTAAATTATAGTTTTTTATTATTAATGCTCCTGTGTTTAT
>CANICR010000010.1 GCA_947466405.1 Chitinophagaceae bacterium | reverse complement strand
TCCTTCTCTTTATTAAACGGCACAAACTCTTTTGTTTGGTCAATTGTAAAACAACCTTCACTTAATGGTATTATTTTCATGTAACATAATTATAAAAATACAAATTTAACTCACTTAACTAAATGTTTATTATTTATTTAATCGCTTATAATATATTTTCACTTCCTTTGCATTTATGTCATTATTCTTTACATCGCTTAATTCTGGCAGTAATGGCAACTGCTATTATGTTGCAAACGAAGAAGAAGCTATCCTAATTGATGCAGGATTATCTTGTAAGGAAACGGAAAAAAGAATGGAAAAACTTAGCCTAAGCATGAGAAAAATAAAAGCCATTTTTATTTCACATGAACATATTGACCATATTAAAGGGGCAGAAGTATTATCAAAAAAATACTCAATTCCAATATACATTACAAATGAAACTTTAAAGAATTCAAGGGTTCCGATACCTGAAATAAATATCAATTTTATTACACTTCAAAAAGAAATTATTATTGGGTCATTACATATTATCGCATTCCCAAAAATGCATGATGCAGTAGAACCATGCAGCTTTATTATTAAATACAATAATTTAACAGTTGGTGTATTTACAGATATTGGTAAAGTCTGTGATAATGTTATCAAATATTTCAAACAATGTCATGCTGCATTTTTAGAGGCCAATTACGATGAAGATATGCTTGAAAATGGAGACTATCCATATCATTTAAAAAAAAGAATTAGTAGTGATAATGGGCATTTATCTAATAAAGAAGCATTTGAATTATTTGAAAACCATCGTCCTAATTTCATGTCTCACTTACTCTTGTCTCACCTCTCAAAAGAAAACAACACACCAGCATTGGCATTAGAATTTTTTTATAAAAACAATAACGGAGTGGCTGTTTCCATAGCATCTAGATATGAAGCAACGCAACTATTTGAATTAAAAGAAACAGAAATAAAAAAAGCTGCACCAATCGTATCGATGCAGCTTACATTATTTTAGAATATTATTTTACTTCTTGTAATACTTTTGTTTTTGGATATTTAACTTGATAACTAAACCTGAATTTATGACTTTCCCCTGATTCGATTTTTTCTTTCCACTTAATGATCCCATTTTCAATATCTACAATAGCATCTTTATTGTCTAATAATGCGACTTCGATTTCGTTTGTTTTACTAACAGGAAACTGATCTTTTAAGTTAGTTTCAACACTATTTTTTTTATTATTTTTTATAATTATTTCATAAGTGAATACATCAACTTTATAATCTCTCTTTTTTTCAATAGTGCATTCTTTCACAACTTTTCTTTCAATTGAAATTCGCTTATCCCTTCCTAAAGAGATTTCTAGGGTGTCTTGAGCTATAGATGGATTTAGAAATGATTTTCCAATGTAAATATTATCCATAATTATATTCGCCTCCCCTGGTAACAAATTCAAACTATCCCACCTGGTAAGTTTAGCTAGTAAATAGGCATCATTATCTATTTTCGGAATTGCAAAATGTTCGTAAATAACCTTCATTGATTCTTCTTTTATGTTGATGCTATATGATTTAGAATCACTCGGTATTTCAAATGGCAAATCAATTTCATAATTAATATTTAATTCACTTTCTGATAATGTTAAATTTTCGGAAACATCATCAGTTTGTATATTTAATTTAGTTTGAAGAACTTCTTCATTGGCAATGGTCAAATCCTTCATTACAGGTGCAGCATTTAAATATTTTTCATTTCTATTAGATGTAACATTATACAATACTGGCAAATACAATTGTACATATATTGGATAAAGTGCCGGTATTACATTTGAAAGATTTGGATTATTGGTGCTTAAATTAAGTTTGATATTATTCCAATTCAAACCTGTACTTTGATTTACTTGTGCCTTATATAGTAATCTGAAAGAATTATCAATTGATTTTACCCTAATTTCGTAAGCAGGAATCCACGCTGCATTTCTTGTAAAATAATTGAAATCAAAAGCAGACATGCCGTTTTCTTTGACTAATACTTGCAAAACAAGTTGTCCTTGCGCTTTATTCAAATTACTATATTTATCATCATCTACATCATCTAATCTTTTGTTCAATTCTAGTATAATATTATTACACAAACCTTCTTTTTCATCTAAATCATAATTAATAGTTTTGAGGGCCGTAATTTTATCTGTGTAATAATTTGAAAGCTTTATAAGATCATCTGAATTAATATTCCTTTTATCTGGGGTTGTAAAGTTATTTTCTATTAATGAAGTCAATCTAGCGATAATATTATTATTTAATTCAACTTTATTTTTAAAATACAAGATTTGTTTTTGAAAATATTTTATCGAGTCGCTTATTTTAGTATAGTTATCCGATTGATGAACTACTGGAAGTCCATTTGTAGTCCTGTGCGAGTAGGCCAAAAGAGTTACATTTTCTGGACATGCTATTCGCAAAGTGTTAGCATCAATAATTAAGGAAACATTATTAATTACAATCTCTTGTATTCCTTTTAAAAGAAATGTTTTACAAGTATGGTTAAGTTGTGCTCCGCCACCATAATAAACTGTTGAAGTTGTTAATGTAGATTGAGCATAGACTGTATCTCTTTTTTCTGCATAAGTAAAATGGAAACTAAAAAGAAAAACTGCGGAAAAGATTTTATTTACTTTTTTCATGATTATAAATTTTCTTGGCTGATGCAAAAAAATGCTTAATTGCATAAATACATACCAAAAAAATAATCAGGGATTGATAATTATCTCAAAATCATCTGACGATCTGCATCAAGTCTGATTAAGATGAAAATCAATACAGTAAACGTAAGTAAAGATGAACCACCATAACTCATCAATGGTAATGTGATTCCAATTACAGGGGCAAGACCTATAGTCATACAAATATTTACGGCAACATGAAAAAATATTATCGACGCAACAGAATAAGCATACACTCTACTAAAAGTACTCCTTTGTCTTTCTGCAATAAATACAATTCTTAATAATAAAGTCAGGTATAACAACATTAAAATAACAGAACCGACAAATCCAAAATTTTCGCCCAAGGATGTAAAAATAAAGTCTGTGTGTTGTTCTGGCACAAAATCACCTTGAGTTTGAGTGCCTTTCAGGAATCCTTTTCCAATTAGTCCGCCTGAACCAATGGCGATTTTAGATTGCTTAACATTATAGTTTTCAAAATCAGATTTTGTCTTTTTAAGTGGCTTAATAATTTGTGTATTTACTATTTCATTATTTAGTTGATAAGGATTATCCCTACCTACCATACTAAATATCCTATCAGATTGATATTTTTGAAATACATGCTTAAATAAAAAAGGGACAGCAATTCCAACAAAAAATAAACTTGTCAGCCAAATCGAAATAATTATAAATAAAATACGGCTGTTTCGTTTTATTTTCCTATTTAAATAAATTATTGCTAACAATGTTATTAAGGTGATTGCAATAATAAGTTGCGTAGGCGTTGATAATAATGTTAATACTAAAAGAATACCTAATGAAATGCCTATTGCTAAATATACAGGGGGGAAGCCTTCTCTATACATAGGCAATAGAAATGCAAAATATACCAATGCTAGGCCGGTTTCATTTTGTAGAATTGAAAATAATATAGGGAAAAAGCAAATAAAAGCAGCAACTAGTTGTGATTTTGATTTGGTGAAATCTAAATCAGCATTAGATAGATACTTTGCCAATGCCAATGATGTAAATATTTTACAGGTTTCTACCGGTTGTAGATTCATAAAACCAAGGGGAATCCAGCTTTTAGATCCATTCACCGTTTTCCCCAAAACAAAAGTCATTAACATTAATGCTATTCCAATTGCATATAACAACATGGGAGTAGCGGTAAATAATTTGCTATCTGTGAGTAAAATAAATACAGCAATTACAATGCAAGCCATAAGATAGTAGAACTGCTTACTATAGTTTTTCTTGAATTCCAAAATGCTTTTAATAACCTCGTCTCCACCTCTGTATTCCACAGAAAAAATACACAATAACCCAATAGATGCAATTGTACTATATAACAATATTAATACCCAATCTTTTTTTTGCGTTATGACTGGCCTTTTTTGATACATACTAATTTCTTGGGTTCGACAAATTGTTTTTTAATAAAGATAGTTTTTTGTTTTTCGGCAAAATGGCTTTTGATTTTATGGTACTTTTCTTTGGGGTATTTTCGTTCCCAGATTTGTTTTTGCCTTCATCTTCTTTTTCAGGCTGGTCATCATCTAAACCAAGTGTGTCTTTTCTTGATTTAATAAATCCTTTTGAAAATAATAAAGATAAATCCTTGGAGCGCCTGATAGAGTCTTGTTTCTTGATTTCATAGGCAATCCTTGCAGGAATCAATTTGAGCCCTGATAATTGTTCAATTTTAGCCAACCTCACTTTATCTGTAATAGAATCTCTTAAATATTTTTCTATCATTAACCCAACAATAGGAGCAGCGTACGTTCCTCCAAAACGTCCGCTATTTTCGACTACACACATGATTGCTATTTTTGGATTATCTCTTGGTGCAAAGCCGCAGAAAAAGGAATGGTTTTGTTGTTTAACTCCTCTGTAATAATTTTCTACAGTCCCTGTTTTACCACAAACTACAATGTCTTTAACTTTTGCACCTGCGCCAGTTCCTCTATCAACAACACCTTGCATACCATCATGTACTGCATTAAAAATACTATCCGGAATTACTGTTGGTCGTATTTTTTGTTGATATTTAGATAATACTTCAAACTTGTCACCTCCTTCAATTGAATCAACAACATGAGGTATATAATACCATCCTTTATTTGCAATAAATGCCATTTCGTTAGCTACCTGAAGAGGCGTTACATCAACCTCTCCTTGTCCAATACTAACAGACCTGAAATTGCAGAAATTCCATTTCCCTTGTCCATATATTTTATTATAAAAGGCAGGAGTTGGTATATTTCCAGATTTTTCGGATGGCAAATCTACTCCTAGTTTATGCCCCAATCCAAATGCGTACATATATCGATCCCAATTTAAAAGGGCGCTGTCTACATTAGAGAATTTAGGATTATTAATTACTCTTTGCATAACGTTTGCAAAATAAGTATTATCAGAAACAGTAATTGCATTTCTTAAATCAAAAGTCCCGAAATCCAAGCAATGCATAGGTTTTGTACTGCCACAGCCGTAAAATGCGCCATTACACGAAAATAAAGTACGCGTAGTAATCACACCTTCATGCAACCCTATAAGCGCTTGTAAGGTTTTGAAAGTTGATCCTGGAGAGTAGGTTGCGCTAACGGTTCTATTTAACAAAGGCAACGATGGATTTAAAAAAAGTTCTGAAAAATGTTTTCTTCTTTGACTGCCGGTCATATATTTTGGCTGATAAGATGGGGCACTAACCATTGCAAGAATGGCGCCAGTTTTTGGATTTATAGCAACAATAGAACCTAATTTATTTTGCATTAATTTTTCCCCCAATTCTTGAAGTTCAATATCTATTGATGTATAAATATTTTGTCCAGCCACTGCAACTGTATCATATTTTCCATTATCTAATTTTTCAGTTAGTCTGTTTTTGTTGTCTCTTTTCCAATATTGAATTCCCCTAACACCCATTAATACTTTCTCATAAGAGCGTTCTAATCCAGTCATACCCGCATAATCACCAGCAACATATCCTTCATTAGGGTGTTTTTTTAAAAAATTAGTATCTACTTCAGCAGTATAGCCTAAAACATTTGCAGCCGCATCATATGGATATGAGCGAATAGATCTTTCTTGAAGATAGAAGGCTGGAGAAAACTTATACATTGATTCATTTATAATAGCCATTTTTTCCTCGCTTAATAAAGGCTCAAAAACACAGGGCCTCGACCATCCATATTTTACAATCAGATCGATAATTCTTTTTTTAAACTGAATAGAATCGATGTTCATAATCTTGCAAAACAAAGCCGTATCAATCCCTTTGATTTTATTAGGCGTAACCATCAAATCCGAAATACTAGTATTTTGAAGAATACTTCTTTTTTTTCTGTCAAAAATAATACCACGATCAGGATATACAACTTTCCGAAAGATACCTTGATCATCAGCAAGGGTTTTGTATTTTGATGTAATTACTTGAAGTGTAAAGAGCCTGATTATAATAATTACGAATAGTCCAATGAATATTAATTTGATGACATTCTTTCTAGATTCATTAAATAAGGACACTTTATTTAATTTAGATTTTTTATTAAAAAGTATACATTTATATTAGCTGGGCTTAACCATAGCTTTTTTAAATAGTATTTGTTCTGAATTTTTGTTTTCTATAGAATATTAATTCTAATATCAATAATAAGAGTAAACTTACCAATGTTGATAAAATTGTTTTGAATAAGAAATAAGTTGGATTGGCAAACTGCCATGCTTCTAATAAAAAAAGCCAAGCATTATGTAGTAACATTAAAATTCCCGTGTACATAAAATATGGCAAAAATCCACCAAAGCTTTTTATTGACGGCTCCTCATAATTTGTTTCTGCCCCTTCTTGTGGAATTAATAAATTTATAACAAATGGTCGAAAATAGGCAATTAAAACACATGCCGCAGTATGAAATCCCGGACTATGCTGAAAGCTATCTAACGTATAGCCAAGCATAAAAGAAATAATCAATAATAAACTCCTCTTTATATTAAATGGGAGCCATAAAATAAAAACGAAATAAATATATGGCGTAATGAATTGATGCAGCGTAATCCTATTCAATACAAAAACCTGTATGATTATTAACAAAAAAAACCGAAATGAATTCTTAATAAATATGCCCATAATACTTAGGGTTGTTTTTTTACTTTTTCAAGGACTTCCTTTACCCCATCCTGATCTTTATTATCAATTACAAATACATAATGCAAATCGCTAAAATCACAAATCGCATGAAGTTTTATTTTATAATTGTTATTACTAGTTTCTTTATAGAGGGATGCTACCTTACCAATCAAAACCCCTTTGGGGAAAGTTGTACTAAACCCACTACTAATTACCGTATCGCCTGTAATTATTTTGACGCTTTTTGAAATATTATTTAGTGTAACAAAGTCAGGATCATATCCTTCCCAGTTTATAGTTCCGGTTTCACCACTTTTTAATAATTTACCACTTATGTGACTGTCTCTATGCAACAAACTCATTACAACTGCATACCGGTCTGTAAGTTCTGTAACAATCCCAACCATTGCAAAAGAAGGATCTATTACACCCATGCCTTCCTTTACCCCATCCAATTTACCTCGATCTAAAACAATATAATTATTTTGACTTGATACAGAATTTGAAACAACTCTTGCATCAAAGTATTTTATCTTTTGATACCTCAATAAAGAATCCACTTTTATCGAATCAACAAATGACTTTGATCCACTATCTGGAATTGAATAATTTGCTTTTATTTTATTATACAATATTCTATTTGCTTCAATTAGAGCTTTGTTTGTTTTTTGAAGATAAAAATATTGTTGTACATCAGCGAATTTTGTATTCACATCTCCAGTTATTTTATTAACGGTACTATTGAATACAGCATGATGATACCGATTGTATTCTACTATCAAATAAATAGAAAATGTCTGCAATAAAACGAATAGCAAAAAATTAAAGTGTCGATGGATAAAAAGAAAAATGTTTCTCAACTGCTTGTGAAAATTTATTATTACATGGGGATAATATTCAGAAGAATTTAATTCCTTAAACCACTTGCTATCTCATTACAAAAGGAAATCTATCGTAATTCTTAAGGGCTATTCCTGTTCCTCTTACAACGCTCTTAAGAGGATCATCTGCTATATGGACCGGTAATTTTATTTTATTTGTCAGCCTTTTATCTAACCCACGTAATAAAGAACCGCCACCTGTAACGTATAATCCTCTACGATAAATATCAGCCGCTAATTCCGGAGGAGTTGTTTCTAATGCTTTTAAAATCGCTTCCTCTATTTTAAAAATACTTTTATCTAATGCTTCGGCAACCTCTTGATAGCTTACCATTACTTGTTTTGGTATGCCAGTAACTAAATCACGGCCATTAACCGCCATATCTTCTGGTGGATTTTCTAGATCTTTTAATGCTGCTCCAACCTGTATTTTAATTTGTTCGGCAGTACGTTCTCCAATTAGTAAACTATGATATCTTCGAAGGGCTTCCATTATGTCTGCAGTAAACTCATCGCCGGCAATTCGAATACTTTGATCGCAAACTATTCCCGCCAATGCAATAACGGTAATGCCTGTAGTACCGCCGCCAATATCAATAATCATATTCCCTACCGGCTCTTCGACATCTATCCCAATACCCAATGCAGCTGCCATTGGTTCATGAATTAAGTATACTTCTTTTGCACCTGCTTGTTCTGCACTATCCCTTACAGCTCTTTTTTCTACTTCAGTAATACTGCTTGGAATACAAATCATCATTCTCCAACTTGGAGCAAACAAAGGTTTTTTTGGATAAACCAATTTAATGAGTTCTCTAATCATTAATTCTGCCGCATTAAAATCTGCAATCACCCCATCGCGCAATGGACGAACTGTGCGAATGCTTTCATGCGTTTTTTCATGCATCATCAAAGCCTTTTTTCCAACTGCCAATAAAATTTTTGGATTATTTCTATCCAATGCAACAATTGAAGGTTCATTTACAACTACTTCGTCATTGTGAATAATCAATGTATTTGCTGTACCTAAATCTATTGCGATTTCCTGTGTAAAAAAATTAAAGATGCCCATATTATTATTAATAAATCTGCTGAAATAGTATTCAAACAAAGTTGATGTAATTTATTGGAAATAACAACGCTCTTTCATTTATTTTGAAACTATTTTATAAACATACGCTTTGCCATTTGACATGAAAATAACGTTCGTAATGCTAATTAATTTAGCATTACAAGCATCTCCTTTTTAATTTATGGAGAAATTTGTATACTAGATTAAACAATATCTGGTGTATGTTAGAATAATTTTACTATTTTCAGTCCTAAAACAATTATTCAACCTATTCAAAAGCAATTAAAATCATCACTATGGCAGAAGTAAATTCTAATAGTAAACATCCGTCTGGATTGTATGTGCTATTCTTAACAGAAATGTGGGAGCGCTTTAGTTATTATGGAATGAGGGCTCTTTTTATTTTATTTATGACAAAAGCATTGTTATTTGATAAAGCGTTGGGCTCACAAATTTATGGCAGTTACACTGGATTGGTTTATCTAACTCCTTTATTAGGGGGCTACATGGCTGATCGTTATTGGGGTAATAGAAAATCAATCATTATTGGAGGCGTATTAATGGCATTGGGGCAATTATTGATGTTTTTTGCTGGAACATTTTACCAACAGCCTGAATTAGCCATCCCATTGATGTTTACAGGATTGGGTTTTTTAATTTTTGGTAATGGCTTTTTTAAACCAAACATTTCTACAATGGTTGGTCAATTATATCCTGTTGGGGACAAAAGAGTAGATTCTGCTTTTACTATTTTTTATATGGGCATAAATCTTGGGGCATTTATTGCACCACTAATATGTGGCTACTTAGGTGACACTGGGAATGCAGCTGATTTCAGGTGGGGCTTTTTAGTAGCTTGTATCGGCATGTGCATCAGTTTAATTTTCTTTATTGCACTTAAAAATAAATATATTGTTACCCCTGAAGGTGAGCAAATTGGCGACAAACCAAACTCAGCACGTGAAGTAAATGCAAGTGGAGAAAAAACGCCCATTAATTATACAGCAATGGGAATTTGGGGAGGTCTGTTTTTATTGTTACTATTTGTTTTCCTGAAGCAATTTAATATGGATTTAGTTGGTTCATTTATTTTTTCTTTAACTATTACAGCTCCAGGATACATTATCACCGATCCTACACTTACAAAAGTTGAGCGTCAAAGAATCTGGGTTATTTATATTGCCGCATTTTTTGTGATATTTTTCTGGGCGGCCTTTGAACAAGCTGGGGCATCGCTAACTTATTTTGCTGAAGAACAAACCAATAGGGAGATTTTTGGGAAAATTATTCCAACGTCTTATTTCCAGGCAATTAATGCTGTGGCTATTGTAATATTTGCCCCATTATTCGTATGGCTTTGGGGCTGGCTTGGAAAAAGAAATATGGAGCCAGCATCGCCATTTAAGCAGGCCTTGGGTTTGTTTTTATTGGCAATTGGCTATTTAGTAATTGCATTTGGTGTTAAAGGTATTGATCCTAGTACGAAATTGAGTATGGTTTGGTTAGTTAGTTTATATACCATTCATACTTTTGGTGAATTGTGTTTGTCTCCAATTGGCTTATCAATGGTAAATAAATTAGCTCCGGTAAAATTAGCATCCTTGTTAATGGGTGTTTGGTTTTTATCAACCGCAGCTGCTAATAAATTTGCAGGAACTTTAAGTGCATTATATCCAGAAGAGGTTAAAATAGAAAAAGCATTTTCTTCAAATTGTAGTCCTGAAACATTAAGCATGCTGAGTGTTGGATTGATAGATCAGAAAAAGGTTGAACTCGATCTAAAAGGAAATCAGCCGTTAAAAAGAGCAGTAGCTAGCACCATGAAAACTGCAGATAATTCAACAGACAGTTTATCGGGATTAACAATCGACTCCGTTAAAACATCGAATGTTTCTAACTATTATATCAAAGTAATAAAATCAAATAACGGAAACTTCGATCGTGCATTAATGCTAAATGACACAATGTTATTGACTCATGAATTGGTTGATATTGTAAAAACGATTGACGGTAAAAAAATATCTACCACAGAAGAGCGTTTGCAAACATGGAATTTAAAGCCTCAGAAACCAGTGTTTTTTGTAAAGATTGAAAACCTTTATGATTTCTTTATGCTGTTTGTTTTCATGGCCGGTGCTGCGTCAATAATATTATTTTTCCTAAGTAGTAAATTGCTGAAAATGATGAATGGTGTGAGATAGACTTAATGACTAATCATAAAAAAAAGCGACTCTAAAAAGAGTCGCTTTTTTTATTTATTCTATTTTGAATGACTCAAAACATAAGCCAATACATTTTGTTTTTCAACTTCATTTAGATTGGCTTTTTTAGCCATGCTTCTCATAATTGGGCCCCATTCTTTTTTCGTAAATTCGGCAGGATCCTCAAGTTTATGGCAACGCCCACAACTTAACTTATAAGTTTTTTCACCTTCCGGAATAGAGGCTATACTTGGGGCTACACTATTTTTTTCCGTTGCGCGTGTCGACTTTTCTGCTGTTATTTTTGGAGCACATGCTGAGAATGTAACGCCCGCAATAACAATAATTGCTGATAATTTTATTGCTGTTTTCATGATGCTTGTTTTATACATTAATGGAAGAGTCTCCGAAATACTTATGTAAAATTTGCGGTAGTTGTATTTTATTTTCTTGTTGATTATTTTCCAGAAGTGCGGCTACAATTCTTGGCAAAGCTAATGAAGAACCATTAAGCGAATGTAATAATTGGGTCTTACCCATTTCATCTTTGTATCTGATCTTCATTCGATTGGTTTGGAACGTTTCAAAATTGCTTACAGAACTTACCTCTAGCCATTTTTGCTGAGCAGCACTATACACTTCAAAATCATAAGTTAGCGCAGAAGTGAACCCCATATCGCCACCGCATAAACGAAGAATTCTGTATGGCAATTCTAGTAAATTCAATAATTTTTCTACATGCAGAACCATGTCTTCTAATATCTGGTAGCTTTTATCAGGATGAACTAGTTGTATAATTTCTACTTTATCAAACTGATGAACCCTGTTTAATCCTCTTACATCGCTTCCGAAACTGCCCGCTTCTCTTCTAAAACATGGCGTGTATGCCGTCATTTTGATAGGAATGTCAGATTCTTTAATAATTTCATTGCTGTAAATATTAGTAACGGGCACTTCTGCAGTTGGAATTAAATACAATCCATCCGCTGTGATATGATACATTTGCCCCTCTTTATCTGGCAGCTGCCCGGTACCGTAAGCAGTAGCTTCATTTACCATTAATGGAGGCATATATTCTATATAACCTGCATCAGTATTATAATCTAAAAAAAACTGAATTAATGAGCGTTGAAATTTTGCGCCCCTGCCTTTATACAAAGGGAATCCACTTCCTGCTAATTTTGCGCCCGTTTCAAAATCAATTAAATCGTATTCTTTAATGAGGTCCCAGTGAGGTTTTGCTATTGAAGGCAGTGTAGGCATTTTTCCTCCTTCTCTAATAATTTCATTGTCTTCAGCCGACTTCCCCTTTGGTACAGTTGTATGTGGTAAATTAGGTAACTGTAAAATATTTTTTTGAAAAGAGGCTTCGAGTTCTTCGAGCTTGCCTGCATTTTTCGACAACTCTATTTTATAGGCAGCAACTTCTTCTTTCTTTGTATTGGCAAGTTCTTTTTCTCCTTTCCCCATCAATATTCCAATCTCCTTAGAAACAGTATTTATGGAAGCTTGAAGCGATTCTGTAACTGTTTTAATTCTTCTTAATTCATCATCTATGGCTAAAATCGTGTCAACCAATTCTATATTAGCATAATGCCGAGCTGCTAATCTTTCTTTTACAAATGATGGGTTTTGACGAATGGTATTTACTTGTAACATCTTCTTTAACGCTTTATTGAAAAATCAATTCCACCGCAAAGATAATTGGGATTTGGTTATTACTTACATTTGCGGGATGCAAGAAATGGAAGAAGATTTGCAAGTAAGGTGGCTTAAGCTAAGAATAAAGCTGAAGGAACGTTTTGGAATAAAACCAGATATGAATGGTATTTTACTAATCATTGGGGTGCAAGAATTGGGACAAGGACCACAGGAATTCAGCAAAGAGCAAAAGCAAGATTTGATGCATATCGCCATTTGTACTGTTCTGTCACCTAGCAATTATTATAAATATGATGGGAAAGACGATGAAGGATGGCCTCATTTTACTCAAATGAAGCCTTTACCCACTTTTGAGCTATTTGAACAAGAAAATTTTCTTAAAGACCATATTTTGCTTTATTTTCAATCTCAGAAATTTATTTAAACTATAAAAAAAATGAAAACAAGAAACATCCTTTTTATCACAACATTAATTTGCTTTTTTTCTTGCAATGTATTTGCTCAAGCAGTAAAACCAGCATCAAAGGCTTCTCCTACTAACAGTGGTAAAACAAAAGTAAAAATCACCACTGATTTGGGAGATATTGTAGTTATGCTGTATGATGCTACACCTAAACACAGGGACAATTTTATTAAATTAGTAAAAGAAGGCTTTTATACAAACCTTTTATTTCACCGAATTATACAAGGGTTTATGATTCAAGGGGGGGACCCTTTAAGTAAAGATGCGGAAGCAGGCACCCCACTTGGAATGGGTGGTGGTGATATGGAAAGAATTCCTGCAGAATTTGATAAAAATCTTATTCATAAAAAGGGAGCATTAGCAGCTGCAAGAGATGGCAATCCTGAAAAAGCAAGTAGTGCCTGTCAATTTTATATTGTTCAAGGTCAGCCGGTATCAGAAGATCAACTAGGTCCACAATATACGCCCGCACAAAAAAATATTTATAAAACAATAGGAGGTACTCCATTCTTAGATATGAATTATACTGTTTTTGGTGAAGTTATTTCAGGCTTAAATGTTGTAGATAATATTGCGGCGGCAGATAAAGATGCTGGAGACAGACCCAAAAAAGATATACACATGAGCATGCAACTATTGAAATAATTTCAGCATCAAGAATAAAATTTATTTACTTTCGCAAGCAAATTATAACAATGAACTATCCCGCAAATTTAAAATATACTAAAGATCACGAATGGATCTTAGTTGAAGGAAATACAGCAACAATTGGTATTACAGATTTCGCACAGCACGAATTAGGCGATATTGTATTTATTGAAATAAATGCTATCGGCAAGCCTCTGAAAGCAGAAGAAGTATTTGGCACTGTAGAAGCCGTCAAAACAGTTAGTGACTTATTCCTACCTGTTAGTGGTACAATTACCGAGGTAAACACTGCATTAGAAGGGAATCCGGAAAATGTTAATAGTGATCCTTATGGTGCGGGTTGGATGATAAAAATGACTATCGATAATATTGAAGACTTAGATCATTTAATGTCAGCAGAAGCTTATACCGCTTTGGTTGGTTAATAAATCTACAACCCACTTTGAAGCAACTATCTTTTAAAAAATTTATACCAGGAATTATTTGGTTTTTTATTGTTCTAGTTGCTATTTGTTTACCGAGAGCAGACATCCCAAAAGTTAGTAGCTGGTTAGATTTGCTTTTGGATCTGGATAAATTAATTCATGCGTCAATGTTTGGGGTATTAGCCTTTTTACTAATGTACCCATTTAATACAAAACACATTTCATTAGCACAACAAAAGAAAATTTTTCTTCGAATAGCCATTTTTACATCCTGTTGGGGATATATTACAGAGTGTATTCAGCTATTTATTCCCGGTCGCAGTTATGATTTGATAGATTGGGCTGCCGATAATATTGGGGTTATTATTGCATTAATTTGTTATAGGTGGTATATTGACTATAAGAATTCTACTTCATAAACACTTTTTCAAAACACGGAATTAAATTATATCCAAGTTTAACTATTTTCCTATCTATCAATTACACTTGTTTGCAAGCCATTAACTACTTAACTTTGAACTATGCTTAATGTTGAAAATATGGAGTATAATACTACCAGAAACCATTTAATAATGAAAGAATATGGAAGACATATTCAAAAAATGGTTGAATATTTATTAAAAATCGAAGACAAGGAAACTAGGCAAAGAAATGCAAATGTGGTGATTGAATTAATGGGTTTCCTAAACCCACACCTTAAAAATGTAGAGGATTTTCGTCATAAACTTTGGGATCATCTTTTTTTGATAAGTGATTTCACCCTAGAAGTTGACAGCCCCTATCCAATTCCTACTAGAGAAACATTAAAAGCTAAGCCAGAAAAACTACGTTACCCAAAAAAATATCCGAAGTTCAATCATCTTGGTAAAAATATCGAATTGGTAATTGACAAAGCCCTGAATGAAGAAAATCCAGAAAAAAAGCAAGGTTTTGCCAATTCAATTGCTTACTACATGAAACTAACATACAGCAACTGGCATAAAGAATTAGTTCATGATGACAATATTCAAACAGAATTGAATTCAATAACTAATGGAGAATTAGAATTCAACAACAGGCCATTTGTTAAACACAGAACAGATAATTACGCCGACAGAGATGATTATTCGAGCAATAGCGGAAGAGGTCAATACAGACAAAATTTTGGAAGTAGAGATAATAATCGTGGCGGAAGAGATAATAGAAGTGGGAACAGAGGTAATAATGGGGGAAGAGATAATAGAAATAATAACAACCGAAATTTTAAAAAGAGATACTAAATACAAAGGCAAGAAATGAATTGAGCGGATTTTGCAAAATCAACACATTCCTAATTCATCAATCTAGTAGTGCCTATTCAAATCAACCAATTTTGCTCAGCTTCCGGCAATTGTAGAAAAATAAACATCATGAATACTTTTGAAGTAATAGGTGGAAGAAAATTATCAGGTGAAATAACACCTCAAGGTGCAAAAAATGAAGCTCTTCAGATTATTAGTGCCGTATTGCTTACTAAAGAAGAAGTTATTGTTCATAATATCCCAGACATTATTGATGTTACTCTTTTAATTGAATTGTTAAATGATATTAATGTAAAAGTAACACGCATCAATCAACATACCTTTCATTTCAAGGCTGATGATGTAGATGTTGACTACCTTCAAAGTGATGCCTTTCATAAAAAAAGTGGAAAGCTAAGAGGGTCTGTAATGCTAGCGGGCCCTCTATTAGCAAGATTTAAAAGAGCCTACTTGCCAAAACCTGGAGGAGATAAAATTGGAAGAAGGAAATTAGACACCCATATTATTGGCTTTGAAAAACTTGGTGCGAAATACTCTTACAATGAAAATTCAAACTTTTTTCAATTAGATGCCGATCAACTTGATGGAACATTTATACAACTTGACGAGCCTAGTGTAACTGGTACCGCTAACGTTTTAATGGCAGCTGTTTTAGCTAATGGAATGTCCACTATTTATAATGCAGCTTGCGAACCTTACATTCAACAGTTATGCAAGATGCTAAATAATATGGGTGCGAAAATAAAGGGCATTGGAAGTAATCTGTTAACTATTGAAGGCGTACAATCCCTAAGCGGAACAACTCATACGATATTGCCCGACATGATTGAAGTAGGGAGCTTTATTGGCTTAGCGGCAATGACACAAAGTGATATTATTATTAAAAATGCCGGCGTAAAAGAGTTAGGTATTATTCCCGAAAAATTTCAGCAACTCGGCATTAACCTTACAATTATTAATGACGATATTCATATTCCTTCGCAAGAAGTTTATGAAATACAAACTTTTTTAGAAGGTGGTATTCTTACCATATACGATCATCCATGGCCTGGACTTACTCCTGACTTATTGAGTATTATTTTAGTTACTGCTATTCAAGCAAAAGGAAGTGTGCTTATACATCAGAAGATGTTTGAAAGCCGATTGTTTTTCGTTGATAAATTGATTGAGATGGGTGCTCAAGTGATATTATGTGACCCACATCGTGCTGTAGTTGTTGGGATGGGTAGAGAAAAGAAATTGCGCGGAATTACGATGAGCTCTCCAGACATCAGGGCCGGCGTTGCTTTATTGATTGCAGCATTAAGTGCTGAAGGGAAAAGTATAATTCAAAATATTGAACAAATAGATCGTGGTTATCAATACATTGATGAAAGACTCATCAAATTAGGCGCTTCAATTAAACGAATAAATAATTAATCTTTTATACAAATTGTAGATTATTTATTTGGTCGTGTTACTTTTACAAGGCTTAATTTTTGAGGCGGTTATACTAATTATAACTTCTTGATCAAATAATCTGCATATGGAAAGTATTCATCAAAAAATTTTAATTATTACGGCACCTTCTGGGGCTGGTAAAACATCTATTACTCACTTTTTAATGCAGGAAATTCCTTCACTTGCTTTTTCTATTTCTGCAACAACAAGGAAATCTAGGGAGAATGAAAAGCATGAAATCGACTACTACTTTATAGAAATGGAGGAATTCAAAAAGAAAATTCAACTTAAAGAATTTGCAGAATGGGAAATGGTGTACGAAGGAAAATATTACGGGACATTAAAATCAGAACTTAAACGTATTTGGGGCTTACAAAAAATACCAGTTTTGGATATTGATGTAAAAGGAGCACTTCATATTCAACAGCAATACCCAGAAAACACTTTGAGTATTTTCGTTGAACCACCTTCTGTAGACGAGTTGAAAAATCGTTTACAATCAAGAGGAACAGAAAGTGAAGAGTCAATTAGAGCAAGAATTAATAAAGCCTCCTATGAGATATCTTTCAAGGATCAATTTGATAAAATTATTGTAAACGACAATCTGGAGCGAGCCTGTTTAGAAGCCCACGCTATTGTAAAAGATTTTTTGAAATCATAAAATACATTTCTTCAGTTACACCTTTTATTAATATACTGACATGGATTGGATAGGATTGTTTTCGATTTTTATTTCCCTACTGATTATCGGTTTTTTATCCGGTATTGAGATGGCTTTTATTTCAGCCAATAAACTTTCTATTGAATTAAAGAAAAAGCAAGGGACATTGCCAGGAAAAACATGGGGGCATTTTACTGAAAATGCTGCGAAATTTATTGGAACAACGCTTACTGGATTAACTTTTATACTAGTTATTTATGGTTTGCTTATAGGCGATTTACTTTACCCAGTATGGAAATTGGTGGAGACTAGACTTTCGGTCAACGCATCCAATTACGTTATCCCTATTAGATTAATTTTAGAAATATCATTATCCACTATTATTATTTTATTTACAGAATTTATTTGCCGGGCTTTTTTTAAAGCGAAAAGCAATGAAATAGTTGATTCCTATTTTATCAGCAAAATTTCAAGAGTGATTTATTGGTTGTTTACTTCCCTTTCTAATTCGATTGTCCATTTAGCTGAATGGATTTTAAAATATATTATCAATGTAAAAATAAGTGATAAAAAAGGAGCTTTTAGCAAGGTGGATTTGGAACATTTTTTACACCAAATAAAACACCATGATGATAATGATATAAAAGAAATAAATAAAGAGATATTCGAAAATGCACTTTCCCTAAGTGATATTAAACTGCGGGAATGCCTGATCCCTAGAAAAGAAATTGAAAGTATTGATAGTCAATCATCCGTCAGTGATATTAAATTAAAGTTTATAGAAACCAAGTTGAGTAAAATAATTGTATATCAAAATAACGTTGATAATATTATAGGCTACGTTCATCATCTTGACTTATTAAAGAACCCACAATCCATAAAAGAGATTTTACACTCAATACCAACAGTTCCTGAAACAATGTCGGCAACAGACTTAATGAATAAATTTATCAAGGAAAGGAAAAGTATTGCTTGGGTAATAGACGAGTTTGGTGGTACAGCAGGAATTGTAACCATGGAGGACCTATTAGAAGAAATTTTTGGAGAAATTGAAGACGAGTTTGATATCCAGGAATCATTCATTGATAAAAAGATTTCCGAAAATGAATTTATTTTCAGTGGCAGATTAGAATTAGATTTTATTTCACAAAAATATGAGATTGTATTTGATGGTACAGTAGGCGCGGAGACCCTTTCAGGGTATATAATACAAAATAATGAATCTATTCCCAAGCAAAAAGATAAAATAATTATCGGCAATGTTGAATTTGAAATATTGCATGTAACTGATACCAGAATAGAAACAGTAAAAGTAAATATGTTACAATAACACATCATAAAATGACCATTGCATTTCAGATTTCGTCAGTTGAAGAATTCAACTATCACTGCTGCATTTCACTTGCAAAAAAATACCCTGGAAGTACCTTTCTTTTTATTTCAGACAATAACGCCCTTGAGCATAAACTTACGAATGCTAACATACATTTTATTCCTCTACATAAAAGCTACTTTAATTTCTACTGGTATAATTATAAATTAACTACTCTATTAAAGAAGAATAGAGTTGATTTCTTTTTTAGCAATACGCATTTATGCAGTTCGAGGTCAACAATTAACCAATTTATTATCATCGACAACCCTTCTTTGCTTAAAAAATCGGAAACTAAAAAATCTATTGCAAAAGCCGATTCAATAATTGTACGTAATGAATATATTAAATTATTGGTGTTAAATGCTGTCAATAATATTAATAATAAAATAGCCCTTATTCCGTTAGGTGTTTCTGATATTTTACATGCTCCGGATAACAACCAAAAAGACATCGTTAAAAATAAATATACTGAAGGGAAGGATTACTTTTTAATAGACTCATTATCGGCAAACGAGCATCAAATAATTGTTCAATTGAAAGCTTATTCGCTTTTTAAAAAATGGCAAAAATCAAATTTAAAACTACTACTAGTACATACTAAAAAAAATGAGCAGGTTATAAATAAAGTTATTACGAATTATAAGTATCGTAATGATGTTGTATTGATTTCTACATTAGATAACGAAGTAATTTCTGCCGCGTATGCAGTCATCTTTTTTTCTGAAATGTACATTATCGGTAATTTCATACTATCTGCTATGAGATTACAAGTACCCGTTATTATTCCAAAAGATGATTATTTTATTTCATCTTTTGAATCAACTGGATTATACTTTATCGAAAATGACAAAGATCTTTCAGAGAAGATGATAGATCTTTATAAAAATGAAGAATACAGAAATAAGTTAATTACAACGGCTAAAAATAAAGTTGATCTATTAGAATGGGATACAATAGCTGAAAAAGTTTGGGGCACAATAATAAGCCCAGATATTTAGTAAACATATTACCTTTGTAAAAAAAATACAATGCAAAAATCTACGATAACAATTGATGTAATGCTGGACCCTGATAAAATACCGCAGCAAATCAATTGGAAAGCCAGTGATAGTAGTGCTGACATGCAACAAAAGTCAAAAGCTATGTGTTTGGCATTTTGGGATGGGGCAGACAAATCAGCTCTAAGGATTGATTTGTGGACAAAAGATATGATGGTGGATGAAATGGGTGATTTTTTTTATCAGATGATGATGACTATGGCTGACACTTTTCAAAGAGCCACAAAAAATAATACACTCTCTGAAGAAATGAAAACTTTCGCAAAAGATTTTTACAAAAAATTCAGGGACGATATGATTAATGAAGAAAAAAATAACGAAATTAAATAAATAACACTATGTCACTAGAACAACAAATAATGGCCGAAATGAAAGAGGCTATGAAATCAAAAAATGAATCTGCCTTAAGAAGTCTAAGAGCCATCAAAGCGGAAATCATAAAGGCAAAAACTGAGCCAGGTGCTTCAGGAGAAATAAATGAAGAAACTGAGCAAAAGTTTTTACAAAAAATGATGAAACAACGAAAAGATTCATTAGAAATTTTCGAGAAACAAGATAGGCAGGATCTTGCCATTAAAGAAAAAGAAGAAATGGCTATTATTGAAAGGTTTCTTCCAAAACAATTATCAGCCGATGAAATAAAAGTTGCAGTTGCGGTAATCATTAAAGAAACTGGTGCTAGTTCAGGTGCCGATATGGGTAAGGTTATGGGATTGGCTTCAAAACAATTATCAGGCAAGGCAGACGGAAAAACAATTAGCACAATAGTTAAGGAGCTATTAGGATGATATTTTTTTTATAGACTAATTTAGCTTTATTATGATTGATGTATTTTTTTTAGTACTGATGTTTTTTGCTTGTTTAAAAGGAATGAAAAAGGGCTTTATTAATGCTCTTTTTTTTTCAGCAGGTTTTTTTATTGGAGTGGCTGCAGCCATAAAATTCTCCGCAATTGTTGCGTCACGCCTTTCTACCAATGGACATCTTAATGGTAAATGGTTGCCTTTTTTATCATTTGTCCTTGTTTTTTCAATAGTGGTTATTTCGATGCATTATTTAGGAAAATTATTTCAGAAAACATCTGAATTAATTATGATGGGATGGTTAAATAAAATTGGCGGTATTTGCTTATTTGTGTTATTATATGGAATTGTTTTTAGTGTGTTATTGTTTTACGCCAACCAACTTCATCTATTTAAAAAAGAAACCATCAACGCCTCCTATTTTTATCCTTATATTTCACCTCTTGCACCTGATGTGTTAAATGCTATGGGTAAAATAATCCCCTTTTTCAAAGACCTTTTTATTCAGTTAGAAGGCTATTTCAACAGTGTTTCAAATAAAATATAGCTTTTTTATTGTAATTAACGTAATTTTAAGCCAAATTAATAACCTTGGTCTATTATCATTAATAATAGGGCGGTTATGGAAAAAATAATGAATTATACAATTAAACAAGACGGGAAATTTAAATTCATTGAAGAAGGTGAAGGGCAAGTATTAATGTTACTTCATGGTCTTTTTGGTGCTTTGAGTAATTTCAAAGATCTAATTGAATATTTCAAGAAGTCGCACAAGGTAGTTGTACCACTTTTACCATTGTTGGAAATGGATTTATTACATACTTCAGTTGGTGGCTTGGAAAAATTTGTTACTAAATTTATTGACCATAGAAAATATACAGATATTCATTTAATGGGCAATTCCTTAGGTGGTCATGTTGCTTTGGTTCACACTTTAAAAAATCCTCAAAAAATAAAATCTCTTATCCTTACGGGCAGTTCTGGTTTATTTGAAAATGGCATGGGTGATTCCTATCCAAAAAGAGGTGACAAAGAATATATTAGAACTAAAACCGCTTTAACATTTTACAATCCGGCTCTTGCAACAGATGAATTAGTAAATGAAGTTTTTGAAATAACAAACAATAGGATGAAAGTTATAAAAATTATTTCCTTAGCAAAAAGTGCTATTAGAAATAATTTAGGAGAAGAGCTAAATCAAATCAAAAAGCCAACATGCTTAATTTGGGGAAAAAACGATACCATTACTCCCCCTTTTGTTGGTGAAGAATTCCATAAACTTATACCAAATAGTGAGTTGCATTTTATAGACAAGTGTGGTCATGCACCGATGATGGAAGTTCCAGATGAGTTTAACGCTATCCTTGATGGATTTTTAGCAAAACAAAAATAATATTTCCTCGTTTTTGAAAACCCTACTTCTTTATAAAATATACATTATTCAAATAGAGAAAATGTAAAACTATCAACATGCTTAGTAAAGAATTAATTAACCATAATACACCCAGGCTTCAACTACAAGATTCTGTAATAAAAGCTAAGCAAATAATCAGCGACTTTAAGCTAACTCACTTACCAGTAGTTTCTGAAAATAAATTTCTAGGGTTAATTAGTGAGGAAGATTTGTTAGATGTTGAAGAGGATAAGCTTTCGATTGAAATCGTACAATCGTTTTTTACTCCTGAATTTATTTACGATGATATGCATTTCCTCAACGCATTAAATTTTTGCAATCAATTCGAAACTAATGTGGTGCCTGTATTAAATAGAGCAAACGAATACATTGGCATGATTAATGCCATAGAATTATTGAAAATCATGGGTGATTTTGCTGGTGCAAATGAAATAGGCGGATTAATAATTCTTGAAATGGAGAGGGCTCAATTTTCCATTTCAGAAATTAGCAGAATTGTCGAAAGCGGCGATTGTACTGTTCTTCATTTAAATACAACTATACAGGCTGTTACAGGCATATTAACTGTTACCCTTCATATCAATAAGAGAGAAATCGCATCCATTGTTTCTACTTTTGAAAGATATGAATACACCGTCATATATCATTTTGGCATACAGTCATTTGAAGATAAAACAGATGTTAATTATAAAAACCTGATGAATTATCTTGATTTGTAATTTTTACCAGCCAAGTCAAATAGCAATACTTCACTTTTTTGATTTGTGAAAAAGGGACTAAGATGAATCGTATATGTTTACTACTTATTGGGGTGTTTTATATTATCATTGGGGTTGCTCAAAATAAAAAACCTATAGGAGTTAATATAGAACAAATAAAATGCTTTATTGATGAAACGCCTTCCTCCAAAATTCAATTAATCTCAATTAATGTTACGGGAAATAAAAAAACTAAAGATTATATCATTGTAAGAGAAATGAGTATGAAAATTGGAGACTCTGTCAATGCATCTTCTCTTTATGATGAATTGGTTACGTCACATGGTTTAATCTACAACACAAATTTATTTTCAGAAGTGGCATTAACTGCTATTTTAATTTCTCCATATACATTTAAAATTGAAATAAAGGTGTTGGAAAAATGGTACGTTTATCCAATTCCTCAATTTGAATTAATAGATAGAAATTTTAATGACTGGTGGAAAACCTATAATGCCGATTTTGAGAGGGTTGTTTATGGGTTGAGATTTACTCATTATAATTTCTCTGGAAGAGCAGACAAATTGAATGCTTATCTATTAGATGGATACAGTAAAAAATACTTATTCAGTTATGCTCAACCATATAGCAATAGCGCATTAACACAAGGATTTTCTTTTAATGGACATCTTTTTGAAAACAGAGAATTGCCAATCAAAACAGCTTACAATAATAAAGCGATTCTATACAAATCAAAATTAATTAATAAGAAAAACTGGGGAATAAGTTCTAGTTTTTCATCAAGGAATGGTCTTTATAAAAAAAATACATACGTACTACAATACGAACACATTGCTATTGCTGATACTATTTTGTCTGATAATTTAAATCCAAATTATTTTAATACCAATAAAAACAGTATTGACTTCTTTGATTTTGGATACAAATTCGAATACATAAATACAAATAATATCAATTACCCTCTAAAAGGAAAAATTTATTCTATTGCTATTGCTAAAAGAGGATTGTCATTAAAAAACAATATTAATATGTTTTCTCTTGACATGAGATTTAAAAAGTTTTTTACACTTCGTAATAATTTTTACAGCAGTATTCACTTAGCTTCGAAATTGAAACTACCTTTTAAACAAGCTTATATTAATCAACAAGCTTTTGGTTATGGCGACTATAATTTAAGGGGGTTAGATTACTATGTAATTGATGGTGTTGTTTCGGGTTTAACAAAATGTACTATTAGTAAAAAGGTTTTTTCGTTAAAAATACCACTACCATTTAAGAGTAAATATTTCCCATTTTTACCATTTTCATGTTATGCGAAAACCTATTTTGATGCTGGATACGTATACAATCAAGCTCCATATGTCAATAATTTAAATAACAAATTTCTTTATACTGGTGGAATTGGAATCGATATACTATCAATTTATGATTTAAAAATCAGCATTGAATATAGTATAAACCAATTGCGGGAAAAAGGTTTATTTTTAGATACGAGAGGATTTTTATAGACTGTTCCAAGGGACAAAAGAAGTATTTTTGCTTATGTTACAATGAAATGACACTATTGTTTACATAATATTATTAAAATGAAAATAGCTATATATAGTAGAGGCGTAGACGCAAATCAAATGAATGATTTTAGTCAGTTATTTGAACAATTAATCGAAAATGGTGTGACACCAATTTTCTATCAGGATTTTTTCAATCAATTTTATTCGGCTGTAAAACTAGATCACGATTATTCTACCTTTAATTCTTTCGAAGATTTAGACGCCAGCATTGATTGTATGATTAGTCTAGGTGGTGATGGAACGCTGCTTGATACCGTTACGTTGGTTAGAGATTCAGGAATACCAATTTTAGGTGTAAATTATGGCAGGCTGGGTTTTTTAGCTAATATTGGAAAAGAAGAAATTCATAATGTTATTGATACAATTGCAAATCGAAAATATGTTCTCGATAAAAGAACATTAATTCACCTTGAGAGTAATGTGCCGCTTTTTGATAAGAGTCCCTATGCGCTTAATGAATTTACAATTCATAAAAAAGACAGTTCTCAAATGATTAAAATTCACACCTATTTAAATGGCGAATTTTTAAACACTTATTGGGCAGATGGATTAATTGTGGCAACTCCCACTGGATCTACAGGATATTCACTAAGTTGTAATGGCCCTGTTGTTTTCCCAGATAGTAAAAGTTTTGTAATTACTCCTATTGCACCTCACAACCTGAATATTCGCCCAATCGTTGTACCTGATGATACTATCATTTCCTTTGAAGTAGAAGGACGTTCTGATGAATTTGTTTGTTCCCTAGATAGTAGAAGAGAAATACTTACAAAGGAAATTCAATTAGCCGTTAAAAAAGAAAGTTTCGATATCAATCTTATAAGAATGAATGAGAATAATTTTCTACAAACACTAAGGGAGAAATTAAGTTGGGGATTCGATAAGCGCAATTAATTTATTATAGAATACTATACTTGAAACCAATAAGTCATGCTGAATAAAGCAAAGAAAATAAAAAATATTTTTATCGTATACTGGTTTTTAGTACTCTATATTGTTGCGGCACTTATTTGGTGGTTTATTGCTTTATCTCAACAAAATCACCAAATGATTGAATTTAAAAAAAGCAGATTAGCCTCTACTCAACCAAATTTTCATCAACAATACGAATCCTATTCAAAGGAAGAGAAAAGAAAAACAACTCAATATATTGGTGAGGGCGCTATTTTTCTATTATTAATTTCGGTTGGAGCCTTTTTCTTATTCAATGCTGTAAACAACCAATTAAAAAATAGCATACAGCAGCAAAATTTTATGATGGCGATTACGCATGAGTTAAAAACTCCGATTGCCGTAACAAAATTAAATCTTGAGACACTTCTCAAAAGAAAGTTACAAGAAACACAGCAAGAAAAACTAATTATCAATACGCTTCAAGAGGCTGATAGAATGAATGCGCTATGCAACAATCTACTCTTGTCCTCTCAAATGGAAGGTGGCGGTTATGTATTCTCAAAAGAAAAAATAAACTTAAGCGAATTGGTTGAAGCTTGTATTAGAGAATTTTCTACTCGATTTCAGCAAAAATGTATTGAGTTGGCTATAGATAAAAATGTATTCGTTTCAGGGGATTTATTTTTACTACAGATGGCAATAAATAATTTGATTGATAACGCTAATAAATACTCAAATAAAGAAACTGTTTTAAAGATAAAATTAATTAGTAGTCAATCTTATTGTAAGCTTTATGTTGTAGACGAAGGTATAGGGATATCAGATAAAGATAAAAAATATATTTTTGAAAAATTCTATCGAATAGGCTCTGATGCTACAAAAAAATCCAAAGGTACTGGTTTAGGCCTTTTTTTAGTGAGTAGGATTATGTTAGCACATAAATCTTTGATAAGGGTAGAAGATAATGAGCCGATAGGTTCGAAATTTATTATTGAAATGAAAACTTTTCATAGTTAAAATGTTGAAAAAAAAATACTCAATACTACTAGTCGAAGATGAAGAAAATCTTCAAGAAGCTTTAAAGCTAAACTTAGAATTAGAAGGATATGACGTAACTAGTATTTTTGATGGGGCATCAGCCCTTAATATTTTACAAAAAGAATATTTCGATTTGATTATTTTGGATGTAATGCTTCCTGAATTAGACGGGATTGCAGTATGCGAATCTGTAAGACTACAAAAATTATCCATACCAATATTAATTTTAAGTGCAAAAAATAGCAGTGCTGACAGGATTTTAGGATTAAAGAAAGGAGCTGATGATTATTTAACAAAGCCATTTAATTTAGAAGAATTACTCTTAAGGGTTGAGAAATTAATTTCAAAAAATGAACAATTATCAGCAAAAAATAACTTAGTTGATATTTTCGAATTCGGCAATAATCAAATTGACTTCAACGGATTAGAGTGCATTAATAACAAGGGGATTAAAATTACATTGACAAAAAAAGAGGTAATGTTACTAAAATTATTGATTGAAAATAAAAACGAAGTAGTTACTAGAGAAAAGATTCTACAGGCGGTATGGGGATATAACGTGTTTCCAACAACCAGAACTATAGATAACTTTATTTTGAATTTTAGAAAATATTTTGAAGAAGATAGTAAAAGTCCAATCTATTTTCATTCTGTAAGAAGTGTTGGCTATAAGTTTACTTGCCCTTAATATTACAAATCTCCCAATTGTGGTCTAATGGTGATTTCTTCAACCACAGCCTGAACAGATAATTGAGTTGCCGAAAATACCATGGTTGCAATATCATTTGCCTCCATAATTCTTTTATCACTATTATCATAATTACTCCATGTGTCTGTTAATGCTGCACCTGGAAATACTGCGGTTACTTTAATACCATGATTCATTAATTCTAGGCGAAGATTTTGACTAAACCCATTTAGAGCAAATTTACTGATACTATAGCTGCTGCCTCCTGGATATGCTTTTAAAGCGGCGACTGAGCAAATATTAAAAATGTGGCCTGTAGATTTTTTTATCATGAAAGGTACTAAGTGCCTAGTTAAATAATATGCGCTATAAAAATTCACATCCATCATTAACTCGATATCACTCTCTTTATCATCAATACAATTATCTGAAGTATAAACCCCTGCATTGTTAATTAAAATATCAGGAACTCCAACACTTATACAAAATGAGGCAAATTTTTCAACCTCCTTTTTTATTGACAAATCTGCGGTAGCTATATGAATAGTAGCTTTAGAATATTGCGCTTCAATTTCTTTTTTTGTGTTTAATAGCTTTTCATTTGTTTTAGCCGTTAGAATTAATTCATAACCAGCTTCTGCAAATTTAAAAGCCATTGATTTTCCTATCCCTCTGCTTGCGCCCGTTATTACAACAATCATAAAGCGATTTTAAATTATTATTAATAGTTAACTTCGTACATTATTGTAAAGATAACTATCCTAAAACAAAAAATAAATGCGAAAGTATACTCATCTTTTTTTTGACCTTGACCATACTTTGTGGGATTTTGACACAAATGCAAAAGTTGCTATGTCCGAATTATTCAAAGAATATGAGCTTGATAAGTTGATTTCCAGCGATTTTATCCCTTTTTTTGAAAAATATTTATCGCATAATAAAATCCTATGGGCAAGATATCAAAATGGATATATAAGTGCCGATGAACTAAAATGGAGGAGAATGTGGAGAACATTGCTTGAATTTAAAATTGGCGATGAAGCACTTTCAAAATCTTTAAGTGCGAGATATTTAGAAATATTGCCGACAAAGGAAACGGTTTTCCCTTACACAAAAGAAATATTAAATTACTTACAACAAAAAGATTATTCTCTTCATTTAATTACAAATGGATTCGAAAAAACACAATGGAAAAAAATAAAGAACAGTAACATTGATCATTATTTTACCCATGTTATTACTTCAGAATCGAGTAACAGTATGAAACCTGAAAAAGAAATATTTGAATACGCGATTAATAAAGCAAATGCTAATGTTAACGATTGTATTATGATTGGTGATAATTTAGATGCAGACATTAAAGGTGCGCTTGATTTCGGAATGGATTGCATATTCGTAAATCATGTGGAAGCAATCACGGATATTAAGCCTACGTATACAATCACTCAGCTTTGCGAATTGGAAGATATCTTCAAATAAAAAGCCCCCTATAAAGGAGGCTTAAATTTAATTTAAAAAAAACTAGTTAGTTTTCATTTCAGCTGTTGTTTCTTTTTCCTTGTCTTTACTACATTTTTTTGCTTTTTGACAACAAGTTTTACCTTTTGCACATTTTTTCTTTTTGTCTTTGTCGTTGTTTGCGAAAGAAACGCCACTTACTAATAATGCAGCTGTTGCTAATAATAATACTTTTTTCATTTTATATGTTTTTAATTGTTTAAACGTATACGAATTTAGGTAACATATTTTTTTAATCAAAGAAATATATGTTAATTTTCTTACAAGGTAGCTATAATATCTACTCCCCCCTTTACATGCTGGTTTAATGTAACCTTTATTTCGGTTCCAATAGGGAGCAATAGGTCAACCCTGCTTCCAAATTTAATAAAACCCAATTCATCGCCTTGATTCACTTTTTGACCTATTTTAAGATAATTTACAATCCTCTTGGCTAAAGCACCAGCAATTTGCTTCACTAAAATCTCTTTTTGGCCTTTTTTTATAACAACAGAATGTCGTTCATTCTCTGTTGAAGATTTTGGATTCCATGCCACTAAATATTTTCCTTTGTGATATTGATTGTAAACTACTTCGCCGTTGATAGGATTTCTATTTACATGTACATTAGCAGGACTCATGAATATTGAAACTTGCAGCCTTTTTTCTTTAAAGTATTCTTCATCATACATTTCTTCAATAACTACTACTTTACCATCTGCAGGCGCAATAATTAAATTATCGTTAATCGTTAGTTTTCTAGATGGTATTCTAAAAAATGATATTAAAAATAACCATGTACATATAGATAGCCCAATAAATATTTCAGAAATCCAACAGTAACTGTTACAAGCTAACCAACAAACTAGCAAATTTAGTACGGCAAGAACCAAAGCTGAAATGATAATTGTGGGAGTGCCTTCGCGATGTATAGTCATGTTTTTTTATTGCAAATGTACAAATAAAAGTATCTGCGAATAAGCTATAGAATTATTTTAATATAAAGCCAAACGAAAGGCACTGCTATTAATAAAGAATCAAACCTGTCTAAGAAACCTCCGTGGCCTGGCATTATTTGTCCACTATCTTTTAAATTAGCACTTCTTTTAAGTTTACTTTCTAGTAAATCTCCAAAAGTTCCAAAAACCCCACAGATGGCAGCAATTGTCATCCAGTGCTGCCAAGCCAATTCTTTTGCGATAGTGATGTTTGCTCCTAGTATTGTAACTAAAGAAATGCATATTAAAATGCCGCCAATAGTTCCTTCCCAAGTTTTTTTGGGGGAAATTTTTGTTAGGGGCGTTTTGCCTATGAAAGACCCTACTAAATAAGCTGCAGTATCGTTTATCCAAATTGAAAAAATAATTCCACAAGGGATTAATGGTGAAAACAACTGGTTGCCTTCTATAGTATGTGTGCCCAGATAAATTAATTCATAAATTGGAAATAAAATATAAGGAACGCCGAGTAAAATGAAAATTGGTTTTTGTCTGACCGTAATTAAATTTACAATTTTAACAAACTCCCACAGGCACCCTGCCATTATAATTAAAAAAAGACTAGTAAAGAAAACTGAATTCACTAATAATCCTAAGAGCATGATTACCGCAAATACTATTGCCGTCAATGTTCTAGTTTTAAACGTATTTAAATTTAATGCCACTTTTTTATTTTTTAATTTGATGTACTATTTCTTTTTGATTTCATGCATTCAGCAAAACTTATCATCAATTAAGTACCAAAGCCTTCGAAAGGATTATCAGGGATGCGATTTGATAATAATTGTGTTTCTTTGGCATTTATTTTTAGCACATTTAGTGACGTATACTTGTTTAGAAAATTAAACAAAGCTATTAATACAAAAATCGCTAAAACACCTATCCACCAATCAAAATGAGGGTCTAGTTTACTAACGTCAATTTTTTCTTTAGCATTACTTAATGTATACATTTGCAAAACGGCTAACGCATTATTTAAAAAATGAGCAATTGTGTTTACCCAAATGTTTTTCGTTTTGTAAAACAGCAGTCCTAATACAAATCCTAAAGCAACCCTACTTAAAAAAAGATAAATAGACATGTGAATTAGACTAAAAATAATGGAAGTGACCAAAATTGCTATGATTGGTTTTTTCCACCATTTTACTAATATTGTTTGCAAGGCGCCTCTAAAAAACAATTCTTCAAAGAGGGCGGGAAAAAAAGCCATAATAATAAGCGCTAAAACCAAATCTCCGACTCCTTTTAAATTACTTAATAATACTACTTGCTCATTATATGCCTCTTCAAGTCTTATTGAAAATAAATTCAAAGAATAAAAATTGCTTATTATTTTTTCGCTTAATTCCTGCAATGGACTTGCCATAATATTAGCAGCAAAAATTATTAAAAATCCTATTAAAACTTGAAACCCATTGAAATATTTATTAAAGCCAATCCAAAATAATTCTTTCCCATTGCAAACCAAAGAAAATAAAAATGCGGGTATAAAAAACATAAAGCAGGTACTTGTAATTTGCAATATTCTAATAATACTAACATTTTGGGGGTCTTTCATGGATTGCAACATAGCTTCTCCTATTTTTTCTAATGGGGTGCCCGGTGGCGTTATTTTTATTCCGATTATCATTTGCATAATAGTCGTGAGGACTAGTCCAACACCTAAAAAAAGGAGTAACATGCCCAATTGTCCTACTGAAGAATAACCTTTATTGCTTTTAAATTGCATAGACGATGTATTAAGCGTAAATTTGTATTGCAATATACAAAAATACTATGCCCAAAATTGGCAATATCGAATTACCTGACTTCCCATTATTACTTGCGCCTATGGAAGACGTTAGCGATCCTCCATTCAGGGCTGTTTGTAAAGACAATGGTGCCGATATAATGTACAGCGAATTCATCAGCAGTGAAGGATTAATTCGTGATGCAATAAAAAGTAAACAAAAATTAGATTTCAGTGAAGAAGAAAGACCTTTTGGTATTCAAATATTTGGTGGCGACGAAGAGGCAATGGCTATGAGTGCTAAAATCTGTGAGACGGTTAATCCTGATTTGGTAGATATTAATTTTGGTTGCCCTGTAAAAAAAGTGGTTAGTAAAGGTGCGGGAGCTGGCGTATTAAAAGATATCGACTTAATGATACGCCTAACCGAAGCTGTAGTAAAAAGCACTGCGCTGCCCGTTACAGTTAAAACAAGGCTAGGATGGGATGATAATAGCAAAAATATTGAAGAAGTAGCAGAAAGGTTGCAAGATGTAGGTGTAAAAGCTTTATCAATTCATGGGAGAACAAGGGCTCAATTATATAAAGGAGAAGCCGACTGGACGCTAATTGGAAAAGTAAAAAATAACCCCAGAATACACATTCCTATATTTGGAAATGGTGATATTGATAGTGCCCAAAAAGCTTTTGAATACAAAAATAGATATGGCATAGATGGGATTATGATAGGAAGAGCTGCGATAGGTTATCCATGGATTTTCAGGGAGATAAAAGCTTATTTGAAAGACGGAACAATACTTCCCTCCCCTACTTTGGAAGAAAGGATATCAGTTTGCAAAAAACATTTAAGCAAATCACTTGATTGGAAAGGTCCAATAGTTGGGATAAATGAAATGAGGAGACACTATACAAATTATTTAAAAGGATTGCCGGGTATAAAAGAATTTAGGTTTAAACTTGTTACACTAAATTCACCTGAGGAAATATATGAAGTATTAGATCAAATAAGCACTCATTACAAGGATTACGAATTTCAACATAGTCCCATTGAAATCATAAACTATCATCAGAATTGTCCTCTATAGCGTAATAAGTTAAATCGGAGCAACTAATCCTTTTCGCTAAATCCCAAAGCTTTTTTCATTTCTGTACCTGTAGGATCGATGGCAGACTTGAAAAAATGAGTAAGCATCCCATTTTCATCAACAATATATTTACAAAAATTCCAAGAAGGCGGATTATCATTCCATCCATTCGAATTTTTGTTCGTTAACCATTTGTATACTTCATTTTGTTGACTGTTTTTTGATACGACAACTTTCTTAGACAACATAAATGTTACACCGTAATTCATTTTGCAAAATGCAGCAATTTCATTATCGTTTCTCTTTTCTTGATTTGAAAAATCATTAGAAGGGAAACCTATGATCACGAGTTTATCTTTGTATTGACGATATAATTTTTCAAGGCTTTCATATTGAGCTGTGAAACCACAATCAGAGGCTGTATTTACCAACAAAACCTTTTTACCTTTTATACTAGCCATGTTGAATAAAGAGTCGTTATTTAAAGTGACTGAAAGCGAATAGAAATCATCGGCTGGAGATACTTTATTTTCATTATTAAAACTATTTTTCTTCGATTTGCCGCTCCTCATTATTAATGGATACAGCATTTTAAGTACTTTTTGTTTAGCTGTCATTTGTTGGGTATGTTTATTGTTTATAATTATATATACTGAAGTTAATACAAGCGCTATTAGAACTGTTACAATTGTTTTCATTGATAAGTGATATTTAAAATCAGATTTTATTGTTACCGTATAAATTTTTTAAAATAATTCAACTTCCCTTTGTATGGAGGATATTTTATGGAGGGGTCAAACCAGGTAGGCGTTTTTAAAATGGATTTCTTATGGCTAAACGTATCAAAAGTGTATTTGCCTTGATACTGTCCAATTCCACTATAGCCCCTTCCTCCAAATGGAAGATGATGATTTGTTAAATGCCAGGTTGCATTATTAATACAACCTCCTCCAAAAGCAATGTTTTCTATCCACTTTTTCTCTTTTTTATTAGATGAGGTAAAGATATATGTTGCTAATGGGTTTTTATTTTTTTCAATGATATTTATAGCGTCTTCCATTTTGTCAAATCCAATAAGTGGAAGAATTGGGCCAAATATTTCTTCTTGCATAATATCACTTTCCAAATCGACATTATCCATCAACGTTGGACCAATAAACAATTCTTTTCTATTTACGTTGCCTCCGAAGACAATAGTTCCATTATTCAAATATTTAACTATTCTATCGAATTGTTTTTCATTGATTATTCTTCCATAATGCTCTGCCATTTCTGCATTTGAAGAGAAAAATTGTACAATAGTTGAAATTAAAATATCAATGAATTTTTGTTTTATGGAAACATGAATTAATACATAATCTGGCGCTACGCACATCTGTCCTGCATTAGAGAATTTTGTACTTACAATCCTTTTTGCGGCAACACTTAAATCGGCATCAGATTCAATGATACAAGGACTTTTGCCGCCTAATTCAAGTGTTACGGGCACTAAATTATTGGCGGCTAATTGATAAACAGATTTTCCCACCGATGTACTGCCTGTAAAAAAAACATGATCAAAAATATATTGATTCATCATACTAGAAACAACTTCTGCTCCATCACCTTCAGTAAAAAGAATATATTTTTTATCAAATGTTTCTTCTATCATTTTTGAGAGTAAAATTGTGGTTGCAACTGCAAATTCAGAAGATTTTAATACTATACAATTCCCTGCCGCAATAGCTCCAACAAGAGGCTTTAATAATAATTGCAGGGGGTAATTCCAAGGACTAATGATTAATACAACACCTAATGGTTCATTTACAATATAACTGGAAGAAGGAAAATTAAGCAGGTTGGTTTTAACTCTTTGCGGAGACATCCATTTATGAAGATTGCTTAAAGCATTGTTTATTTCTGTAAGTAACATGCCGTTTTCTGTAACCCAGCATTCTTCCGGACTTTTTCTTAAATCAGTATAGAGCGCTTTAAATATTTCTTTTTCGTACTTGGTAACAACATGTTTTAATTTGATTAATTGCTGTTTTCTAAACTCAAAGGATTTAGTTGCGCCACTTTTGTAAAATTCCCTAAGGTTATTTAATTCTTTAACCGATTTCATTTTAGTAAATTTGAAATAAAGTTAAGAGACAAATTATGAATGATGAAGAATATATGAAGTTAGCTATATTGGAGGCGAAAAAAGCTTTTGAAAAAGACGAAGTTCCCATTGGCGCTATTTTGGTTATGCAGCATAAAATTATTGCCAAAGCATATAATCAGGTAGAGCTGATGAATGACAGCACTGCCCATGCAGAAATCATTGCTTTAACATCTGCTTATAACTACCTTGGTAGCAAATATTTGCCTGAGGCTACATTGTATGTAACAGTTGAGCCTTGTTTGATGTGTTGTGGGGCTTTATATTGGAGTAAAATTGGGAAAATTGTTTTTGGAGCTTACGATGAAAAAAATAGCTATAGAAAAAGCACGGGTACCGTTAATCCTTTTCATCCAAAAACCGAGATTGTTGGGGGAATATTAGAGGACGAATGTGCTCAGCTAATGAAAGATTTTTTTAAGAAACTTAGATAACATTTTTTACCTTTACAAAAAATTATTAATTATGGCATTTACATTATCACCTTTACCTTATGCATATGAAGCATTAGAGCCACATATTGACGCTCAAACAATGCATATACATCATGGGAAACATCATCAAGCTTACATAGACAACTTAAATAAAGCAATCGCAGGCAGTGAACACGAATCAAAATCAATTGAAGAATTGGTGAAGCATGCCGGTTCTATTAGTGTTGCCGTTCGTAATAATGGTGGTGGCCATTGGAATCATACATTCTTTTGGGAAAGCATGGCCCCTAATGCAGGTGGCGCTCCATCGGGAAAAATAGCAGCAGCCATTGATACTGCATTTGGATCTTTTGATGCATTCAAAGAAAAATTCAGTCAGGCAGGAATGACTCGTTTTGGTAGTGGATGGGCTTGGCTAATTTTAAAAGATGGCAAACTCGAAATAACGTCAACCCCTAATCAAGATAATCCATTGATGGAAATTGCAGAAGTAAAAGGCACACCATTATTAGGTGCTGATGTATGGGAACATGCTTATTATTTAAAATATCAAAACAAACGCGCTGATTATCTAGCTGCTTTCTGGAATGTGGTGAATTGGAAAGTGGTAGAAGAAAGAATGAGTGCTTCTTTTTAAATTATCTGAAATTGAACACATTTAAAGGTTTAAGGCGAGAGGTTTAAATACCCGCTTTAAACCTTTTTTATTGCTTCGATTTTATTCTATTTATTAAATTAAATGAAAAATTAAGGTACAGGATCATGACCATGGCCGCCCCATGGATTACATTTAATAATCCTTTTTATAGTTAACCAACCTCCTTTGAAAATCCCATGTTTTTTAAAAGCCTCCACTCCATAAGTAGAGCAACTAGGCGTATACCTGCATTTTGGACCAATGAGTGGAGAAATAACGACTTGATAAAGTTTTATTATTAACACGAATGGGATAGCAAGTATTTGATTAACTTTCTTCATTAGTGAGTTTAATTATTTTTTTCAATACAGAAGCACAAGATTCAACTATGGTTGTATAAGCTGGAATTTCTTTTCCAATGTAAATTAAAAAAAGGGATAGGTTTTGCTTGTTTTTTTGAAGATGTTCTTCTAAGCTGTTTTTTTGCAGGCGATGCGCTTCTCTAATAAGTCTTTTAATTTTATTTCGATCGACCGCTTTTTTAAAATACCTACTACTAACAGAGATTCCTGTTTGAAAAAAATGCACTTCATTGGAAGGAAGCCAAATTGCTTTTATTGGATATATGGTAAAAGATTTCCCTTCAGCAAAAACCTGCTGAATGATTTTTCTGCTTTTAAGCTTACTTTCTCT
>CANICR010000009.1 GCA_947466405.1 Chitinophagaceae bacterium | reverse complement strand
AGCAAAAAATATCCATGGTGACCGGTGCTGCCGGATCAATTGGGAGTGAAATTGTAAGAAAACTTTCCATACATAAGGCGAATAAAATAATTTGTATAGATTTTTCCGAAAGCGCTTTGTTTGAATTAGAACAAGAATTGAAAACGAAATTTCCCTTAATTAAATTTAATTTTTTACTTGCAGATATTCGAAATGAACATATTTTAGATAATATTATTAATGAGTATCGGCCTGATTTTATTTATCATGCAGCGGCTTATAAGCATGTGCCACTTATGGAACAATTTCCTTGGGAGGCTTTAAAGACAAATTTTTTTGCTACCTTAAGTTTAGCAAAACTTGCCATTAAGTATAAAGTTGAAAAATTTGTTTTTATCTCTTCAGATAAAGCAATTAATCCAACGAGTGTAATGGGTGCAACCAAAAGGTTAGCGGAATTAATAATTCAAGCATGTTCAATTGAAAATCATAGCACTCAATTTGTTACAACTCGATTTGGCAATGTTTTAGGATCTAATGGATCTGTAGTCCCACTTTTTAAAAAACAAATTCAAATGGGGGGTCCGGTAACTGTTACACATCCTGACATGGTAAGGTATTTCATGACTATTGGCGAAGCTTGTCAGTTGGTTCTTGAAGCATCCGTAATAGCAGAAGGCGGCGAGATTTATATTTTTGATATGGGGGAACCGGTTAAAATTTTGGATTTAGCAAAAAATATGATCAGATTAGCAGGATTTAGGCCTGATATCGACATAAAGATTGAATTTATTGGTGAAAGGCCAGGGGAGAAATTATATGAAGAATTGTTTTCGGATGAGGAAAAAGAGACCACAACAAGAAATGAGAAGATTTTGATCTCAAAGAAATCTAAAATTGTTAACTTTGATATAGTGGCTTGTATTGAAAAAATAAATTCTATAGAAGGTTCATTTGATTCAAATTTATATAAATCGGTCATTAAAGAATTTGTACCTGAATTTTCTTTTGTTAATAAGAAATTGAATACTACCAATAAGATTTACGATTATAGCTTAAATAGTGCAATTATAAAATAAGAAAATAAATTTATTATGAAAAAAATATACTCATTAGCTATATTGATTTTATTTTATAAAACATCCGCATTTTCTCAAAATGCACGGTTTTCACAAATGTGGTCAGCACCACTTCAGTTCAATGCTGCTTTAACAGGTAGATTTGATGGAAAAATGAGGATTAGCAATCTTAATAGTTGGCAAAATTCTAATGACAATTCCATTGGTGCAGCCTCTATGCAGCATCAAAATATTGCATTGGATATTAAGTTAGGCAAATACAGAAGTAGTGGAGATGAAAAAGTTGCAGTTGGAGAAATAAAAAAAGTCCATTCAAAAGATGCATTGGGATTAAGAAATAAAAATCGTGGATATTGGGGTGTTGGAATAAATTATTATCATTATGGCAATGATGCATCTGCTATTGATGGTAAATTCTTTTCAACATCGCTTGCAAGACATTTTTACAATAAAAGCAATAAATATTATGGACTTGGCGGTCAGCTTGCTTTTGCACAAGGCAATCTGAATGAAAACAGAGGAAGCTTATTTCATTATGACAAAGAGATATCAGGAGGTGGATTTAGAACACCACTGTTAAGCAATAGAAATATCAATAGCCTAAAATTAACTGCACAAAAATCATATGTGGATTTTAATATTGGTGGATATTATGGAATGATAACTGATGCTGTATTATTTGAATTGGGTTTTGCTATGAACCATTTATTTTATCCAACAAATTCATTTACAAATGATTCAGAAAGTAAGTTAAGGCATCGAATTTCCGCAAATTCGATCCTTAGGGTGAAGCTAAATGATAAATTAGGGCTAGTTCAAAAAAATATGTATTGGCAAGAAGGGCTTTATTTGAGAAGTAGATCTTTAAATGGTGATAGTACTGAGATTATTGCATTTTGGTCTGGTGTTGAATTATACAAGATTAACCCTATTAAAAAAATTAATGTTAACTATGGATTATATATGCGTTCTTTCAGAACCGCAATACCATATTTAAACATCAACTTGGATAAGTTTGTCAACCTGAGGTATAGTTACGAGTTTCCCTTAAACTCTAAAAAATATAATGCCTATTCTGCAAAGCGCAATGAATTAGCATTGATTTTATCATTAGAAAGACACACAAAACCAGGAACTGAGTTTTATAAAAAGATTAATTTCTGGTAGTAATATAAAATTGGTGATTTTATGATGAAAATAAATTTTATTAAGATATCACTCTTCATTGTAGTGATAATAAGTAATTTGACTATAAGTGGTCAAACCAAATTAGAGAATTTAGGAAAAAATGTAAACTCTATTTATTCAGAATTAAGGCCTACCATTTCACCCGATGGTAAAATTTTATATTTTGTAGTACAAGGGAGTCCACTAAATAATAATTACAAGTCAGACAAAAGCATTCAAGATGTGTGGGTTTCCATTCAAGATTCAAGTGGTGCCTGGGCAAAAGCAGAAAGATGCCCATCTCCCATTAATTCTAAATCTGACAATGCTGTATTTTGGACTTCATTAGATGGCAAATCTATTTTAATAAGGGGAGCATTTGAAAATGGAAAATATCTCGGTAGAGGGTTTTCTCTGTGTAATAAAAATGGGGTAACTTGGTCAGACCCGCAGCGATTAAAAATAAAAGGGTATAATAATATGTCTGTAGATGAATTTGATGGGGCATATTTATCTACTGATGGGAAAAAGTTGTTGTTATACATGTCTGAAGAAAAAAATAGTTTATTAAATGATATTTATGTCAGCTTTTTCGAAAAGGACAATGAATGGTCAACGCCTCATAAAATCATGGATGATGTAAGTACTGTAGACTATGATGAAATATCACCATTTCTATCTTCTGATGATATTACCATGTATTTTTCTAGCAATAGACCAGGTGGATTTGGTAGTTATGATATTTGGATGACAAAAAGAACTGATGAAACTTGGGAAAATTGGTCAAAGCCTGTTAATTTAGGGAGTTCAATAAATACCTCAAAATGGGATGCTTATTTTTCAACAGATGCTAAAGGGGAGTATGGGTACATTTCAAGTAATACAAAATCAATAGGCGGTACAGATATTGAAAGGATTAAACTAACAGATGCTCAAAAACCAAATCCTATCGTTTTTGTATACGGGAAAATTAAAACAGAAAATCCTAATGATTCTATTGTTGGACTTCAAGTAGCATTCAATGAAATTAACGATAAGTTAGACACAATAGCTGAAAGCCAAAACAAAGTCATTCAATCTGTTATAGACCCCTCAGATAATTCATATAGAGGGATCCTTCCTTACGGTAAGAAGTATGGTTTAAAAATCACCGCTGATAATTATAAAACACATATTGATACTTTAGATTTAGTAATTCAGGGATCTTATCAGGAGTTGCATAATCAAACAAGCCTTAAAGTTGAAAATTCAAAAATTGAAAATAAAATTGATGCTGGGAATGTTGTAAAAAAGGGAAAAAATAAAATTGAAAAGAAAAAAAATATAGATGCACTAAAAGAAATCAGTAATAGCAGCAATATAGAAGTAGGAGAAACTTATTTAATTGATAATATTCTTTTTGATTTTGATAAGTCTACATTGAATAAGTTGTCATTTGAACAACTAAATAAAGCTGTAATGCTGTTGAAAAAAAATCCAAGGGTAAAAATTGAGTTGTCTGCACATACAGATAGTGTTGGTAGTGTTATATATAATGATAGCCTATCAAATAAAAGAGCAAAAGTAGCAGCTGAGTATATTATTTCGAAGGGAGTAGCACCAAAAAGAATTTCGTCAAAAGGATATGGAGATTCAATGCCAATTGAATCAAATGAAACACCCGAAGGCAGAAGCTTAAATCGCAGAGTGGAGATAAAAATAATTCAGAAATAAATTCGCATATATCATTTGGCGATGGGTAAAGAAAAACCAAAAGTACTACCAATATCCAAAGTGCTTCTTACATGAATTGTTTGTTTGTGTGCTTCAATGATGTGCTTTGTTATTGCTAATCCAAGGCCGCTGCCACCTTCTTTCCTGCTTCTAGCTGTGTCGGTCCTGTAAAATCTCTCAAATATTCTTGTCCTATGTTCTTCAGCAATTCCAGCGCCACTATCGCTAATTTCAATTAATGCCGTTTTACCATCTACTTTATAAAAACTCGCTTCAATTACCCCCTTGTTTTTACCGTATTTTATCGAATTGTCTATGAGATTTGTAAAGACTTGCCTTATTTTTTCTTTATCTGCATATACGGATATTTGAATTTCACATCCTTTTTTAATAGAACATGAGATTTCTTTTTCACTTGATTTAAATGAAAGTGCTTCGAAAACTTCTTTCACAAGATCCTGAATTATGAAGTTCTCGAAATTTAATTTCAATTCTCCGCTTTCTAGTTTTGAAATTTCATCTAGGTCATCAATGAGGCTCACTAAGCGATCAACATTTCGGGAAGTGCTTTGAAGAAACTTTGTGTTTACTTCATTGTTGTGTATAGCACCATTAAGAAGGGTGTCAACATAACCTTGAATGGAAAATATTGGGGTTTTGAATTCATGGCTGAGATTTTGCAAAAACTCTTTTCTGAAAATTTCGTTCCGCTGAAGGGTTTCAATTTCCTTTTTCTGTTGAGTTGCCCATGCTTCAACATCTAATCGTACATCGTCAATATTTTTTTGAGGAAGAATATTTTTGAAATAAAACTCTTCTCTTTTGCTCGCCTTTGTTTGTGAAATTAGTTTGTAAATTAATTTTATCTGCCTATAAATGAATCTTTGAATAGAATAATAAATTAGTGAAAAAGAACCTAGCAGAGTTGTGAAAAAAGAAAGCAAGCCTATCCACCAAACGGGTTTTAAGAAAAAAGTGCCCATTGACATAAATGTTGCTAAAATCAGGCTTATTATAAAAGCTAATTGCTGTGGGCTAAGATTTTTTTTTGCAAACATTTACTACCTATATGGTTTTTACAAAGGTACTTCTATCCCTCTTTTAATCACTCATTAAATTTTAAAAAATAAGTTACATATCGAATTTGTATCCGACTCCTTTTACTGTGGTGATGCAGTCTACGCCTATTTTTTGTCGAATTTTTCTAATGTGTACATCAATGGTTCTATCACCAACAATTACGTCAATGCCCCAAATCTTTTTCAAGATATCAAGCCTTAAAAAAACCTTATTTGGCTTAGAGGCTAATAGTGATAGTAATTCAAATTCTTTTTTGGCAAGGATTATTTTCTTCCCTTTATATCTTACGATATATGATTCTCGGTCAATAAATAAGTCATTATAATTCGAATTGTTATTTTCTAATTTAGGTATTCGTCTAAATAATGATTGCACTTTACTTAATAGTACTTTTGTTCTTATTGGTTTGGCAAGATAGTCATCGGCGCCGGACTCCAACCCCTTTACCTCAGTGAAGTCATCATTCATAGCTGTTAAAAAAATGATTAGCGTATCTTTAAAGGAAGGAATGGCTCGTAATTCTTCACAAACTTCAATGCCGGTTTTTCCGGGCATCATTATATCAAGAATTATCAGGTTTGGCAAAAAGGATTTTCCGAGTTCAATTGCTTCAATTCCATTTTTTGCAGTTTTTACGTTGTATCCTTCTGCTTCCAAATTGAATTTCAATATTTCCAATATATCTGGCTCATCATCCGCAATTAATATTTTCTTCGTACTTGGCATATAAAGTATTTCACAAAATTAGTGTTTCGCGGTTTGTAAAAGCAATTGAATATTCATAATCAATATTATCAAATTGTTAATACAATCTCCGTATAGCTAAAATGCGACAATAGGGCGGAATCGATCTGCCTAAATTATATAATTATTTACTGAATTTAATCTCCATTTCATTATTAATAGCTAATATAGTATAGATCCTGTAATAATTACCAAAGATTTGTTTCATATTTGCATTAAAAGAAATAGGCACTTCAGGTGAAAAGACTCGTAAAATCAATATTATTCTTTTGTATATCTACTCCATCAATGGCTATGGGTGATACTGTTATTATTCCTTTAAACAGGCAATATTTTCATGATAAAATAAATAATGAACAAAAAAAATGCGATAAATCTGATGGTGTATTAGATGGGTCGATGGATTTCACAAAAGATAAGGTCAATAATCTTTTGTCAACAGCAGCACTTTACTCAAAGTTAGATGAATTGCAAGATTGGATAGAATCTACGGACAGTAGTAATAATGAAAAAATAAGGGCATTAGGATATTTAGAAAATACACTTCAAAAATATAGAATTGCATGGAAAGCAAAAACTATAGAAGGGTCAGATTTTTCGGCATTAATTTCCTCGCTAGAATCTTTTATTAAAAAGCCTGACCAAGTTAAAAACATCTCCGACTTTATAAGTGACAAATCGTATGAAATAGCTAAGATATTAACGGAAGTTTTTTATGAAAATGTGGGTATCGAAGATGCGAAAAAAAAGGTGTACATAAAATATTGCTACCTGCACCCCAGTGAAATAATTACTTCTATTCATTCATACATTGACGAACCCTTTGTTGACAGTTTGATATATTTTGCCTGTAAAAAAAATCCATCACAGATATATACATACGCACAATCAAATAACACAATAGAAGGTCAGCTAATCCATAGAAGCAATATTGGATTAGTTAAGACTATTGCTACTTTAAGTACTATGCCTAATGCTCTAATGTATTTTCCTTTTTTGGACAAAATTTTATCCGACAAAAATTCATTAACGAGTATTCAAAAACTAGTTGGTAATGATGAAAATACATATGATAGTGTAGGCTATTTTAAACTACTTGTAAAAACTGAAATAGAATATTTTGAAAGATTATCAAAGAATAATGATACAGCTTTTGCCATGTTTGGCCCAAATGGATTACGAGAAGTATTAAAAGACAGGGCAATCAGACATTTTATCACTCCGATTAACAACCTTCATGAGCAAGCTAATCTTGACATCAGAATGAAGGCTATTGATTTATTATCGCCCAGTGAATTATATTTTATGATTGTTATGGGAGAAAATGATATTTACACTTCAAGTTTCAAGCATAGTTTCAATAGAATGATGCAAAGGTTGGGGAAAACCCCACACACAGATTCATTATTATTAGAAGTGGGGTTTGATTTTTTTAAGAAGTTTATTAAAATGTGCGCAAGCTATAATAAGCTAGATACTTTTTTGAACAGTATGTCTTTTAACAATTCACAATCTTTGATGAAAGAATTTGTTAGTAATCTTGATAAGCCCGGCAGTCTTGAAGATGCTACAGATGTAGCGGATTCTTATAGTAGCATTAATAATTTAAAATTAAAGAAATCAATAGCAGATAATATTATTGAAAATGAAAGAAAGGCAATTATTAAAGACAATGAGAATGGGGTGATTATCTATGGCCTATTAAAAAACATCTTCTTGTCTGAAGATTCCTCAAATCACATAGATCTTACAAAAGTTACTGGAATACCTTCGATTTATGAACTCGATAAAAAAATAATAGAGGATGATAGTGGACGAATCATAGAACAAGTTTTTTTTTATGGGGATGAAGACGGCAAGCATTTTTTTCCGATTTTTTTAAATTCTTTCTCTACAAAAGATTGGAGAATTATTCAAAATCCAGAGTGGGTTGAGATTAGATCGATTAAAAATAACGTCTTTATTTTTGCAAATAAGCCACTTGATTTTGATGCTAATTTGGATGATACTGCTCAGTTTCACCTGATTGATTATTTGAATGAGAATAATTTAAATCCATCGATTGTTGTACATAGAGGCCATAGCTATTGGCTGCCTGGCACAATAAACAGAATGCCTGATGATACAAAAATAATGTTGATTGGATCTTGCGGAGGGTATAAAAACCTAAATAAAATATTAGCATTTTCTCCAAATGCGAATATCATTTCCACGAAAGAAATCGGCGCAGGAGATATCAACAGACCTATAATTAATTATTTAAATCAATCGCTATTAAACGGTAAGAAAATTATTTGGAAAGACATGTGGAAATCATTGACAAAATTATTTTCGCAAGATCCAAATAAATCAATAAGGGAAAGCTGGGAAAGTTATATACCTCCATATCGAAATCTTGGAGCAATATTCTTAAAGGCTTACAATAAAAAAACAGAATTGAAGTAGTGCCTATTTAATGTTATTTATAAAAATGAAAAAAAAGCATCCTGAAAAGAATACGTTCAAACTGGCTTTACTCAAAAGAATATTTGCTTTCACAAATCCGTATAAACAAAAAATTTACGCATCGATTTTCCTTTCTATTATATTAGCCTTGATGGCTCCCATAAGGCCATTTTTAATTCAATTAACTTTAAATAAAGGTATAGGAGATGAATCCACGGCACTTATACTTGATGGACCCGGCGCATTTATAATAGAGATAACCATTATTCAAATAATATTTTTGTTAATTGAAACAGCAACTCGTTATTATTTCACCTTTACTACAGCTTCTATAGGGCAAAGCGTTGTAAGAGATTTAAGGATTCAAACCTATTCCAAAATCATTAACCTCAACTTAAAACAATTTGATACAACACCTATTGGATCATTTACCACTAGAACTATTAACGATATTGAATCTGTTAACGATATTTTCAGCGATGGTTTGATTCCAATAATAGCAGACTTGTTATCAATTCTTTCAATTTTAGCTTACATGTTTTATACTGATTGGCAGATTACATTAATTTGCTTGCTGCCTTTTCCAATTTTAATTTTAGCCACTTTGATATTTAAAGAGTCTGTAAATAAGTCATTTATAAGAGTAAGAAATGCTGTCGCAAATTTAAATTCATTTGTTCAGGAGCACTTAGCTGGAATGTCAGTCATACAAACTTTTGCTGCGGAAAAAAGAGAAGAACAGAAATTTGAAGCCATTAATAAAGAACATCGAAATGCCAATGTAAAAGCAATATTGGCTTATTCTATTTTCTTTCCAATTGTAGAATTGGTTTCTGCATTAAGCATTGGGTTGCTTGTATGGTGGGCTGCTAAAGAAACGCTTGATTTATCACCAATTGCCTCTCAAAATATTGCCGGAGTAATCACCTCTTTTATCCTCTGCCTAAGTTTATTGTTCAGGCCTTTGCGTATGATTGCAGATAAATTCAATGTGTTGCAAATGGGTATGATAGCTAGTGAAAGAGTATTTAAAATACTTGACAATAATGATGTTGCACAAAATGCAACAATTAGTAACATTCAGAAACAAAATGGTGGTAGTAAAATTACAGGGGAGATAGAATTTAATGACGTTTGGTTTTCATATATTGGCGACTCTTTTGCACTTAAAAATATTTCTTTTAATTTACCTGCAGGGCAAACTTTAGCCATAGTTGGTAGTACAGGTAGTGGAAAGACGTCTATCGTTAATCTAATAAACAGATTGTATGAAATTAATAAAGGAGCAATAACAATTGACAAGATTGATATCAAAAATATAGAACTTGATTTTTTAAGGAGTAATATTTCAGTTGTGTTACAAGACATATTTTTATTCAGCGGATCTGTTTTGGATAATCTCACTTTGAGAAATCCAGCAATTTCAATGGAACAAGTAATTGAAGCAACAAAACTGATTAAATTGCATGATTTTATTTTAAGATTACCGGGGGGCTATGATTTTAATGTCATGGAAAGAGGGGCTACCTTATCAATGGGACAACGTCAGTTATTGTCCTTTGCCAGGGCTATTTTATTCAATCCTTCCATCTTAATACTCGACGAAGCAACTTCTTCAATAGATACAGAAAGTGAAATACTAATTCAACAGGCGATAGAAAAGTTGATTTCTGGAAGAACTTCTGTAATAATTGCCCATAGGCTAAGCACTATTAGAAAAGCCGATTCGATTATTGTGCTTGACAAGGGGGAAATAGTAGAAATGGGCTCACATGAGACACTTTTATCAAAAAAAGGACATTATTTCCAACTGTGCCAAACTCAATTTTCGGAGGGGGGTACCAATATTAAAAGCTAAAAAAAACACTTCTAATTTTTATATTCAGACACATGGCCTTATCTTTGCGCCAAAATTAAGAAACGGTATGTTAGCAAAGGGCTTCAAATCTATATTGCGAGTGGTTTTTGGCATTTTATTCATGCTATCTTTTTGTCCTATAATTGCTCAGGATAAAGCAGAGCATAATACTGATCCAAAAGAAGAAAAATTAGACCCAGCAAAAATCATCATGGAGCATATTAAAGATGCGCATGAGTTTCATTTTTTTACCATAGAGAATAAAGAAAATCCTCATCAGTCATTTCATGCATCCATCCCACTTCCGGTAATTTTATATTCACCAACTAAAGGGTTAACGATATTCTCATCATCCAAATTCGGACATACCGGTGAAGAGGAATTTGAGGGTTATCGTTTTGATGAAAAAAAGGATATTATAGCTGTTGACGGATCAGTTGTTTACGATTTTTCGCTAACTAAGAATGTGGTTCAAATGATTATCGCACTTTCATTACTTGTTTTATTGATGACAGGAATTGCAAAAAAATACAAAAATGGTGTTGGCGTAACATCCGCTCCAACAGGATGGCAGAATGCAATTGAGCCTATAATCACATTTGTTAGAGATGATGTTGCTAAGCCAAACCTTGGTCATAAATGGCAAAAGTATTTACCTTATTTATTAACCGTATTTTTCTTCATATTAATAAATAACATTTTTGGATTAATTCCAGGTTTTGCCAACGTAACAGGTAACACCGCATTTACAATAGTAATGGGACTTATTTCTGCAATTGTTATTTTAGCAAGTACCAATGGACATTTTTGGGGACATATTCTATGGCCTCCCGGAGTTCCATTTTTGGTAAAATTGATTTTGATTCCAGTGGAGTTAGCTGGAGTATTGATTATTAAGCCAGCAGCTCTTATCATACGACTTTTTGCCAATATGGTGGCTGGTCATATTATAATATTAAGTTTCATCTCCCTCATCTTTATTTTTGGTGCAATGAATAAAGGGGCGGGCTGGGGATTTTCTCCTGTTTCAATTTTATTTACTGTTTTTATTTATTTTATTGAAATATTAGTCGCCTTTATTCAGGCCTTTATATTCACTAATTTAACAGCAGTATTTATTGGCCAGGCGTTTGAAGGTGAGCATGAGCATCATGAAGGTGATGTGCCTCATGATCAAGTAACAGCGTAATTCATTTTTCACTTATAAACACAAGTATCATGACTTTGATGACTTTGTTAACAGAAGTTGGATTTTCACACATGGGTGGTGCAATTGGTGCAGGTCTTGCCGCAATCGGTGCCGGTATTGGTATCGGACAAATCGGTAAAGGCGCTGTAGAAGCAATTGCCCGTCAACCGGAAGCATCCAATGACATTCGTGCAAACATGATCCTGACTGCTGCATTTGTTGAGGGCGTTGCTCTTTTCGCAGTAATCGCAGGGTTATTGGCCGTTTTAAAAACAGCCTAAGCACAAAACTTTATTACTGCATCTAATGCAAAGGGCGGCAGATGCAGTAATCTTTTTTAATTTTTTAAGCGAATAATTATATAACTATGGATTTATTATTACCGCATCTCGGACTTATTGTTTGGACAGTTTTAGCTTTTTTGATTGTTCTTTTTATTCTTAAAAAGTTTGCTTGGAAGCAAATTTTGGATGGATTAAATGAGCGTGAGTCAAATATCGCAAATTCAATTGCCTCGGCAGAAAAAGTAAAGCACGAAATGGCGCAATTGAAAAGTGAAAATGAGGCTTTATTACAAACCGCTAGAGAAGAAAGAGCGAGTATGTTAAAAGAAGCAAAAGAAATTAAGGACAAAATGATTGCCGATGCAAAGGACGAAGCTAAGAATCAAGCAGCAAGAATAGTTGCCGATGCAAATGCATCTATTCAACATCAAAAAATGGCTGCATTGACAGATATCAAAAACCAAGTTGGTAAAATGGTTGTTGAAGTAAGTGAAAAAATATTAAGAAGAGAGTTGTCTGATAAATCACAACAAGAATCTTATATCAACAAACTTGCGGAAGAAATAAAATTAAACTAAGCCAATTTTTCAACCATGAATAATCCAAGATTAGCAGGACGGTATGCAAAGAGTTTGCTTGATTTATCAATCGAGAAAAACCAGTTGGAATCTGTTTATAATGATATTCAATTATTTCAGTCAATTTGCAAACAGAACCCGGATTTTGTTGCAATGCTTAAAAGTCCGGTAATTAATTCTGATAAAAAAGAAAAAATAATCGAAGCAATCACCGCTAACAAAATAAATACTATTACTACCGCTTTTATAAAATTATTAGTAAACAAAACAAGAGAGTATAGTTTACCAGAAATTGCTATAGCATTTATCGAACAATACAATAAGCTTAATAATATTCATCAGATAAAAATCACTACGGCTATCCCAATGAGTGAGGCTTTGCAAAATTCGATTGTTAATAAAATCACTAACACAACTTCAATAAAGAAAATATCACTTCAAACAGTGGTTAAAGATGAGTTGATTGGCGGGTTTACATTAGAGATGGATGGTACACTCATCGATGCTAGTATTCTGAAAGACTTGAACGATGTTAAAAAGCAATTCAAAAGCAATGAATATATACATTCAATAAGGTAATATTTGCAATAAATTCATAAGAATCAAACGCCTTTATCTTTAAGGCGTTTTTTTATTTCAATACTCCCAATTCTTTACCTATAGCAGTAAATGCACTGATCGCTTTTTCTAAATGAAATTGTTCATGAGCAGCACTTAACTGTACGCGTATACGCGCCTTTCCTTTGGCTACAACGGGGAAGAAAAATCCAATCGCATATATGCCTTCATCAAGAAGTCTTGATGCAAATTGCTGTGCTAATACTGCATCATAGAGCATAATGGGAACGATAGGATGGTCTCCAGGTTTTATGTCAAATCCGGCTGCTGACATTTGATCTCTAAAAAATCTAGTATTTTTTTCTAATTTATCTCTTAAGGCAGTGGTATCGCTGAGCATTTTTAAAACCGCAATAGAAGCTCCAACTATACTTGGCGCTAATGTATTGCTAAATAAATATGGCCTGCTCCTTTGACGCAGCATTTCAATAATTTCTTTTTTACCAGAGGTAAATCCACCACTTGCTCCTCCCAATGCCTTTCCAAGGGTTCCAGTAATAATATCAATTCGACCCATCACATTTCTATACTCATGTGTACCTCTACCTGTTTTGCCGATAAAGCCAGATGAATGACATTCATCAATCATTACTATCGCATCATATTTATCAGCCAAGTCGCATATTTTATCAAGTTGAGCAATTGTTCCATCCATACTAAAAGAACCGTCGGTAACTATGATGCGGCTCCTAAGATGGGTAGATTCTTTTAATTTATTTTCTAAATCTTGCATATCATTATGCTCATACCTATATCGCTGTGCTTTACATAATCTAATGCCATCAATAATTGATGCATGATTAAGTGCGTCGCTTATGATAGCATCTTCCTCATTAAATAAAGGTTCAAAAACGCCACCATTTGCATCAAATGCTGCAGCGTATAATATAGTATCTTCTGTACCTAAGAATTTTGAGATGGATTCTTCAAGTTCTTTATGTATATCTTGAGTTCCACAAATAAATCGTACGCTACTCATTCCAAATCCTCTATGGTCTATATATTTTTTCGCGGCTTCTACAACTTTAGGATGGGAGGATAGGCCAAGGTAATTATTGGCGCAAAAGTTCAATACCATTTTTCCATTCACAATAATCTCTGCACCTTGCTCACTCGTAATTACTCTTTCTGTTTTTATTAAACCAGCCAAAGAAATATCGTTTAGCTCCTTACTAATTCTATTTGAAAAGTTTGTGTTCATTTTTTATTTTTTACAAATCTAATAACACTCTTTGATTTAATAATGAGTAGTTTTACAAAAAATCACTCAAGGCAATTTTTCTATAAACAAAGATCAATCTACTTAGTATTAATTTTGTATCAAGCTGAAATCATTGATAATTTACTAACAAAAATCCTTATAAATTTTGAATTATCTTTGTCATCAGCAATAATAACGTCGTATGAAATATATTTTGCCATTTGGGATGCTTTTATTTTGCTGTACCATCTTGTCTTTTGTTTACAAATCTCATGATATACAAAGCTGCTTCATCAATTCCACTGATACGGGGTATTATATTATTATAGACAAAAGCGATTTCGAATTAAAAGTGTATGATAGTGAGGGTTGGTATGCAACTTACCCAATCGTTTTTGGCAGCAATGACCAAAGCGACAAAATGTGCCAAGGCGACAGAAAAACTCCAAATGGAACATATACTGTAATCGTAAAAAAAATCCATTCGAAATGGGGGTCCGAATTATTATTAAATTATCCTAATGAAGAGGATGTGTTAAAGTTTAAAAACAGGTTATCCACTGGAAAAATTCCCAGGAATTCAAAAATTGGCGATGGAATTGCTATTCATGGCACTAGGCCTCAGGAAGAATGGACAATAGATAATAATTACAATTGGACTGATGGATGCATTTCTTTAAAGTATACAGAAATGAAAGATTTGTACAGTTATATTTCCGTTGGAACCAAGGTTACCATTCAGCCATAAACAATAAGCTGGTATCTCCATAGCTTAAGAATCTAAAATTATTGGACAGGGCATAATCATAACACTTCCTCCATTCCTCACCAATTGCGGCAGCAATCAATAATAGTAATGTTGATTGAGGCTGATGAAAATTAGTAATAATCGCTTTTGTTATTTTAAATTGATAGCCTGGAGTGATTAATAATTTCGTTTGAGTAACAATATTATTTCGGTTATTTTTTTTAATCCAATCGATTAAGGAATGTAATGATTCCTCTACTGAATATGTAGAGTTTGACAATTCGTTATTGTATACTTCCCATTGTTCAATGTTTAGTTGCTTCGAGGTTGGATTTATTTTTGATTTAACGCCTAGCCAATAAAGCGATTCGATTGTTCTCAATGAGGTAGTACCTACGGCAATTATTTTATCTTTATTGTCAATGAGTTTTTGTATTGAATCCACATCAACATCAATCCATTCCGCATGCATTTCATGGTCTGCCATCATATCGGCTTGTACTGGTTTGAAAGTGCCAGCGCCTACATGCAGTGTAACATCCACAATTTTTATTTTCTTTTCAGTCAGCTGATTAAATGTCTTTTTGGAAAAATGTAATCCAGCGGTTGGGGCAGCAACAGAGCCATCAATCTTTGCATAAATAGTTTGATATCTGGCTGCATCATTATTTTCCGTCAATCTTTTAATATATGGAGGGAGCGGTATTTCGCCGGCAACTTCTACAATTTCTGCAAAACAAAATTCTTCTGGTGTCCAGCTAAATTCAACAATAAATCCTTCGGATAATACTTTGATGATTTGTGCTTTTAAGTTGATATTGTTATTGGAGACGCTGATATTTTTTTCTATAAATGGATCTTTCCATTTGGAAGCACCGCCAATAAAGCATTTCCATCTAACAGACTTCGTCTTTTTCATGACGCTGCTGTATTCATTATTTTCTTCAGCGGGCTCTAAACAAAACACTTCAATCTTGCTTCCAGTACTTTTTTGAAATCGAATTCTTGCATTAATAACTTTGCTATTGTTGAAAACAAGTATAGAATTTTGAGGAATAAAGTCTGTAATATTTTCAACAATGGCCTCCTCAATAATTCCATTTTTATAGACAAGTAGTTTAGATTGATCTCTTTCTTTTAGTGGAAACAAGGCGATTTTTTCATCGGGCAACTTATAGCTAAAGTCGGCAATAGTTATTTCTTTCGGAGATTTATGGTGCATTATAATCTATTCAGTTTAATTTCTTCAACAACTGCAGGATCTAATAAAGTTGTAGTATCGCCTAAATTAGTAGTTTCCCCTTCTGCAATTTTTCTTAATATTCTTCTCATAATTTTTCCACTTCTCGTTTTTGGCAATCCACTCACAAATTGAATTTTGTCTGGCTTGGCTATTGCTCCAATTATTTTTGAAACGGTTATGCATATGTCTTTACGGGTATGTGCTTCATCTGTATGAATACCGTTAAATATAACAAATGCATAAATGCCCTGCCCTTTAATATCGTGAGGATATCCTACTATGGCACTTTCAACAACGCCCGAATGCATATTTATAGCATTTTCAACTTCCGCTGTGCCAATGCGGTGGCCACTTACATTCAGCACATCATCAACTCTCCCTGTAATCCTGTAATCACCTTCTGCATCACGCAAACAACCATCGCCAGTAAAGTATAAATTTTTGTAGGTAGAAAAGTAGGCAGTTCTGCATCTTTCATGATCTCCGTAAGTAGTCCTTAAAATTCCAGGCCAAGGAAATTTTATACATAAATTGCCTGAAACATTATTACCAACAAGCTCATTCCCATTTTCATCTACAATAATGGGTTGAATACCCGGTAATGGAAGGGTAGCAAATGTTGGTTTTGATTTTGTGATTCCAGCAATATTTGAAATTAAAATTCCACCCGTTTCCGTTTGCCACCAAGTATCTACAATAGGACAATTCTTTTTTCCAATATTTTCATTGTACCAATGCCAAGCTTCTTCATTTATTGGTTCGCCAACGGTACCTAATATTTTTAATGAACTCAAATTCTTTTCTTTTATTGGATCTAATCCAAATCCCATTAAAGATCGGATAGCAGTTGGTGCGGTATACAGTATGTCAACTTTATGTTTTTCTATGATGTCCCAAAATCTTCCTGAGTCTGGCCAAGTAGGAATGCCTTCAAACATTAACGAAGTAGCGCCAGCACTTAATGGGCCATAAATAATGTAACTATGGCCTGTTATCCAACCAATATCAGCAGTACAAAAATGTATTTGGCTTTTTTGATATTGAAAAACGTTTACAAAAGTATAGTTAGTCCAAACCATATATCCGCCACAAGTATGCACAACACCTTTTGGTTTTCCAGTACTTCCTGATGTGTACAAAATGAACAGCATATCTTCAGCATCCATACTTTCTGCAATACATTCAGGATTGCCTTTATTTTCGACTTGTTTTATTTCCTCTTCCCACCATACATCCCGACCGTTTAACATACTAACGGGTATGGATGTTCTTGTTAACACAATAACTTTTTTAACCGAAGGACATGTTATAAGCGCCTCATCAATAATTGACTTTAGAGGAATTGATTTATTGCCTCGAAATGCGCCATCTGCTGTTATGACAATATTACATTGAGCATCTTGTATTCTGTCTGATATACTTTGTGCGGAGAATCCACCAAATACAACAGAATGAATGCATCCAATTCTGGCACAAGCAAGAATTGCAATGGTTAGTTCTGGAACCATAGGCATATAAATACAAATCCTATCACCCTTACGAGCGCCATTATTTTTTAGTACATTAGCGAACTGCGAAACTTTAAAATGAAGTTCTTTATAGGTTAGGGTTCGACTTTCTTCATTCGGATCATTGGCTTCCCAAATAATTGCAGCAGCATCAGGCTGACTTTTTACCCATCTATCTAGGCAATTTTCTGTAATGTTTAATTTTCCACCTTTAAACCATTCTATTTTTGGCGAAACGAAATCCCAATGTAAAACCTGATCCCATTTTTTATGCCAATGAAAATTATCGGCAACATCAGACCAAAAAGCTTCTGGATTTTCTATGCTTTTTTTATAAGCCAAATCGTATTCTTCTTTTGAATTAATTTGATATGAATTTGACATAGAGATCTGATGTGTTAATCTTCTACAAAATAAAATAAATAAACCTAAAGTCGATCGATTATTTCAATAAAGCTTTATAAATCGTTTCTAGGATTTCGGACCTAATATTTAAAGTTTTAAAAACGCCATTATCTGCAGGGAAAATTCTATTAGTCAGGAAAACAAAAATCAAATCATTTTCCGGGTCGGCCCATGCGCAAGTACCTGTGAATCCGGTATGGCCAAATGTTTCCATTGAAGCAGATTTTGCTGGATAAGGCTCCGCGCATGTTAGGTTATCTTTTTTGGTCTTATCAAAACCTAGCCCTCTTCTACTTATTTCACTTTGATAGCTGGTAAATAATTTAATAGTTTCGCGTTTTAAATAAGAAATGTCATTCCATAGACCCCCGTTTAATAACATTTGCATAATTGAGGAAATATCTGATGCATTCGAAAACAATCCCGCATGTCCTGCAATGCCCCCCATAATAGCTGCTCCTTGATCATGCACATATCCTCGTATTTCTTGATTTCTGAAATCATTTTCAACGGTAGAAGGGACGATATTTTTTTTGTCAATTTTTTCGAGCGGCAGATAACCAATATTATGAAGCCCCATTGGTGTATAAAATATTTTTTCTGCATACTCATTTAACTTCATTCCGCTAATTTGTTCAACCACCATGCCTAAGAAAATAAAATCTATGTCACTGTATACATAGCTTTTATTAGGGTTAACTGAGCTATTGAGTAATCTCGAATAAAAAGTATCTATATAATTATTTCTGCAAAACAGTTTATTTGCAACACAATTCTTAGCATTTTCATTATAGGATTTACTGTAATATTTTTTTATTGGCTCGCCTTTTTTATTTAGCGTTTCTTTATAAAAAGGAATAAAAGGGATTAATCCAGCTTCATGAAGTAAAAGTTTTTCAATGATTATGTTTTCTTTGTCAGTCCCTCTTACTAAAGGTAGGTAGTCGCCGAGTTTTTTTGATAAATCCAATTTTCCTTCTTCATGCAATTTCATAATGCATAATGTAGTAGAAAGAATTTTAGTAAGAGAGGCAAGGTCATATACAGATGATGCTTTTACTATTTCTTTATTTTCATACGTATAGTGCCCATAGCTTTTTTCGAATATAATATTGCCATCTTTTGCTATCAAAATTTCACAACCGGGCATTGCTTTTTTAGAAATTGCATTATTTATTATCGAATCTATTGGTTGAAATAAACTTTCATTATAGTTATCTTGTATTTCAAATGCTGATTTTTTATTGCGTTGATTTGATCTAATGCCGTAACCATAGGTATAATTATCGCAAACTGTTACTGGCAAAGATCCTTTATAGTATATCTCACCTTTCAGTAATTCAATGGCAGTTTTGTGAACAATGCTATCATCTTCGTAGCAAAGAACAAAATTAGAAGCATCGCACCAATTTTTTGTCGCGTAGGCATTCCCGAATAAAAAAATAATAGTTTTAATTTTTTGTTGTAAGCTATCAATAAATCTTAGAGCGTCTTTACTTATTCCGAAATTACTCGCCGGTGCGCGATTAATTTGGTGAATACCAACGACGACTTTTTTATAATGAAGTGTAATTTCGTTTAGTAAATTCGAAATAGAATCAGTTGATTTTTTGCTAAAATCGAATAGAAAAACATCCGCAGAAAAGTTTTCTCTCATTTCTTTTGCGAATGTATTTTCATTACTAATTCCAATGCCCACATAAGCAATGTCTCCTTTGATATTGTGCAGTGGGAAAAACGACTTGTCTTTATTTGCAATTAATGTGATGGCATTTACGGCTACCATTTTTTTTATTTTTAATGCATCCTTATTTAGGTCTGTTGTTAAATTATTTAAATCAATAGCATTATTATTGGGCAGTACATATTTGTACTTCATTTTTAATACTCTTTTACAATGATTTTCAATTTCGCCCCAGCTTAATCTATTTTCCATGATAGCTTTTTTTATTTTTTCTACTACCATAGGAATGCTGTCTGGCAGGCATAATAAATCATTACCTGCAATTAAAGATTCCACCGAAGATTCTCCATTTGGAAAGAATTTTTTTACACCCTGCATTTCCAAGCCATCAGTAATAGCAATGCCCTGATAGTCCAACTTATTTTTTAAAAGATCGTTGATGGCTTTATTAGACAAAGACGTAGGCCTATTGATTCGATTATCTATAGAAGGGACTGATAAATGTCCAATCATAACACTGCCAACACCTGCTCTAAAAATCTGTTTAAATGGGTATAATTCTAATGAGTCTAATTGTTCAAGGGACTTATTTATTACGGGAAGATCTAGATGAGAGTCTACAGCAACATCCCCATGCCCTGGAAAATGTTTAGCACATGCCAAAACCCCCTTATCTTGCATTCCTTTCATATATTGACTTCCGAATTCCGCCACCTTATATTTATTTTCGCCAAAACTTCTATCGTTAATAACCGGATTATTGGGGTTGTTGTTTACGTCCATAACTGGCGCATAGTTCATTTGTATACCAAGTCTTTTACATTGATTTGCTACAATTTTACCATATTCATAAATAATTAAGGGGTTTTGAATCGCGCCTAACATCATTTGCTTTGGCAATGGAATTACACTATCAATAATGCGCATCCCAACTCCCCATTCTCCGTCTATGGATATCAATAGAGGCGTTTTTGCCTTAGCTTTAAGACTATTCAAGTATTGAGCTTGGATATAGGGGCTTCCTTGAAATACACAAACTCCTCCAATGTTATAGGTGGAAATGTAATCGGAAACTTGATTATAGAAGAAGGTTATTTTTTTTGTTTTCACGTCCATTGAAGAAAGACGGGTAACGATTAATTGACCAATACGCTCATCATTACTTAATCTATTATAAACACTGTCTGCCCATTTTTGAGCATTAGTACTATTATCAACTTGGCAATAAACCAAAAAGGGTAAAACCCCTAAAAATACCGTTAAAATAAACCTCATAAATCTTAAAACTTAATAGTGAAAAGGATTAGTTATTTTTGTGCTACAAATTACAAGGATTTTGACAGATATCATTCATTTATTACCAGATAACATCGCAAATCAAATTGCGGCAGGGGAGGTTATACAAAGGCCCGGAAGCGCCGTAAAAGAGTTGCTAGAAAATGCGGTAGATGCAGGTGCCGATGAAATAAAACTCATTATCAATGATGCCGGCAAATCATTGGTACAAGTAATTGACAATGGGAAAGGTATGAGCGAAACTGATGCCAGAATGGCTTTTGAAAGGCACGCAACCTCTAAAATTAGAAACATTGATGATCTTTATAAGATAAAAACAATGGGATTTAGAGGGGAAGCATTGGCTAGCATTGCAGCAGTGGCAAAGGTGGAATTAAAAACAAAAAGAGAGGATGATGAATCGGGTACCTATATTGAAATAGAAAACAGTAAAGTACAGCTTCAAGAGCCTATTGCAGCCAACAAAGGAACAAGTATTGCAATGAAGAATTTGTTTTTTAATGTCCCTGCAAGAAGAAATTTTTTAAAAAGCAATACAGCAGAATTGAGACATATTGTAGATGAATTTATTAGGGTTGCTATGGCTTTCCCTGATTTATTATTTACACTCCAGTCAAATGGGCAAGAAGTGTTTCATTTAGAAAAAGGGACACTCAAACAACGAATCGTTCAGATTTTAGGGAATAGTTATAATGCAAAATTGGTGAGTGTTCAGGAGCAAACTGATTATCTAAATATTATGGGCTTTGTTGGCAAGCCGGAAACAGCGAAAAAGACAAGAGGTGATCAATATATATTTGTAAACAATCGGTTTATCAAAAGCGCCTATCTAAATCATGCAATCATGAATGCTTTTTCGGATATGATCCCAAAAGACAGCTTTCCAATGTATGCATTGTTTATAGATTTAGATCCGGCTCAAATTGATGTTAACGTTCATCCTACAAAACAAGAAATTAAATTCGAGGACGATAAGATTGTATATGCGTTTGTACAAGCCGCAATAAAGCATGCCTTGGCTCATTTTAGTATTACCCCCACTTTAGATTTTGAACTCGATCCATCTATTGAGCGATTGGATTCTATCAGTAAGCCGATAACGGAAGAGCAAAAAAGTTCTACAGCATCTTCCTCTTTATATCAGGCATTCACACAAAAAAATCAAGCACATTTTATTGAGCGCAAAAGTGATTTAAAACATTGGAAAGACTTTTATGAGGTCTCGCCAAATCAACAAACCTATACCGATGATGTTGTAGGCATTAATAATAAAGGGTCTGATTTTTTACATAAACAACCAGATGTAGAGTTTCCTTTAATGCAAATACATAAGAGTTACATAGTCACTCAACGTCAATCCGGATTTTTATTAGTACATCAGCAAAATGCCCATGAACGAGTTTTATATGAGCGTTATTTACATGCAGTTGCCGGAAAGCCTATAGCTACTCAACAAAGCCTTTTCCCCACAACATTGGAATTGTCTGCAACAGATGCGGTTTTATTGCAAGAGTTATTGCCCGACATGAAAGAATTAGGGTATCAACTAGAGCCATTTGGCCAACATACATTTGTACTGCAAGGAACCCCTGCAGATATTGATTCAGGAGATGAAAAATCTGCTATAGAAAAAATAATTGAACAGTATAAACATTTTAGCGCTGAACTTAAATTTACAAGAAGAGAAAAGCTGATTCGTTCAATGGCTTTACAAAAGTCTATAAAAATTAATACTGTTTTAAGTCAAAAAGAAATGCAGCAATTGATCAGTGATTTATTTGCCTGTGAAATATCTAATGCTACTCCCAATGGAAAACCTACTTATATGAGTTTTGATAAAGAAGAGCTGGATAAAATGTTTGGCAGGTAATAAATGCTAATAAAAAAAGTAGGTATTTCATCTTTTCGGATGTATAATTTATATCAAAACGCTTTTTTTTGCAATTGACATTTCTCTTAATATTGTTGCAATGCCATTCGCATCAATACCAATTTCGTTATACAATTGCTTTGGGCTACCGTGCTCAACCAACCTATCAGGGATACCCATTATTTTAATATCCGCTTTGTAGTGATGTTCATTCATGAATTCTAAAATAGCAGAGCCGAATCCTCCTACAACGGTCCCATCTTCAACAGTAATAATTTTATTATAATTAGCAAAAACCTCGTGTAGCATTTCTATATCAAGTGGTTTTACAAATCGCATATCGTAATGACCAGGATTAATTCCTTCTGATTTTACATCTCTAATGGCTGATGCAGCAAAATTACCTGTATGACCAAAAGTAAGAATGGCAATATCTTCCCCGTCTTTTAATTTTCGGCCTGTGCCAATTTTTATTTCTTGCATGGGTGTTTTCCAATCAACGAGCATACCTTCGCCTCTTGGATAGCGAATAACAAAAGGCAATTCATTGGTTTCCAGCTGTGCCGTATACATTAAATTTCGTAATTCTGATTCATTCATTGGCGCACTCACAATCATGTTTGGAATACAACGCATGTATGCGATATCGTAACATCCATGGTGAGTAGGACCATCCTCGCCAACCAATCCTGCTCTGTCTAAACAAAAAATAACCGGCAACTTTTGTATGGCAACATCATGTATCACCATATCATATGCTCGTTGCATAAAGGAAGAATAAATATTGCAAAAAACCTTCAATCCTTGAGTAGCCATTCCAGCACTAAGTGTTACAGCATGTTGCTCACAAATGCCAACATCAAAAGCTCTGTCAGGCATTTTTTCCATCATAAATTTTAAAGAACAACCACTGGGCATCGCTGGAGTAACACCCATTATCTTAGGATTTTTTTCAGCTAGTTCAATTATGGTATGGCCAAATACATCCTGATATTTTGGCGGCTGGGGAATATCAAAAGGTTTTTTAAGAATTTCACCTGTAACCTTGTCAAATAATCCTGGAGCATGCCACTTTGTTTGATCTTTTTCAGCCAATTCATATCCTTTGCCTTTCACGGTTTTAATGTGTAATAATTTTGGTCCCGGAATGTCTTTCAAATCATTAAGTGTATCAATAAGTTTAGTTACATTATGTCCGTCTATTGGCCCAAAATACCTTAATTGTAATGCTTCAAATAAGTTGCTGCTTTTACTTACAATACCTTTTAAACTCGCTTCTAATTTAGAAGCCATTTCCCTGGTGAAATTTTTTCCTATAGGCAATTTCCCCATTGCTTTCCAAACATTGTCGCGCAAATCATTATAGGTGTGCGAGGTAGTAATATCGGTTAAATACTCTTTTAATGCACCCACATTTGGATCAATGCTCATGCAATTATCGTTTAGGATAATTATCACATTGCTTTTTTCAATACCGGCATGATTCATGGCTTCAAAAGCAAGACCAGCTGTCATGGCACCATCCCCAATCACTGCTATATGTTGTTTGTTTTTTTCACCTTTATAATGAGAGGCCATCGCCATTCCTAATGCAGCAGATATGGAGGTAGATGAATGACCTACTCCAAAAGTATCATATTCACTTTCACTTCTTTTTGGAAACCCACTTAACCCATTATATTTTCTATTGCTAGGAAAATTATCTCTTCTTCCAGTAAGTATTTTATGTCCGTATGCCTGATGGCCAACATCCCATACTAATTGATCGTATGGTGTATTGAAAACAAAATGTAATGCTACGGATAATTCAACTACTCCTAAACTAGCTCCAAAATGTCCGCCATATACACTTACTACATCAATAATATATTGCCTGAGTTCATTTGCAACAGCCGGCATCTGAGATTTTTTTAATTTCTTCAGATCCAGAGGACTATTTATTTTTTGCAATAATTTTCCAGGCTTTATTTCCATTCAAATCAAATTTGGGTATTGTAAAAATAGGGATTAATAGGATAATAAATAATAACACATAATAACTAATATTGTTTATTTTTTATTAAGCTGATGTATTAATAGCAATAAAGTACTGGTGCTTTATATTACTAAAATAAAGTAATCTATACTACAACGTTTATCATCTTCCCCTTAACGAAAATAATTTTTTTAGGAGGCGCACCTTCTAGCCATTTACGTACTATATCATTTGCGAGCACGATTTCTTCTACTTCAGATTGTGAGGCTTCTAATGAAATAGAAATAGCGGTACGTAATTTACCATTAATAGATACAGGATACTCTTTACTGGTTTCAAGCAAATATTTCCCGTCAAAATGAGGGTACATGGCGTCAAGTATACTGCCATTGTTGCCAATCTGCGACCATAATTCCTCAGAAATATGTGGCGCGAATGGAGTGAGTAATATTAACACATTTTCCAGAATTTCTTTTTTATTGCATTTTAAATCAGTCAATTCATTCACACAAACCATAAAGGCGCTGACTGCAGTATTAAAAGAAAATTGGTCTGTGTCAGATTCTATTTTTTTAATTGCTTTATGAAGAATTTTTAATTCTGCTTCACTTGCTTTCTCGGTAGTCCAAACTTTTCCTTTTATATCATCATTAAATAAACGCCATAATTTTCTTAAAAAACGATGAACACCTTCAATGCCTTTTGTGTCCCAAGGTTTACTTTGTTCAATGGGACCTAGAAACATTTCATACATCCTAAAAGTATCAGCACCATATTTATTAACGAGATCGTCTGGGTTAACGGTATTGAATTTTGATTTAGACATTTTTTCAACTTCACAACCACAGATATATTTGTCATTTTCTAAAATGAAAGCTGCTTCTGCAAAGTCGGGTTTCCATTTTTTAAACAATTCTATATTTAATTCAACACCATCAACCATATTAACATCTACATGTAATTCATCCAATTCGTATTCGTTTTTTAATCCGTTTGAAACAAATGTATTTGTCCCTTTAATACGGTATACAAACCTGCTACTACCTTGAATCATGCCTTGATTTACTAGTTTTTTGAAAGGCTCGTCGAATCCAATTAAATCTAAGTCGTGTAAAACTTTTGTCCACATGCGACTATATAATAAGTGTCCAACCGCATGTTCTGTTCCTCCAATATAAACATCTACTTGACCCCAATAATCACTTGCTTTTCTATCGCAAAAAGTTTGATTATTTTTTGGATCCATATATCGTAAAAAATACCAAGAGGATCCCGCATAACCGGGCATTGTAGAAGTTTCAAAACCGTCTTTTTTCCAAGCTGCCACATTTGCTAAAGGCCCTTCTCCTTCCGGCCCGGGCCCATATTTTTCTAAATGTGGAAGGGTTAAGGGTAACTGGTCTTCATTTAATGTCAATACCTTCCCATCTTCCCATTTTATCGGAAATGGCTCTCCCCAATAACGCTGACGGCTAAATCCCGCATCCCGCATTTTATAATTAATCTTTCTTTTCCCAATTCCTAACTCTTCAGATTTATCTATAACCATTGAAATAGCTTTTTTCATGGAAAGTCCATTCAGAAATTCTGAATTAGTTAATGTAGCTTCTTTGGTTGGATTTGCTTCATTACCATTGTAACAATCGCCAATAATATTTGAGATGGGGATATTAAAATGTTTGGCAAATAAATAATCTCGTTGATCTCCGCAAGGAACTGCCATTATTGCTCCTGTTCCATATCCGGATAAAACATACTCAGCTATCCAAACAGGAATTTTCCTATCATTTAAAGGGTTTATTACATAGGCGCCTGTAAAACATCCTGTAATTTGTTTTACATCAGACAATCGTTCCCGATCACTTTTATTTTTTGCATAAACCAAATAATCGTGTATGCTTTTACGTTGTTCGCTGGTTGTAATATTTTCTACTAATTCATGTTCTGGAGCTAGTACTAAAAAGTCTACTCCAAAAATAGTATCAGGACGAGTGGTATAAACTTTGATTTCTAATTGACTTTTTTCCAATGTAAATATCAATTCAGCCCCTTCGCTTTTTCCAATCCAGTTTCGCTGCATTTCTTTCATGGAATCGCTAAAATCAACTGTATTCAATCCGTCTATCAGCCTGTCTGCATAGTCGGTGATTCTTAAATACCATTGACGCATTTTCTTCTTAACAACAGGATGGCCGCCTCTTTCGCTTACTCCATTCACAACTTCATCATTAGCCAGAACAGTTCCTAAAATTTCACACCAGTTAACTTCTCCAAATGCAGAAAATGCCAATCGGTAATCCATTAAAATATCAAGTTTGGATTTTAATGAAAAATCATTCCATTCCTGTGCCGTAAAATGATGTTTTGATCTTGCAATTGATTTGAAAGAACCCTTATTTTCAAATATGTTTATCAATGATTCAATTGATTCTGCTTTTTGAGTCAATGGATTAAACCAGCTTTTGAAAAGTTTAAGAAATAGCCATTGTGTCCAACGATAATAATTTGAGTCACTTGTTCTGATTTCTCTTTCCCAATCATAACAAAACCCTATTTTATCTAGTTGTTTTTTAAAAGTTGAAATATTCTTTTCAGTTGTATCTGCAGGATGTTGTCCGGTTTCAATGGCGTATTGTTCAGCTGGTAAACCAAAACTATCAAAACCCATTGGGTGTAAAACATTAAACCCTTTTAATCTTTTGTATCTGCTATAAATATCGCTGGCAATGTACCCTAAAGGATGACCAACATGCAATCCAGCGCCACTCGGGTAAGGAAACATGTCTAATACATAAAACGGTGGTTTACTTGAATTGTTATTTATAGTATATGACTTGTTTTTTTTCCAAGCTTTTTGCCATTTTTCCTCAATTTCTTTAAAGTTGTATTCCATTTCTTTAATAAATTTTTTTTATGCAATAAGTAAAATTTGAATTATTTGTACAATTTCATTGAATCTGATTAAAGCAATTATTATCTTCAATTGATTTTTAACAAATTTTCACTTTTTGCAGACTACAAAAGTAAAGTAAAGCGCTTAAAATCTCCTATTTTTGTAGAATATCAAGGTATTATAATTTTTATAAAAATACGTTATGGCACAATTTGGAAAAGCAACTACTAAGAGAAACAAACCTTCCTATGCTTATGCTATTATTGGAATAGCCCTTGTGTTATTTTTATTTGGGATAGTTGGGTGGTTTTTTCTAAATCTTAGAAAAACGGGGGATTATTTTAAAGAGAATATCCAAGTTCATACCTATTTAAATAGAGACGCTTCCAAAAAGAGAATAGATAGCCTGACGGAATACATAAAGTCATTTAAGTATACGAATAAGGTTGAATATGTAAACAAAAAAATGGCAATCGCAAGGTGGAATAAAGAAAATGACACCACTTGGAAAATGTTTTTAAATAACAATCCTCTTCCAGAAAGTATTGATTTTTATGTGAAAGCTACATATGTAAATCAAGATAGTCTTGATGTGCTTTCTAATGATTTACAAAGTAGTTTTCCTGGAGTCATTTCAGAATTTCAATTCCCTACTGAAACAGTTGCAAAAGTCAGTACATACGTTCGTATTGCCGGTATAGTTTTTTTTATTGTAGCCCTTTTACTCACTATTTTGGTTGTATTTTCCATTGATAACACAATCAGATTAGCTATGTATAGCAACAGGTTTCTTATAAAAACAATGCAGATGGTTGGTGCTACCAGAGGGTTTATAGCAAAACCCATCAATAAAAAAGCCGTATGGAATGGTTTAGCGGCTTCTGTTTATGCAATCATTGCAATATGGTTGACCGTAATTTTAATTGAAAGTTTTTTGCCCGATTTTAAGTTGCTTCATGATAATAAAGGGCTATTTGTTTTGTTTTTTATCATTGTCCTTTTAGGGATAATTATTTCTCTGGCAAGTACAAACAGGTCTGTAATTAAATATCTCCGCATGAAACTTGACGATCTGTATTAAGTAAAAATTAAATTATTGTATATTGCAATTGAAAAAATAAATTATGATGAAAGAAACAAAAGGAACAACAGAAAAACAAAATCTTTTTGGAAGAGAAAACTATATTTGGATGATTGTTGGATTAGCTTTACTAACTATTGGATTCATTATGATGGCTGGAGGCAGAAGCGCTAATCCAAATGAATTTAACCCAAAAGAAATTTATAGTACAGGAAGAATTACAATTGCGCCTATATTAATAGTTGCTGGATTTATAGTAGAGGTTATTGCAATTATGAAAAAATCGAAAGCTAATTAATTGATTAATTTATATAAAAAAAATGCGAAGTAAATGCTTCGCATTTTTTTTAAATCCAATTATATGAATATCATACAATCTATTATTATTGGGATTGTGGAGGGCGTCACGGAGTTTCTTCCTATTTCTTCTACAGCCCATATGCGGGTAGTAGAAAATTTATTAGGCATTAATAATAAAGACAAATTTTCAGCTGTTTTTACGGTAGCCATTCAATTTGGTGCGATACTTTCTGTTGTTGTCTTATTTTGGAAAAAGTTTTTTATACAGCGTAAATGGAATTTCTATTTTAAATTGGCCATTGCTGTAATGCCTGCACTTATTTTCGGGAAACTATTTAGTGAAAGAATAGATTCGATTTTAGAAAAGCCATTAATTATCGCAATAATTATGATAGCGGGAGGAGTTATTTTCCTTTTTATAGAAAGCATGTTCAAAGAACATACAATACACTCAGAGGAAAACATTAGTGTATCAACTTCATTCAAAATAGGCCTTTTTCAATGCTTGGCAATTGTTTTTCCTGGATTAAGCAGAAGTGCAGCAACAATTATTGGTGGCATGAGCTTGAAGCTTACAAGAGCAGCAGCAGCAGAATTCTCTTTCTTCTTAGCTGTGCCAACTATGGCAGCAGCTACTTTGTATTCAATTTTCTTAAAAAATTGGAATATTGATGATGCAGGACATGCTATTGATAATAATAAAATAACAGGCTATCAATTAATAACTCAAAGCGCAGAAAATACAACTTCCTTTATTATTGGTAATCTTATTGCATTTATTGTTGCTCTTTTTGTTATTAAATACTTCATTCAGTTTTTACAAAAGCATGGGTTTAAAATTTGGGGCTATTATAGAATTTTTGTAGGATTATTATTAATCTTGCTGATTTATAAAGGGTATATAATTGCTTAATAGAACTAATTATTGTTTTAATAAAGCAAATTTAATCGGCATTAATTTATAAAATATAATATGCAGACAGCATCAAAAAAAATAATCAATGGATGGGCGATGTACGATTGGGCAAACTCCGTTTATAATCTAGTTATCACTTCCACCATTTTTCCAGCGTATTTTGAATTTATTGCACGAGACGATGCGGGGAATGTATATGTAACTTTTTTAGGTAGAGAGTATATTAATACTTCATTGTATACTTATTCACTAGCCTTTGCTTTTTTAATTGTGGCAATTATATCACCCATTCTTTCTTCCATTGCAGATCTTAGGGGAAATAAAAAATCATTCATGCAGTTTTTTTTAACAATAGGCAGTATAGCATGTGCTTTGTTGTTTTTTTTCAATGATAGTCATCAATTGTATCTTGGTATTACTTGTATGATCATTGCCTGTATTGGATTTTGGGGAAGCCTTGTTTTTTACAATTCTTTTTTGCCTGAAATTGCAGCACCTCAAGACAGAGATCACGTTAGTGCAAAGGGATTTGCCATGGGGTATATTGGAAGTGTGATTCTTCAAATTGTTTGTTTTGTTTTTGTTTTTAAACCTGAGTTAATTGGAGGCGATACTCACTCTACAATTCAATTTCGTTTGTCCTTTTTATTAGTAGGCATTTGGTGGTGGAGTTTTGGTCAATTCTCTTTAAGTAGGCTCCCAAAATCAATGCCTTCAGGAGGTAATTATGGCAATAATATCATTACAAACGGATATAAGGAGTTGCTAAAAGTTTGGGTTCAGCTTAAAGAACTTTCGGTTTTAAAGCGGTTTTTATTTTCTTTTTTCTTTTACAATATGGGTGTGCAAACAGTAATGCTAGCTGCTACGCTTTATGGTAAAAGCGAATTAAAAATACCCACTAGTAATTTGATTATTGCTATTTTGATTATTCAAATCATTGCCATTCCAGGAGCTTTTTTAATTTCAAAACTATCATCATTAATTGGCAACATAAAAGCTTTAATAATTTGTGTAGTTATTTGGATTTCATTGTGTTTTGCAGGTTACAAGATGCCGATCGGTGGGATTACTCAATTTTATGCATTAGCTATAATGGTTGGTTTTGTCATGGGAGGAATACAAAGCTTAAGCAGGAGTACTTATAGTAAATTGATGCCAGACACAAAAGACACTACTTCTTTTTTTAGCTTTTTTGATGTGACGGAAAAAATCGCCATCGTAATCGGAATGTTCAGTTTTGGTATCATCACTGAATTAACAGGCTCTCAAAGAAATTCCGTATTAGCATTGGTGCTATTTTTTGCTATCGGATTATTGGGCTTATTTCTCACTTTGAAAAAACAAATAAATTTAACTAAATAAAATATGCAATTATACACAATTAACACAGGTAATTTTAAACTTGATGGGGGGGCTATGTTTGGCGTTGTGCCAAAAAGTATTTGGAATAAAATAAATCCTGCTGATGATAATAATATGTGTTCATGGGCTATGAGATGCTTGTTAATTGAAGATGGTAAAAGACTTATATTAATAGATAATGGGATTGGTGATAAGCAAGACGCTAAATTTTTTAGTCACTATTATTTACATGGTGATGACAGTCTTGATAAGTCACTAGCAAGTCATGGCTTCAACAGAGAAGATATCACAGATGTTTTTCTTACGCATTTGCACTTTGATCATTGTGGTGGAAGTATTAAAAGAGAAGGGGATCGATTATTTCCTGCTTTTGAAAATGCAACATATTGGAGCAATGAAAGACATTGGAAATGGGCAACAGAGCCTAATGACAGGGAAAAAGCATCTTTTATAAAAGAAAATATTTATCCCATTAATGAAAGCGGACAGCTGCAGTTTGTAAACTCGAATGCGAATATTTTTTCTGAAAACATTGAAATTATTCAAGCTTTTGGACATACTGATGCTATGATGCTCCCTAAAATAAATTACAAGGGTAAAACAATTGTTTTTATGGCGGATTTATTGCCTTCGGTAGGACATTTGCCAATTCCATATGTAATGGGTTATGACATGTTTCCATTGACTACACTAATGGAAAAAAAATCATTTTTAACAGAAGCTCAGCAAAAAGATTTTGTTTTGTTTTTCGAACATGACCCTATTTTTGAATGTTGCTCTCTACAGCTAACTGAAAAGGGTGTACGCGCTAAAGACTGCTTTAAGTTAAGTGAGTTATAAAATCATCTAAAGCTTATCATAGAACTTAATGGATAGCGAAGATTCTCATATCCCATCATATCTACTTTTACACTCCCCACTGTAATGGGGCTTTCTATTCTTAGTAGTAAATGATTTGGATCGTCAGAAACCCATACGGTCATATTTTCACCACCTTGAAATATAGTCCCTTTAATTAGTAGGGGTTTAAACTTAATCGCCCTGAATTTGCCATATTTGGTTTTTATTTTTTCTTTCCCTATCAATCTAATATAAAGATGATAAATTTCATCATCTAGAAACATGTCAAATGGTATCTTGTCACCATTTTTATAGTTATTAAAATTAATGTTACGGGCATAATAAACAGCACTAATAACATCTTGCATGCAATCTCCGATTTTAAAAACCCCATTCGTACTTATTGCAGTATTAGCACTTTGATTAAAGGTCACGTTGTTATAAATTTTATATCCTCCTTCATCAACATTTCGAATAAATTTATAAGGCTGTAAGGTAGCAGTATCTATATAGCTTTCATAACGATCCCTCACTTTAAAAAAGTTATCAAAAAAAGGATAGGTTTTTCCAACACCTACAGCATGATACACCGGCTTGCCATTAAATCGCTCTAATGTAGTAGTGAATGTAGCATCGCCGGCGCCAATATAAGCCCCAAGTGTACTATAGTATACCGTTAAACGAATTGTTTCGCCAGAATTATATGCAGTATTTTTAATGCCACAAAAAAATCCAGTTGGGTCTTTTTGCATAGGAAGAATTGTTCCAGCGAAAAAAATGAGTAGTTTAAGCGTGTTCATCTTTTATAATTTTTGTTCTAATGATAAAAATGCTACCAAAAATAGCAGGCAACACTAAGTTGATAATCCAAATTCCTAAAGTAGCAAATTGAACCCCCAGAAAATTTCCGGAGTATATTCCAATAAGCAGAGAAATCGCTTTTGCCCGTATAGGAAATTCTGTAAATCCTATTGTTGGGGCCAATGCCATTATTAAATAAAAAATCGACAATAGCCAAAAACATAAGTCCCATTTAATCTCAATATGAGTTATTTTTAGTATCAAGATATATTGAAAAATAAATACTAAATAACGAAAAAAAGACAACAATAATACTTTTACCAAAACATTAGTAGAATATTTTTCTATAAAAGCCAATTCAGCGATTTTTTTTTTCCAAAATGGTAGTTTTGAAATGAACTTAGATAGAAAAGGAAAATTAAAATAACAGATAAGTAAAAGCACAATTCCAATTAAGCTTAAAATAAAAATAATATTAATCATGCCAGTGGAGAAAGAGTTCAAAAAGCTTTGCTCCTTCACTTTAAAATAGATAAGTCCAATTGTCCCAAAAAGAAATGTAATAAATAATTGGCTGATGCTTCCAAGGATTGAAATTGAAATTGCTTTTAATCGATGTATATTTTTTAAAAAAAGAATTCTTCCTCCAAATTCTCCAATTCGATTAGGCGTAAGCATCGTAATACTGCATCCTGCCAAAACCGCTTTGAAAGATGTACGTAAAGATATTTTTTCAATTGGCAGTAACAACAATCTCCATTTAATAGCTTCTATGCCCCAATTCAAAATCATTAATAGGATAACTAATAATACAATAGGATTTCTCCAGCTGTATTTAATTTCTTGCCATCTTTCCATTAAATCCTGCTGTAGTGAAATTTGTTTGTATATACTTAGACATAAAACTACAAAGATCAAAGGACCAAGGAAATAGTTGACTATTATTTTTATACTTTTGTTCAAGAAATAATTTAACTGTAAAATTAAGCGTGTCCTTGCAAAAAGCATCAAAAATCATTTTAGGAATTGACCCGGGAACAATTATTATGGGTTTTGGATTAATTGAAGTTGTTAATTCAGGCATTCAAATGCTAGATATGGGGGTATTAAAATTGGCATCCACAGATGATGCATATGAAAGGCTAGAAAAAATTCACGACAAAGTAACTCAGCTCATCATTACTTATAAAGCCAATCATTTTGCGATAGAAGCACCCTTTTTTGGAAAAAATGTCCAAAGTATGCTTAAACTAGGCAGGGCACAGGGAGTTGCGATTGCGGCAGCGATGCAGGCTGGGTTACCAATAACGGAGTATTCACCCAAAAAAGTAAAACAATCCATAACGGGAAATGGAAATGCAGGGAAGGAGCAGGTTATGAAAATGTTACAGCAAATCCTTTCTATTAAGGAATCTCCAAAACAATTTGATGCTTCTGATGCTTTAGCTGTTGCTTTATGTCATTATTTTCAAGAAAAAAACAGCCTGCCAATAAAAACAGACAAGATAAACGGATGGAAAGATTTCTTATCCAAAAACCCACAAAGGCAAAAGAAATAATCAATCTAAATTTGAAATAATTGCTTGTTTTATTTTTTCCATTTCTATTACATCAAAAGAAAGTTTCGCATTAGTAAAATTTAGATCATTTGCATTGTTAATAGGTAATAAATGCAGGTGAGCATGAGGCACTTCAAGCCCTACAACGCTTATCCCACATCGATTACATTCAAAAGACAACTCAATTGCCTTAGCGATTGGTTTTGAAAAAAGCAAAAGTCTGGATAAATAATCATCAGGCAAATCAAATAGTTTATCTATTTCTATTTTTGGTACAACAAGCACATGGCCCTTTGTTAAAGGATTGATATCTAAAAAAGCATAGAAATAATCATCTTCTTTTATTTTATAAGAAGGTATTTCACCAGCAATAATTTTAGAAAAAATTGACATGAGTAGTCATTGATTAAACAGTAATGTTATCAACTTTAAATTTCAATACACCTGCAGGAACAATTACTTCTGCAATCTCCCCAACGATTTTACCCAGCAGTCCTTTGCCTATTGGGGAGGTGACAGATATTTTGCCATCTTTTAAGCTGGCTTCATTTTCTGATACAATTTTATAAGTCATTGTTTTCTTTGTAGACAAATTAGTCACGGTGACTTTCGTTAATATACTTACCCTGCTTGAGTCAATGGAAGACTCGTCCAATATTCTTGCTGTAGCTATAACACCTTCTAAGTATTTTATTTTAGCCTCCAACAAACCCTGGGCTTCTTTAGCAGCGTCATATTCGGCATTCTCTTTTAAGTCGCCTTTTTCTCTAGCTTCTGCAATGGCACTGCTTGCTGCGGGCCTTTCAACACTTTTCAAGAGATATAGCTCTTCTTTCATTTTATCAAAAGTCTCTTGTATTACATAATTTATTTCTGCCATAAAAAATCGATTTGCCATTTATAATAAAAAACACAACGCTTCATGGTTAATAAAGCGTTGTTCAAATACAAATATACACAAAAGGCTAAAAACTTATTTTAAGTAATGCCTAATTTTTCTAATAATACTACACATAATTTATAGGAAGCTTCAAAGGAATACCCTGCAATATGTGGAGTAATGATTACATTTTTTTGAGTTGTTAGATAATTGAAATAATCTTTTTCTTCCTGAGTATATGTTGAAAGTTGTTCGTTTTCTAATACATCTAAAGCAACTCCTTTTATTTTTTCATTTCTCAATGCAGTAATTAAATCAGCAGTATTAATAATGCCTCCCCTTGAAGTGTTTATTATATAAGGGACTTTTCCTAATTTATTAAAAAATATACCATCTGCTAAATTTTCTGTTTCGTTTGTAAGAGGCAAATGAAAACTAATAACATTCGACTGTTCAATTATTTCTTCAAGAGTAGCTTCTTTAATATAATTATTACCAAATCCACTTTTGTACTTGTCGTAGGCAAGTATAGTAACATCAAATGATGATAATAATCTAGCAAAACTACTCCCCGTATTACCAAATCCAATAATGCCAATTCTCTTCCCCGATAACTCTTCACCTCTATTTTCTTCCCTGAGCCAAATACCGCTTTTTACCTCATTTGCGCTTTTGAATGAATGTCGCATCAAACTGAGAAGTAGACCAAGGGCATGTTCTGCTACGGCAATTTTGTTTCCTTCCGGACTACTTTCACAAATGATATTTTTAGATGTTGCATATTTTACATCTATATGTTCCATACCACTACCAAGTCTCCCAATCCATTTTATTTTATTTGCCTTATCAATTAACTGTTTGTCAATTTTTATTTGTGTAGATACTATTAGGCCTGTTGCATTTGAAATAATATCCATTAACCCATTGTAGGTCATATTAGGCGCATATGTATACTCGATATCTTTTTTAGAAAAGGTATCTAACATTATTGGATGAACAAGCGTGGTAATTATTATCATCTTATAAAGAAGCAATCATGCTTATTTCTACATGTACATTTTTAGGTAATCCTTTTACTGCTATAGTTTCTCTTGCAGGGAAATCGGTTAAAAAGTATTTGGCATAAATTTCATTTACTTCATTAAAATAACTCATGTCAGTTAAAAAAATGGTTGTTTTTACAACGTCTTTGAAATCAACATCTTCGGCCTTTAATATTGATTGTAAATTCTTCATTACTTGCTCAGTTTCTTCTTTGATACTAACATTGGCTAAAAGGTCTGTCTCAGGAATTAGAGCAATTTGTCCTGATATGAAAAGCAGGTTTCCCGTTCTAACTGCTTGACTATACGGACCAATAGGAGCCGGGGCGTCTTTGGTGTTGATGATTTTTTTTTTCATAGCCTTACTTTTTTAAACTAAATGCAAATATATCTTATTCAAGCGCCTATTTTTGCTAAAAAATATATAAATGCAAATTCTTGTATTAGCAAATGATGACGATTTTGTTGAATTAACTAGTCTATCCAATGAGATAATATGGCAAAGAGCTGACAATTTGAATGATTTTTTAAATAATACAACTGCTGATGCCTTTTTTAATTTAATGGAGGACGCTTCTGAAATAACGTATTTAAATAAAACCAACCCGATTTTTATAAATAGTGTAATAGATACATTAACAGAAAAAAAACACCCAGCAAATATTATCAGATTTAATGGTTGGAAAGGATTTATTGATAGAAGGTCTTGGGAGCTTTCCGGACAATTAAATGAGCATCATCAAACGGTTCTTAATAAGTTGAAAATTCAGCCAATATTGGTTAAAGATGAGCCCGGATTTGTAAGTGCAAGAGTTATTGCAATGATTATTAATGAGGGCTATTTTGCTAAATTAGAAAAAGTAAGTACAGAAAATGAGATTGATATTGCGATGAAACTTGGAACCAATTACCCAAAAGGACCATTTGAATGGACAAGACAGATTGGCTTAAATAACATTTTACTACTTTTAATAAAGCTCAATAAAACGGATACTAGGTATTCCCCTTGCCCTTTAATTGAATTAGAATTAAAAAAACAATGAGTCTAATTTT
>CANICR010000008.1 GCA_947466405.1 Chitinophagaceae bacterium | reverse complement strand
TAAAGAAAAGGGGAGGTAAAATTTGTTTAATAATCGTTCTTTGCCATTTAAGAAGTTGTATAAATTAATTTCAGGACTATAATATTGAATGGGAGTTGCAACAAGTTTTTTTGGATTCTTTCTGAGTTGCAAACAGTATAAAAATAATATCACTACTATGCAAAAAGGTAGAGAGAATACGGGTAATCCAAAACTATACGTGATTGTACCTAACCCTACAACCATCATATAAGCAATAGGAATAGTTACGATATTCCAAAAGAAGGATTGCATAGATGGAATTAAATAAAAGCCACCTAAAGCAATGGCAACTAACATAAAATTGGTACCAATATTATAATAGGAAAGGTCGCCGTTATTAAATCCGCCCATTGATTGATTAAATACTATAGCAATTGAATAACCTATAATAGTTAATACAAATGATATTCTTGAATTAATAAGTAAACCTATTGATAATAATATTCCTGCTGCAATATTGCCTTGAAAAATAATGGCGCTTAATGATCTGAAATATCCAGAAATATAAGGAGCGACTTGCCAATTTTCTATTGATTGAATGAGGTGAACTAATTGTTGTCCGCCTATAGCGTAGGTTTCATTAACCCAGTAAATGTGACGTTGTGTTAATCCTAATCCGGCAAAGTTTTTAGCAGCTAATATCACAATCCAGGTTGTGAAAATAAAAGCAAGTGATAATCCGGGAATGTTTTTTGAAGCCAATTTTGATGAAATAGCTATAGATAATAGCATGGTTAATATTGCTCCAATAATTAAAAGCACCATGAATGCGTTGCCGAATTCATAATTGGTAGAGAATCCTAATCCAAACAATAAAGCACTATAACTATATATGCCTGAGTTTATCTGAAGTTTATCAAATCCAAGTAATTCTGCAGACGAAATGGCAATAATAGTGGCTATTAATCCCATAAATCCTACAACAGGTATAAAAAAGGAAACTATAAATATTAATGCCGAAAAAAAAGTATTCTTTGAGAAAAACAACATTCCATAACTATTTAGTATAGCTGAGGTGAATGATTGAAAGGCCTGTATGTATTTTCTTTTTTGCAGGGGTTATAATTTTACAGAAGCTAAATGTGTTGGCATTTTTTCTAATTGTTCTATATATTGTTTGTTTTCTGCTTCACGAATCAAATGTGTATTACCTTGTTCATCGATTAAAATTACATTTGGGCGCATTTGAATGAATTGCATCCATTGTGTCATGTTATAAGCACCTACCCGATGTACAACAACATGATCACCCCGATTTAGTAGGGGTAAGTTTATTGAATCCCTGACTACATCAATATTCATACATAATGGACCATACAATACCATATCTTCTGTATGATGAGTAAATTCCTGAGCCGGACTTATTTTATGTTCGTACCAAAAAGAAGTAAATAGGATATTTACACCAAAATCCATAATAGTGGCTCTTCTTCCGTCACTTAGTCTTTTATTCGCTAATACAGATCCAAGCAGGTATCCAGCATCATCGATCAAGGCTCTTCCAGTTTCTAAAATTAGCAATGGTAATTCATCTGTTTTAAATCCAGCATTTAAAATTGCATTTGTAATGGCTTCTGCAAATTCTTCAATAGTAGGATTGGTATCAGTGGCTGGAAGGTAGGCGCCTTTTAATGTGTTTGCAGAAGGGAAGCCGCCGCCCATATCTAAATATTGAATAGAGGTGTTTAATTGTGATTTGCATTTCCAAGCTAAGTCACTTAATTTTTTAACAGCGATTGCATATGCTTCTGAGGATAACATATAGGTGCCTATATGGCAATGCAATCCAATGAAATTCATTTTTCCAGATGCGACAATCTTGGTGATCGCATTCCAAGCAGCTCCATTTTCGTAATTAAATCCAAATCTATCCCATATTGGATAAATTCCGGTGTCCATATTAACACGAATGGCAACACGAGGTTTTTGGGTGATGTTTTCACATAATTCAATGATTTGATAGAGTTCGTCAAAATGATCAATATGGATTAATGAATCATTTTCTATAGCAAATAATAATTCTTCATTTGTTTTTTCAGGGCCATTAAAAATAATTTTATTTCCAGGAACTCCATTATCAATTGCTTTTTTATATTCAAAACCACTTACTACTTCAGCCCAACTACCTTCTTGATGAAAAATATTGCAAACGGCATTGATATAATTTGTTTTATAACTCCAGGCGAATTGTACTTTTGGATATCTTGTTTTGAAAGCTCTAACCGTATTTTGATATGTTCTTCTAATGGTTCTTTCGCTAATAACGAAAAGGGGAGAGCCGTATTTTTCTATCATTGATTTTACAGTAACTCCATCTATTTGTTTAACGGGTTCATATTCAGTTCTTGTACCAAACTTGTTCATCAAACCAGCATTCATTTTTTGTATAATAGGTCTTTCATATTTCAACTTCTGCATAAAAAATATTTTTGAATAATGTAATTAAAGTTCACCAAAAGCACTTATTTTTTGAAATTCACTCACGTCAGTAATATGATCCCAGGCATATCGAATAAATATTTTACCAACCTCATATTCTTTTATGGGTAATACCTCTTCGCCCAATGCCATTTTCGTTAATAATGCCGGTTGATTTTGTCCAGCACCTGCTGTTAAATAAATCCAGGCAGGAAATCTTGGATTTACTTCCATGATATAAGGCTTGCCATCAGTTGTTCTCATGATTTCTAATTCACATCCACCTTTCCAGTTAGTTGCGCGTATAAATTTTTCTGCTAATGCTATCAATGTTTCGTCTTCTAAAGTAATTCCCGCCCATGCTTTACCCTTGTCTGTTATATATAATTTTCTCATTGGGATAGCACTGATGGTATTCCCTTTTCCGTCACCCAATACGGCAATGTTTATTTCAGTACCAGTAATAAATTGCTGAACAATGATGGGCATTCCCCACTTTGCAGATAATTTGTAAAATGCTTTTTGTGCTTGTTCCATTGTATGAGCAATGATTGCATCATAAAACTTCCCTTTAACTACCAAGGGGTAACCAAAATCTTCAGCACATGAATGCAATTCGTTTATGTTGTAAAGCACTTTGTCTTTTGGTACTAATAAATTAAACTTCTTCCCAAAATTGAATAAATTGATTTTATCTCTTGATTCAAACTGTTCAATTGTTGGTAAAAATGTTTCAATGCCAATGGACTTAAGAGCAGGTCCTAATTTTATAAAATTGTACAACTCTGCATCAAAATTTGGAATGATGAGCGAAATATTTTCTTGTTGATGTATGAAGTGTAATCGATTGTATAAAGTATCTAATCCTGCAGCGGGATATGGTATTTGGTATGTTTTATCAACAATGTCATGTAAATAGATACCAGGTTCCAATGTTTCATAAGATAAGCCAATGATTCTGATATTTTTTTGCAATCCATCTCTTAAAGCCCTTATTACAGCTACACCAGGGCCAGGGCTGTCTATGGCATTTAATCCAGTGACTGCAATTACTAGTGTTTTATTATCTGACATTGTTTGATTATTAATTTTCTAAAAGATTTCCATCTTTTAATTGAACAATGAAGTCATCCCAATCAGCTTCTAATTGATTTGGCTCAACGTCATACTTTTCAATAATTATTTTCTTAATGGAAGAAGAAGATTCGCCTTTTTTTAATTGAACAATGATTTCTGCGGCGATTGGATTAGCTGAAAATGAATCTCCTGTAGAAGGATTGAAAATGAATCCAGAGTCACTGGTAGCAATGTTTTTTTTTAGTTGCATGCTTGAAATTGAACAAAGAATATGATAATTACTTCATTTAGATGAATTAATGAGTAAATTCCTTCGGAAATAAATTAATAAGAATTAATAAGGCCTCAGTTTGACCCAAATATAATCATCCATTAATATGTTATTTTTAAATACTGATTTTCTTCTAACGCCTTCTAAATAGAACCCATTTTTCTCCAAAGTACGCATTGAAGCTTTATTATTTTCAAATACTTCAGCATAAATTCTAATGATGTCGAAATAATAGAAAGTGTATTCAACCATTTGCCTAATGGCTTCTGTAGTTATTCCTTTACCCCAAAAATCTTCTCCAATCCAATAACCAATTTCGGCAGACAATACATAAACATCTGTATTAAAAATAAGTCCAATTCCTCCGATAGCTTCTCCATCTAAATCAATTGCGAAATTTATCAATGGTGTTTCAGCTAAAGAATTCTTAATCCATAATTCAGCATGTTCAGTGGTATAGGGTTGAGGAAAATAATTTCTGAGGTTATTCCATATATTGATATTATTGGCATGCTTAACCAATGAGGGAATATCGTCTTCGTTCCATTTTCTAATGATAACAGCCATAATTATTTTTGGGTAATAAAAAGATGATTGTCAAAATTACCAATATTCAAATTTCTGTTTTTTATATTAAAGACTATAATTTTTTTTCCATTTACCAGATTTTAAATATAAGTATGAGAAGGTAAAGATAGTTAGCCAATAAATAAATTCATTACTCCATGCCATTGTTAATGAAATGTAATGATACTTCATAAAATACCATGTGTATATTAAATAAAGAATTATGGCTATTATTTCAATGAGTAAATTGATTTTTGTTTTTCCAGTACCAGTAACTCCATTCAACCAAATGTTAGCAATACTCATAAATATTAATCCAAGTGAAACGATTCTAATGACTGGTATTCCTTCTGTTAAGAAATCTTGATTTTGTCCGAATAAATGAAAAAAAGATTCCGGGAAAATATTTAATAGAATAATGATAATGCTGCACAGACCGAGGCTCCACATCGATATTTTTTTTATGACAGGAATAACCATTTCTTCACGTTTCTGGCCAATGAGATTTGAAACCATCGTATTGCTAGTTCCGGCAAATGCCCAAATAAATACACCTGCTAAACCAAAAACATTTCTCATAGTGTTGCTGATAGCTTTTGCATTAGCTCCTTTTGATTCAATCAATAAAAAAAAGACAAGCCAAGTAGTTAAACTTATAATAAACTGTAGAATTAAGGGTAGTGCGATAGTAAGTATTTTTCTACTAATTATTTTATCATAAGTAATATTTGTTAGTAGGTTGTATTTTTTCTTAAGAGAAGTGAAGGTAAGTACTGAAAAAACGGCAATCATACCAATACATTCCGATAAAACAGATGCTAATGCGGCTCCATTAAAACCCATATTTGGGAATCCGAATTTTCCAAATATGAATAAATAATCAAAGAGGATATTAAACAAAGCTTCAATAATAAAGCCAATCAATAAAAAGCGAGTGTTTAAGGAAGCAATTAAAAAGGCGTTTCCCATTTGAAATAAATACAAAAAAGGCAAGCCTAATATTCTAATTTTCAAAAAACTCATTTCGGCTGGATAGGAGCTGGGGTTGGCTACTTTTTCAAGAATGAGGGGTGCTGCAAACCAGGTAATCAATATAAATAAAATTGCCAAAAAAAGGCTTATTCTAATTCCTTGAGCTAAAACGGTTTTAAATGCACCTGGATTTCCACTTCCTGCATAACCTGAAAATACAGATTGCATGGAACTGTTTAATCCATGACCTGCTACTGCAAAAATTAAATAAAAAACGCCTGTTATACCAGCATTCCCAAGAGCTTCTTCGCTTAAATGACCAAGAAATATGCTATTAATAAGCAAATTTATTTGTGGGATTAAAATGGCAATGATGATGGGTAAAGCAATTGAAAGTATTTGCTTATTATCCACATGAACCTGTAAGTCATTTTTTTCTATATTACTATCCATAAAGTCAGCAAAAATATTCTTATTTTGCTGCCTCAAACGAATTATTTGAAAAAAGCGCTTCATACACCATTTGATATTAAAGATAATATAGATTTGTTACTATTGATTGAGATAGGAGATTTTAGTATTTCTTTGGTATGGAGTATGTTTCAGACAAAAAATATTATTGGCATAGAAGTATTTAATATTGATCATCAAGAAGATTTTTCTACATTTTTCTTGGGTGTAGTAAATGAAAGTAAACGTTTCAATAGTCAAATCAAAAAAACTAGGGTCAGGTATAATTTTAAAGAGTCGTTATTGGTTCCAACAATTTATTATAATGCTTCTTTAAATAAAGAGATGCTTGATCTTCTATATGGTGAAAATGATTTAATGATTATAAAGTCAGATGAAGTGAAAGAAGTCGGGGTTTATAATATTTATAGAATACCAAAATCTTTGGATGCTTTATTGAAAAATCATTTTTCTGCTATTGAAGAAAAACATTCAACCAGCAAACAAATAAGGTCAGATGTTATTGGTGATCATCTGTTTTGTATAGTATCTCATAATCGCATTAAAGTGTTTTTATACAAAGGGAATAAGTTGCAAATAGTACAGCAATTTAATTATCAATCATTCGAGGATGTCATTTATCATTTGCTGAATATTTGTGAACAACATTCAATGAATCCTTCAGAAATAAAATTGCAATTAAAGGGAATGATTGTTAAAGAGTCTAAGTTATTTCAAGAACTACATAATTATTTTTTAGATATTGATTTTGCATCAATAAATGATGCTAGTTTATTACCAACTTCTATAAGCGTAGAAAATCAGCATTTCTTAAGTCATTTAATTGAACTGGCAACATGCGAATAATTAGTGGTATACATGGCGGAAGAAGAATTTCGCCGCCAACAAATATGCCATATACCAGGCCAACTACCGATATTGCAAAGGAAGGGTTGTTTAATATTATAGAAAACAATCTTGATATTACTTCATTGAATTCGCTGGATTTATTTGGTGGAACTGGATGTATCAGTTATGAGCTTGCCAGTAGAGGGGCCTCGCAGTTAACCATTGTTGAAAAAGACTCCAAAATGTATGGGTTTATTAAAAAAACAAGCGAACTTTTATCATTTGAAAATATTAGTGTAATTAAGCAAGATGTGTTTTCATTTATAAAATCTTGTACAAATAAGTATGATTTTATTTTTGCAGGACCTCCTTATGCTTTGAACACTATCGATGAATTACCCATCATGATATTTAAAAGTAATTTACTAACGAAGGGAGGCTGGTTTGTTTTGGAGCATACACCTAGGAATGACTACAAAAAATACGACTACTATAAAACTGAACGAAATTATGGTACTACCATTTTTTCTATTTTTGTACAATCTTAAATATTATTATTTTGTTAAAGAGTTTCAGATATTTTCTTTTTCCTTTCTCGATTATTTATGGCGCTGTTATATTCATTCGTAATAAGTTTTTTGATAAAGGGATATTGAGGTCTGCCGTTTTTAATTTTCCGGTTATTTGTGTAGGAAATTTAGCGGTAGGAGGCACAGGTAAAACGCCGATGACAGAATATATTGTTCAACAGTTAAAGCCGTTATATAAAATAGCCACTTTAAGTAGAGGGTATAAAAGAAGAACAAAAGGTTTTGCCATTGCTAATGAACATACTACTGCAATTGATATAGGGGATGAGCCAATGCAGTTTTTTCAAAAATTTCCAGATATAACTGTAGCTGTTGGGGAAGAAAGAATTTTTGCTATCCCTCAAATATTACATCAAAAACCTGAAACGGAAGTAATTGTATTAGATGATGCATTTCAACATAGATCGGTTAGCGCAGGGTTTAATATTTTACTAACTGATTATTCAAATTTATACACAAGAGACTTGATGTTTCCTGCCGGAGATTTAAGGGATTTAAGAAAGAGCGCAGCTCGTGCAGATGTCATCATTGTAACCAAGTGTGAATCAACTTTGTCACTTAAAGAAAAAAACAAAATAATATTTGAGTTAAATCCTTTGCCAAACCAAAGAGTTTTTTTTACTACAATTGATTATTCAACACCTTATCATTTGGTCAATAAAAAAAGTATAAAAATCGAAAATGCTCATGATGTGGTTTTACTTTGCGGGATTGCAAACCCATTGCCTATAAAGAAATATTTAAATGAACAGGTTCGGTATTATGAGATGATGAAATATCCTGATCATCATATATTTTCTTCAGATGAGTTGGTTGATATTAAAAATAAATTCGAAAAGATTATTTCCAATAAAAAAATAGTATTAACTACAGAAAAGGATGCTGTAAGATTGGAGAAATTTGAAAAGGAGTTGTCGGATTTCCCAATTTTTGTTTTACCCATTAAACATCATTTTTTGTTTGAGGAATCAACACTTTTTAACGATTTATTAATAAAATATATTAATTCGTACCCCAAAGTCAATAACCATGCTTGATTTTAAATGCAAAGTAAATTACTTTTTTAGTATTAAATTATTTAACGCAACTTGCAGCGAATAATTATCCCAGATAATGAATTATAAACTAATATTTTTCTTTTTATTCCTTCATTCAATTGGCCTTGCACAAAATGTGGTACAAGTAAAAGGGGTAGTAAAAAATAAAGAGGGCACTGTGCTTTCGAACGCAACCGTAGTGTTAGTTAACCTCACTTTAAATGATAGTACAAAAACAAAGTCAAATGAATTAGGTGTTTTCAGTTTCAATGTAGTTAAAAATAGTACAATTAAATTGTACTACTCTTACATAGGATATACTCTTTTTGTTAAAGAGCTAGATATTAAAGACACTAATGAAATTCAAAGTATAGAGGATGTTTTTTTAGTGCCTAATGCTGGCATGCTTGGTAATGTTACGGTGGAGTCTCAAAAAATTCAAATAAAAGAGGATACGGTGTCTTATTTGATAGACAGCACTATGTATAGAAAGAATGATAATGTGGAATCGATGTTAAAAAATCTTCCAGGAGTACAAGTAGATAAAGATGGAACGATTACAGCTCAGGGTAAGCAGGTAACAAAAGTAAAAGTAAACGGAAAGGAATTTTTTAATGGAGATGTTACAACTGCTACCCGAGAAATTAATGCAGATATGGTTGATCGAATTCAAATAATTGATGATTATGGGGATCAATCAGCATTTACTGGTATTAAAGATGGGGATCCTACAAAAACAATGAATATTCAACTTAGAAAAGATAAAAATAAAGGATATTTTGGAAATAGTACTGTTGGTGCAGGTACTAATGATCGTTATTTAAGTTCACTTTCGATAAATAAATTCAATAATGAACAGCAGATTTCTTTATTTGGGAATCTAAATAATACCAATGTAAATTTATTCAATTTCGGTTCAATGGGTGGTGCTATGGGAAATACGATGGGCAACTCAGCAAGATCAATGGGTGGTGGAAGAGGCGGAGTTGGATCATCAACTGGTAGTATTGGAGGGAGTGATGGTATTAATACAACAAAATCGATTGGATTAAATTATAGGGATGAGTGGGGAAGTAAGATATCCGTTTATGGTAGTTGTAGTTTTTCCAATAAACTTAGTAATACAATAAAAAATTCTACACAACAAAATATTTATCAAACAAAGACATCGGCTTACCTGCTAAATTCAGAAAATAATTCAATCGTACAAAATCAGCGTTTTTCTTTTAATATTGAATACAAGATGGATACCATGAATTATATCAAATTCAATCCAACCGTTTCTTATAATCATTCGGATGTTGATTATTTTTCTGATTTTAATTCTTTTTTGGATGCTACTAATATTTCATCTGGAACAATAAAGGATAAAAGTATTTCTAATACGCCCAATATATCAGGTTCATTATTGTATAATCATCGGTTTAAAAAGAGGGGCAGAACAATGTCTCTTAATATTAACAGCGGAAATTCTACAACCGATTCCAATGAAGGATATGGGAATATGACAAATTTAATACTGCCTAATGGTAATAATGTTGATTCACTGCTTTCTCAAAAAATAATACAAGGGAATAGTAACGAAAATTATGGTGCAAAACTGTCTTATACAGAACCGCTCAATAAAAAAAGAAGTTTGGAGTTTAATTATTCATTCAATAAGCAGGAGCTAGATAATGATAGAAAAAACTACTTGATAGATTCTGCTACTCAAAGTGAAGAGTATGTTGCTTCATTAAGTAATATCTACAATAATAAATATGAAACAAATAAGTTTGGTTTAAACCTGAAAACCACGCAAAAGAAGTATAACTATTCACTTGGGTTTTCTGCCCAACCAGCAAGGATTGAATCAAATTCTATAACGAGCAATTCCAAATTTGTAAATAAGCTTGTTAATTTTTATCCTGTAGTAAGGGTGGCGTATAATTTCTCTAAAAGTAGGTCTTTAAATATTAATTATAATGGAAGCTCAAACCAGCCATCTAATGCTCAGCTTCAGCCTGTTATTGATAACTCAAATCCACAATTCATTTCCATTGGGAATCCCGATTTAAAACCTGAGTTTACAAGCAATGTAAATGTTAGGTACAATAATTTTGATTATATTTCTGGTAATGTATTCTTTGGAAATTTTACGGCAAATTATACACAAGATAAAATAGTGAACAGTGTTAAGCTGATTAGAAACGGGGTGCAGCAAACAACCTATAAAAACGCCAATGGTTTTTATACATTTTCTGGGTTTTATAATATTTCAAGGCCTCTACAGAATAGGAAGTACGTTTTTAATATTGGTGGAAATGTATCTTACATAAATAATATTTCATTTTTAAGGGATAGTAATGATCTTGAAAGCAAAAATATTGGTTCAAATTGGTTAGCCAGCCAAAGGCTTTCCATTGACATCAAAATTAAGAAATGGTTAGAAACGACTGTTTCAGTTAATTATGGATTAAATGACAGTAAAAATTCTTATCAATCTGATTTGAATTCTAATACAAAGGCATGGACGTTATCGAATAATTCAAGATTTTTTTTACCTAAAGATTTTATTATTAGTTACGATTTGGAAAAAATATTTAATTCAGGCTATGCCAATAATGTTATTACTAGTCCATTTATTATTAATACAACTATTGAAAAGCAATTTTTTGAAAAGAAAAATGTTTCTTTGAAATTACAAGGATTAGATTTGTTAAATGAAAATATTGGAGTTAATAGAACAATTTCGGGAACTGGATTTACAGATACTCGAACAAATAAACTGGGGCGGTATTTTATCATGAGTCTTGTATTTCGGTTAAATAAGTTTTTTAACCAACAACAAAATGGATTACGCCCTGAAATGCCAGGGGGATATGATAGAGGAGATATGCGTGGGATGAGGCATATGGGTTTTTGATATACTGTTAAAACATATATGTTTATGCGAGGGAATTTGATTGAGCTTGCATCTATAGTATTTGTAAACAAAAGAATTATTAATCAAAATTATTATTATGAGAATAGCTAAGTTGACTATCGTTTTTTTTGCATTTTTTTTGATTATTTTATTTTCATGCAAGAAAAAAAATCCATCTGGTGAGGGTATGGCAAGTATTACGGCATTGGATTGTGGGAGTGTCTCTTTTTCTGGAACCGCTGTAGCTAATTCTCTATTTTCTGCCACAGCTACGATACCATATGCAGGTGGTAATGGATTGCCCTATAGTGGAGGTGCTGATTCAATTCAATCGACAGGAGTTACTGGATTAAAGGCGATTTTGCAAATGGGAACTTTAGCAAATGGTAATGGTAATATTACTTTTTTAGTAGTGGGTACTCCCGCTAGTAATGGTACGGCTTCTTTTCCAATTAGTTTCTTGGGTCAAAATTGTAGTATTAATTTAGTTGTCGGTAATGGTGGAGGGTCTACTATTAAAACTATTTATGATTCTATTTATGGAGCGTATAGCATTACCTATGATGCTAATTATGTGTATATTAAAACATACGACTTACCTGATCATAAAAGTATCTATTACCCAACTTCTAATCCATTGTATGAATTTTTCAGTGGCACCACATTTGGTGGAAACACATTTGTTAAGAACCCGAACAGTATAATCAGCCAAAATGGAACATTCAAAATTCCATTGAATCCAACAGCAGCCACCACACATCAGGCTACGCCGCTTGGACCTATTGGAATTGCTTTAGATGGTGTTCCTCTTTTTAATCAATATGCAGCAGGCGGATCACCACTAACAAATGAAGTAAATGGTTTTGACCAAGGATGGGGGCATCCACAACCTCAAGGAATGTATCATTATCATGTAGAACCTTTGTATTTAACAACGGTAAAAGCAAGTAAGGCAGCACTATTAGGTTTTTTACTAGACGGTTTTCCCGTGTATGGTCCAGAAGAAAATGGAGTAGTACTCACTAGCAATGATTTAGATATTTATCATGGACATTCTCATGCAACTAATGAATATCCTAACGGAATCTATCATTACCATTTTACCGCTGATGCACCTTACTTAAATGGCAGTGGATTCTGGGGAACACCTGGAACAGTTACTCAATAATATAAAAATTTTATCAATTTTAGTAAAATTGATTTGATGAATCAATCAAGAAATTATTTAATAGTCATTCTTTTTAGTAGCTGTTTTCAATTTTGCAATACTAAGAAGAATGATTTTTTTATTGAACCTAAAATAGCTAAAACCGTACCGGCGATTTTTATTAATGCCAAGGATTCTAATTTTCGAAAACACCAAGATACCCTCTTCTTCAAAAATATTTTATATACAGGATATAGATATAGTTTAAATGATGCAGGAGATACACTTAGTCTTGATTCTTATTTCAATGGACTAGAAGAAGGGTATCAAAAGAAATGGTTTTCCAAAAAGCAATTACAAGAAATAAGGTTTTATATTAACGGAAAAAAGGAAGGCGTTCATCAAGGCTGGTGGTCAAATGGGAAACAGAAATATTATTTTACTGCGTACAACAACGAATACGATGGAGCTTTCAGAGAATGGATATCCAATGGATTATTAATCAAGCATTTTCATTATACAAAAGGGTATGAAAATGGGAGCCAACGTTTATGGTGGGCTGATGGGACTGTTAGAGCGAATTATGTTATTAAAGATGGTAAAAAATACGGATTACTTGGTTTAAAAATTTGTAAAAACCCTTATGATTCAATTAAGACTAAATAAGCTTCTCATAATATCATGTATTATATTAGGGTGCAAACAGCAACCTAGCATATCTTCCATGCCTTTTATTAATAAACCCGACTTTACTCCTGAATGGATTGCAGTAGAAGATTCTAACTATGCCCACATCCATCAAATTCCTCCCTTTTCATTCATCGATCAGAATGGGAAGACAGTTACAGAAAAGACGGTGGATGGAAAAATATATGTGGCAGATTTCTTTTTCACACGTTGTGTAAGCATTTGTCCAAAAATGACAGCCAACCTCCTTAAAGTACAAAAACACTTTGTAAATGAACCGGATGTTATGATTTTATCGCATTCTGTAACTCCAGACTTGGATATTGTACCTGTATTGCATAAATATGCCGAAGACAAGGGGGTTGTGGACAATGGAAAATGGCGCATGCTCACTGGCAAGCAGGAAGATATTTATCAGCTTGCCAAAAAAGAATATTATGCTGGAGATACTATTGGCTATTACCAAACTGGCAATGAATTTCTTCATACCGAAAATTTCATTTTGGTTGACCAAAAAAGACGCATAAGGGGCGTTTACAATGGGACCTTAGAATTTGAAATAGATCGACTTATACAAGACATTGAAACATTGAAAATAGAAAGATAAAGTAATGAAATATAAAAAATAAGTTACTTATCGAGCAATAGCGATTTTTACTTTTTTATTTTTTATTTTCTCATTCTTTACAGACTCAATTACTAATCCAATTTTAGATTTACGTATAGCAACAAAAGCGGAAAAGTCTTTTACATCAATGAGGCCAATTTCATCTTTTTTTAAATTTCCTTTATTCATTAGAAATCCTACAATATCAATTTTGTTTATTTTATCTTTTTTCCCCGCAGCAATGAAAAGGGTGCTCCACTTAGGTTTCTCAGGTATTTCGTAGGTTTCAGGCAATGTCATATCTTGGCAGCAAGAAAGTAAATAGTCAGGTACTTCTTCTTCAGGGCCTGTAATTACAAATACGGATCCTGTTTCATCCATACGGGCTGTTCGGCCATTTCGATGAGTAAAGGAATCTTCGGTTAAGGGTAGATGATAGTGAATGACACTTCTAATGTTAGCAATATCTAAACCTCGACTAGCCAAATCTGTAGTGACTAAAATATTGGAGGTTCCATTTTTGAATTTACATAAAGCAGTTTCTCGATCTTGTTGCTCCATTCCGCCATGGTAAAACACATTTAAAATGCCTTTTTCCATTAATAAAAGGTGTGTGCGTTCAACGGCATCTCTGTGGTTACAAAATACGATACTGGAAGTATCTTTCAGCGAACATAACAATACAAATAGTGTATCTATTTTATCATTTTCTGGTGCAATGATTCTTTTTATGCTTAAAGTAATTGTATCTTTTGGTTCTTCGGAAAGGAAATTTAGTAAATGAGGATTGTTCATTTTTACATATGCAGGAACCTCAATCGCATTGGTTGCTGACGTAAGCATTTTCTTTTTTATGGAAGGCAATTGAGAAAGAATAAATTCCATTTCTTCCTGAAACCCTAATTCTAAGATTTTATCAAATTCATCAAGTACCAAAAAAGAGATATCATTTGTCTTAATATTACCACGGCGAAGGTGATCGGCCATTCGGCCAGCGGTAGCGATCACAATGGTGGGTGCCTGGATTAGATTATTTTCTTCGATTTCGCGTTTATGACCACCATAACAGCAGCTGATTTTGCAGCCAGGTTGAATTTGCTTTAAAACAGACTCAATTTGTAAAGCTAGTTCTCTAGATGGAACCAAAATTAATGCCTGAGTTATATTTAAATTAGCCGTATTAATAGATTGTATCAATGGGATTAAAAAAGCCAAGGTTTTTCCGGATCCTGTATTAGAAAGAAGCAAAATGTCGTCATGTTCAGCAATTGCTTCTTGAGTGGCAATCTGCATTGGGTTTAACGATTTAATTTTCAAATTCAATAAAATCGATTCGGAATCCATTAGTGTATCAGTCATTTTGCAAAAATACTTTAATAATAGCAGTAGTTACTTTTTATTATAAAGACAAACTAAATGCCCCTCAAATATAGCCGTCGCCAATTAATAGCACTATTTTAAGTATACAATTAGCCTATAATTAATATTATGTTAAGTAGAATATTCTAGCTTTCAATACTTGTCCGTATCCTAATTCTATAAATAATGTATCCTCTAATCTGATTGATAGCAAATTGAATAAAAAAAAGACCACTCTTGTTAGAGCAGTCTTTAGATTTAATTTGTTTTAATAGTTATAGACTAATCAGGTTGATTATTATCTGGTTGTACATTATCATCTTCTGTCTCGGTATTCTGAGCAGAATTTTCTGATTGGTTGTTTGATGCTGTTAAATTCGTTTGATTGTCTGTTGAATCTGGCATTTCAGAATCTTCTTCAATTTCATCTAGATGTGTAATAGCCGCAATTTCATCTCCTTCATCAACTTTAATCAATTTCACACCTTGTGTAGCTCGCCCTTGTTCAGATATACCGTTTACTGGCATTCTGATGGTTACTCCACTTACGCAGGTAATCATTAAATCCTCTTTTTCAGTTACTGCTAGTAATCCTACTAGCTTTCCAGTTTTATCAGTAACATTTATGGTTTTTACCCCTTTACCACCTCGGTTGGTTATTCTGTAGTTGTTTTCGCCTGTTTCGGGATCGTCTAGTAATGTACGTTTACCATAACCTTTTTCACTGACAACCAAAACCGTTTTCGACTTGTCATTTTTATTGATACAGATCATTCCAACCGCTTGATCTTCAGCTTCATCTACTTCAATTCCGTATACGCCAATTCCTCCACGGCCTGTACTTCTAACCGCAGATTCGTGGAAACGAATTGCTCTTCCACTTTTAACAGCTAGCATTATTTCGCAATTACCATCTGTTAGTTCGGCTGCTAATAATTGGTCACCCTCTAAAATATTGATTGCATTTATTCCATTTTGTCTTGGTCTGCTAAAGTCTTTTAAATCTGTTTTTTTAATAATACCATTTTTCGTACATAATACAATAAAGTGATTATTGACATATTCTTCATCTTCGAAATTTTTAACATCAATAATAGCTCTTACTTTATCATCCGGAGGAATTTGCACCATATTCTGAATAGCACGTCCCTTGCTAGTTTTATCTCCTTCTGGTATTTGGTATACTTTTAGCCAGAAACAACGACCTTTTTCGGTAAAGAAAAGTAAGGTATGGTGAGTAGAAGCTACGAAAAGATGTTCTATAAAGTCTTCCTGACGAGTGCTGCTTCCTTTAGCGCCACGGCCACCCCTGCGTTGTTGACGATATTCGTTTGCTGAAGTTCTTTTGATATAGCCTAAATGGGATATGGTAACCACCACATCTTCTTCTTCAATAAGATCAAGCATGTTTATTTCGTCATCAGCATAAATTATTTCTGATTTACGTTCGTCGCCAAATTTTGTCTTTACCTCGATTAATTCTGTTTTTATAATATCAAATCGTAAACTTTCGTTAGAAAGAATTTCTTTCAAACGTTCTATCAATTTCATAATCTCCGCGTGTTCTTCACGAATCTTATCAATTTCCATTCCAGTCAGACGTTGTAAACGCATTTCTAAAACGGCTTTTGCTTGAATATCACTCATGCCAAATGAAGATTTCAAACCTTCCTGTGCAATATTTGGTGTAGAACTTTCTCTGATTAATTTAATAACGGCATCAAGATTGTCTAAAGCAATGATATAACCTTCTAAAATATGCGCTCTTTCTTCTGCCTTTTTTAGTTCGAATTTTGTACGCTTTACTACAACTTCATGTCTAAATTCTACAAACTCTGAAATAAGTTGTTTTACATTTAGCTGCCTAGGTCTGCCTTTAACCAACGCTACATTATTAATGCCGTAGGATGTTTGAAGTTCAGAATATTTGTATAATTGATTAATGATTACTTGAGCAACCGCATCTTTTTTAAGTTCAACTACAATACGTGTTCCTTCTTTGTTATTACTTTCATTATTGACATCACTAATGCCTTCAATTATTTTATCATTAATTAAATCACCAATTTTTTGAGTAAGGGTATCTCTGTTAACCTGATAAGGAATTTCTGTGATTACAATTTTTTCTCTTCCTTTAGCATCTGATTCTACCGTTGTTTTTCCCCTGAGTACTAATTTGCCTCGGCCAGTGAATAAAGCTTGTTTCACACCTTCATAGCCATAGATGATACCACCTGTTGGGAAATCTGGCGCTTTTACATGCTTGATTAATTCATCTAGTGTAATGTCGTTATCTTCTATATAAGCAATACAGCCGTCTATAACTTCATTTAAGTTATGCGGCATCATGTTGGTAGCCATTCCAACAGCAATACCGCTACTGCCATTTAAAAGCAATTGTGGTATTCGTGTAGGCAATACCGTTGGTTCTTGTAAGGAGTCGTCAAAATTAAATTGATAATCTACTGTTTCTTTATCAATGTCTTCCATCATTGCTTCCGCAAATTTCTCCATTCTTACTTCTGTATAACGCATAGCAGCTGGAGGATCTCCATCTTGGCTACCAAAGTTACCCTGCCCATCAATCATTTTGTAGCGCATAGACCATTCCTGAGCCATACGAACCATTGTATCATAAATGGAAGCATCTCCATGTGGATGATACTTTCCCATAACCTCTCCAACAATACGTGCTGATTTTTTATACGCCTTATTACTGGTGTTGCTTAATTCGTTCATTCCAAAAAGCACGCGCCTGTGAACTGGCTTTAAACCGTCTCTAACATCTGGAAGAGCCCTGCCTACAATTACGCTCATCGAATAATCGATATAAGACGTTTTCATTTGCTCTTCAATGTTAACTGGAATTATTTTTCCTCTGTTATTAGGGTTAGAACCCTCGAAATTTTCTAGATTTTCCATATTTTTTTATCGTAAGCAAATATAACTGAAATAGCCCTTTTTTAATAAAATATATGGTTGTTTTTACTGTTGTTTTTGCACAAAAAATCAATGTTTGTGGACAACTATTTTCTAAATTATTGATCAAGTTTATTGTTTTCTCATTTATTAACTTTGGCAAAGTTGAGTCAAGATTATACCTTGCCAACTTTCAATAGAATTGAAATTATTTGCAACATATGAATCAACTAAAAAAAGTGTTATTATTTGGTGCAGGCAAGTCTGCTAGTGCCCTTATCGATTATTTAATATTGTCAGCTGAAGAAAACAATTGGGATGTTATTGTGGCTGATGCCAATGCTGCATTGATCAAAGAAAAAACGAACAACAGGCCCCACTCCACTTCTGTTCCACTAGATATTAATGACGCTTCAAAAAGAAGGTTATTGATTGAGTCTTCGGATATTGTTATATCCATGATGCCTCCTTCCCTACACATTTTAATTGCTAATGACTGTCTGCAATATGGTAAATCTTTATTAACAGCATCGTATGCTGATGAAGCTATTTTAGCGCTGGATAAAAACGTGAAGGAAAAGGGTCTTCTTTTTTTATGTGAAATGGGATTGGATCCTGGAATTGATCATATGAGTGCTATGCAATTACTGGATGAAATAGACGAAAAAGGTGGAAAGGTAGTTTCTTTTAAAAGCCATTGTGGCGGATTGGTAGCGCCAGAATCTGATAATAATCCATGGCATTATAAAATCAGTTGGAATCCAAGAAATGTAGTGCTGGCTGGTAAATCAGGAGCTATTTATAAAAAAGACGGCAATATTGTTCAGGAAGAATATGAACAACTGTTTGATTCGAAAAGGTCTGTTACTTTTGAAAACGAAAATCTTTCATCTTTTAGTTATTACCCTAATAGAAATAGTTTGCCTTATATCGATTTGTATCGATTGCATCATGTTCAAACTTTTATTAGAACAACTTTAAGGCATCCTGATTTCATGAGCGGATGGAATAATTTAGTTCAATTAAAAATGACGGATGAATCATTGACTTATTCTTCGGATGCAAAAACACTTGCAGATTTTTATAATGAATATTTAAACACATACAATTTCGATAAAAATGAAAATTCTTTATTTAAGCAGCAGCTTGAATATTTGGGTTTGCATGATACGGTAACGAAGATTAATAAAGGTATTTGCAGTGTGGCTGATGTATTACAACTTGCACTGGAAAAAAAATTAGTATTGAGTAAAGAAGATAAAGACATGATTGTAATGCTACACGAAATTGATTATGCATTAAATGGAAAAAATCATACAATTAAAAGTTCTTTAGTGGTTAAAGGAGAAAATCATATTCATACCGCCATGGCAAAAACCGTTGGTTTGCCTTTAGGTATTGCTGCAAAATTTATTTTAAACGGCACCATAAAACAGTCGGGGGTTCAAATCCCTATCTCAAAAGAAATATACTTACCTGTATTAGCAGAACTAAGGAAATATGGTGTTCAATTTAATGAACATAGGATATAAAATAGTTTGTTATAATGACCTGTTTTTGGATATTATTAATTTGAAAATGTGGTGGTTAAAGAGGCGGTAAATCCAAATGCCGCTGGTACAAATCGGCAAACACCACCTACACAAAATAATCCTGCTCTTTGTTTCCCGAATGCCAAACTAAATCTAGTAGATTGTTTGGTGACACTGGTTCCTATATTATAATAATGATCTTTTGTATCTCCGTAGTTGTACAAATCACTTGCAAAAAAGGCATAAGGCGAAGAAAAGGAGAACTCTGATAATGCAGAAGCCCAATTGCCCTGATCATTTGCTACAGAAAGATGCTCTAATTTAATACGTAATGATTTTTTAGGTTTGAATTTATAAATCATCCCTCCTGCAATTACAGTTGCATTTATATTTGGACGCGAGGCAGACTGAAGAGCTGCTTTGAAGAAAATGCTTTGATAAGAAATGGTAGTCTCCAATTTTTTATTCCATTTCTTTTTTATTTCAAGATTGGCGTCCTTGAAATATTTCGTTTTCCCAAAACTTAATAACTCACTACTATCATTGAGCGATTCGATATAAGATAAATTACCTGAAATGGTGGTGCCATATTTTCCGCCAAGTTTAGTGCCTGATTTGATGGTGTAATAAACATCGGATTGAATGCCACTCTCTCCTTTTGGTTGCGTATTATAAATGTATAAATTGCTTGTTAGATTGTCATGTTGTTTTGTGAGGGAGGGTAAAAAATTCAATGGGCCAATGCTGGCAAATTCTTGATTTCTATTGCTTCTGAAATCCATATTAGTTAATGACCGGAAACTAATATTTGCACCAAAGTTATTTTTTGTAAAAGAACTATTCACTTGAAAGGCACTTCCTTTTTTAAAACTCATATTATTTACTAAATGGGGATCTTTACTTTTATCAACGTATTCTGCATTGATAGAAATACTATTGGAAGTAAAATCTAATCTGGTTGCATATGCATTTACTGTAGTAGGGAAATTTTCTATTGTGCCTGTATAATCTCCTTGAAATTTGCTTACATAACTCCCTCCTATTGATACTGTGGGAGTTTTTTCTGTTGCAATAATACGTAGCAAAGAATTGATATTTATTTCAGCATCTATACCTCTAGTTAAAGCATTTGAATAATCAAATACTTCTCTCGTTCTTCCATATATGACCTTCACTTTCATGAAGTCAGTTGGTTCTACATAGGCTTTAAAACCTTCCAACGCATTATTGATACCGATTTGTCTGTTTTCATAAGAGCGATAAATGAGCCCCGACCCAAACTGTTCATAAAAATCACCTGCCTGTATATAAAAATGTTCTTTTGAATATTTAAAATATTTATTTACAATTTTGCTCTTATTGGCATCGATGACACTTGGAGCAAAATATCCATTAATAGCTGGCATATAACTTTCATACTGAATACCGCTTGAAAAATTTCCATTATTATAATCAAGTTTAAAAAAACCGTTGGAGGCGATTTTTTCATTTGTAGGGAATGCTCCAATTGATGTATCCTTCATATAATACTGGGTAATATTTTCATAACTTCCAGTAAAATGACCATTAATATTTTCTGAAGTTATTTGAGCATATATGCTAGGTGTAAAACAAAAAGATGTTAAACATAAAAGAGCTATTACTTTTTTCATAACATTTTTCATGATATTGAGTATAAATTATTTAATTAAAGGCCTTTGATGGTTTCAAATAAATTATTTTCATCGCCGGTAATATAGCCTGTATGTCTGGATACGAGTTTGCCATTTTTAAAAATAATAACGTGAGGCACATCTGTGATATTGAGAGCCCTTTTTAACTCGCTGTTTACATCCATTAATACATCAAATTTCCACCCTTTTCCTTTTACAAAAGGTTTAACTCTTTGTGTTGTTCTAGCATCATCAATAGCTACTCCATAAAATTTAAAAGGTTTTAGGGTCTGCTGTTCTTCAAATTCATCATTGATATTATCTAGTTCAGCGATACATGGCATACACCATGTTGCCCAAAATGAAACAACTAAAACTGTGTCTTTTGTATTGGCAACTAAATCTCTTAAATCAATTATTTTACCAGAAACAGCTTTTAATTTAATGGAGGGGATATTTTCCTGTGATTTTGCAACATGTGCCAATAAAACCACAGAAATTATAAATACCAATATTCTCTTTTTCATTTTTTTTAGACGAAGTACATACATTTTTGATAAAAAACAATGATTTTAATTAAAAAATCATATTTTTAATTCTAAAAATTAAATAATGAAAAAGATACTATTTATTGCCTTGTCCTTTTTGCTTTTATCGGATTTGTTTATTTCCTGTAAAAAAACAGAAACTACAGTCCCTGTAAATCCTACAGACACTACCAATTATGATACTGTAGTATGTCCACATACTAATAATTTACATGTTCAATTATTAAGTGATACTGTAGTGAAAAACGGATTTGATTATATTAGTATTACTGTTTTAGATGATTCGGGTAATAATGTTACAAGACAATGTAATTTATATTTAAATGATGTGATTTTAATTGATAGTGTTTATGTTCCTGTATCATTGGGAAATCAAATGGTTACTGCAAAAATACCATCATGTAATATTCCATCAAATCAAAAAGCATTTACTGTTGTCGCCTCTGATTTTACTCAGAAAATATTGGTAGAAGATTTAACTGGAACATGGTGTGGATTTTGTCCTAGAGTGGCAAATTCTTTAGATCAATATAAACCTTCTCATCCTAATTGTATTTCTACTACTATTCATGGGGGCAATAATACTGATCCAATGTGTTTTCAGTATTATTCAACCTTTAATTCTCATTTTGCTGCAAGTGGATATCCTACTGCCATATTAAACAGAAAGAAAGCCTGGAGTGAGAATACCGCTGATTTAACTAAGGCTCTAGAGAACGGCGCACCTCTTGCTTTATCTATTTCAAGTGACACTTCTGGTGCTTCAGTAACAGCAACGATTAAAGTAAAATTTGGAGTATCCACTTCAAATGCAATGAAGATTGTAATAGCTGTTGTAGAAAATGGTATTATATATGCTCAAGATAATTATTATTCTCCATCTGGTGGTTATACTCCTTATTTGTATAATGGTGTTAATCCAATTAACAATTTCGTTCATAATGGAGTATTAAGAAAAACTGTCACTGATTTATTTGGAGATGTTATTCCTCAAGTTTCCATCACAAAAGGGAATGAATATACTGTAACAAAAACGATCCCATTATCGGGTAATACAGCTTTTGGAACTTATTCAAGCGTACCATCTAAATGTGGCATTGTTGCATTTGTAGTTGATGGCGCTACCAATTCTCCAAAAGGGTTGTTAAATGTGCAATATGCGGATCTTGGTGCTGATGTAGGGTATAATTAATTTTCGTATAAAATTTTTAAAGCCGATACTAATGTGTCGGCTTTTTTTATTTACAATATTTCTAGCAATTCTTTTATGCCTTGAGTGGCAGCTTTTTCGAAAGTGGTTATTGATGTGAGATGTTGAACGGATGGAATTTTTTTATCAATAATATACTTGGGTATTTCATGAGGTAAATAATCCATTAGTCCTGCAGCAGGATATACTTGTAAAGAAGTGCCTATTAATATAAAAATATCGGCAGAAGTCATGATGTTGGCTGCTGTTTCAATTAATGGCACTGGTTCTTCAAACCAAACGATATGTGGTCTCAATGGTGCACCATCCGAAGCAAGATCTTCCAAATTAATATCTCCTTCAATATCGTACAGGATATGTTCGTTTTTAGTACTTCTCATTTTTAAAATTTCACCATGTAAATGAAGTACATTTTCAGATCCGGCGCGTTCATGTAAATCGTCTATATTTTGTGTAACGATTGTTACCTGGTATTTGAGCTGTAATGAAGCCAATCCATAATGGGCTTCGTTTGGTTTTGCTTGGATGATTTCTTTTCTGCGCATGTTATAAAAATCCAAAACCAATTGCGGATTCTTTTTAAAAGCTCGAGGTGTGGCAACATCTTCGATATTATATCCCATCCACAAACCATCACTGTCTCTAAAAGTTTTAAGTCCGCTTTCAGCTGATATTCCTGCACCGGTAAGAACTACGATATGCTGTTTACGCATGTATATAATTATTGGATTTACTTTTCTCCGGCAAGTTCAAGAATTATCTGCCATTCTATTTCTTTAACAGTTTGAACGGATAATCTACCTAATCTTACAAGGTCCATATTGGCTAATCTCTTATCTGTTTTAATTTGAGTAAGTGTTACCGAATTCTTCAACTTTTTCACCGGTTTCAAATCCACTACAACCCAAGCATCTTCTTCGGTGGTAGGATCTTGATAATATTCTTTGATGACTTTAGCAATGCCTACAATTTCCACTCCTTCATTGCTATGATAGAAAAACACTTCATCACCTTTTTTCATCGCTTTTAAATTGTTACGGGCGCCATAATTTCGAACACCGTCCCAAAAGGTTTTTTTATCTTTTACAAATTGATCCCAACTGTATTTAAATGGTTCGGATTTTACAAGCCAATTTGCCATGATTTTAAAATTGTATTTTATAGGTTAGTGGAAATATTACCATCCTGAACTTAGCACATCCGCAATATGCATCGTTTTGAGGGGTAAATTATTTTTCTTAATAAAACCATCTAATTGCATTAAGCAACTTAGGTCTGTAGATATAATGTATTCAGCACCGGTAGCTAAAGCGTTATTGATTTTTTGATTGGCCATGCCTATTGAAATAGATTCAAATTTTACAGAAAAGGTACCTCCGAAACCGCAGCAGGTCTCATTGTCATTCATTTCTACTATTTCGAGTCCTTTTACTTTAGCTAATAATTTTCGAGGTCCCTCTTTTATTTTACATTCTCTCAAAGCCGCGCAACTATCATGATACGTTGCCTTACCTGATAAAGCAGCATTGAAGTCATCTGTTTTTAAAATATTAATTAAAAATTCTGTGAACTCAAAAATTTTATTTTTAATATTTTTTATCTGATGATTTGAAGAATTATTTTCAAATAAGGTAGGATAGTAATTTCTAATGAAGCCTACACAGCTTGCGCTTGGGGCAACTATATAATCAACAGTATCGAAATCAGCTAGAAATTTTGAAGCAACATCTCTTGCTTCATCCCAAAAACCTGCGTTAAATGCGGGCTGACCACAGCAAGTTTGATTGGGATTGTATTCAACAGTACATCCTGCTTTTTCTAATATTTTTATCATATTAAAAGCAGTTTGCGGGTAAAGTTGATCAATAAAACAAGGGATAAATAATTGAACTTTCATCATGTATTATTGGTGCTGCTTTGAGTAATGAATTACTTTCATTGAAAATGTAAAACAATTATTTTTTGAAAGAATCTACAGTAGCAATCATTTTTATTGCAGTTATAGCAGCTTCTTTCCCTTTGTGACCGTGTTTACCCCCTATTCTTTCTATGGCTTGCAATTCATTGTCCACAGTTAATATGCCAAAAATGGTAGGAATGGGTAATGATAGGTTAAGTTGCAAAATCCCATCTGTTACTGCATTAGAAACAAAATCAAAATGTGGGGTATCTCCACGAATAACACAACCCAATGCAATAAATGCAGCAATGTTTTTATTTTCGTGAGTATCCCAATATTTTTTTATAGTAAATGGTATTTCGAAAGCGCCAGGAACATTTATTATTTCGTGTGCGATATTATTTTCTAATAAAACGTCAGTACAACCTTTTGTTAATTCGTCAATAATAGGAGCATTCCATTCGGTTCGTATAATTACAACAAAGGCATCCTTGTTTATTTGGATGCCAGTTGGTAAGTTAATTTCGGGAGAATAAAGGGACATGACAATGCTTTAAGTGGATGCAATTATATGCTTTATTCGAACTCGCCCAAACGTGCTAAATGTTTATCTACATCTCCATTTGTAACTGAAACAAATGTTGGGTATTTATCTTTTATTTTTTTGAAGAAATCAATCGCTTCTGTATTTTTTCCGATGGCTTCTGCATAGTTGCCGCAAAGCATTAGAGCATCTGGTGTAAATGATTCATCTTTTTCATTTACAGAAGCAGCTTTCTTGTAATAAGACATTGCTTTTTCAGTTTGCTTTTTCTCAGCATAATCATGTCCAAGCATGGTGTATGCTTTGCTTTGTATTTGATCAACTTCACTTCCGTCAAAATCTTCTAAATATTTTATTGATTTATCGTACTCTCCTATTTGAAGATAGCAAGCGCCAACCATATACTTTGCGCGATTGGCATTTAGTGTGCCTGCGCTAGTATTGATTATTTTTAATAATCCAGTAACATTGCTTCCATTAAAATTACCTCCATTTAAAACGATATTCACAGAGTCTTTATTGAATCCGGTTGTTGCCATTTTATCAAATAGATCTTCAGCTAAGAATATACTTTCAGCAGCCTTTAATTCTTTGGGTTCTTTAATTAGTTTTTGGTAACCAATCCATCCACTTGCAAGAATAATAATTGCTGCACCCGTGTAAGTGATCATTTTACTATAGTTAGACCAGATTCCTTTTGCTTTATCTAGTATTTCGTTTTGCTCAGTTGCCATATTTTTTGTTTAATTGTTAAAAAAACAATAGTGAATTATTAGTCGGTAATAAAAGGGTAATCTTCTTGAATATAGACATCTTTTAGCAATTCGCTTTCATCTGGCCAAGGGCTTTCTTCCGCAAATGTAACAGACTCTTCCACTTCTTTTTTAACTCTTTCATTAATGATTTCAATATCAGAATCTGATAATTTGAAATCATCCTGAAGTACTTTAAGTACATGTTCAATTGGATCCTTTTGTTTATAGTCTTCCAGTTCTTCTTTGGTTCTGTATTTTTGGGGATCGCTCATACTATGCCCCTTATATCTGTATGTTTTTATTTCAAGCAATGTCGGTCCGCCTTTTTCCCTAGCTCTGTTTACTGCTCTTAAAACAGCATTGTGCACTTCTTCAGGGCTCATGCCATCTACAGCGTCTGCTGGCATTTCGTAAGCATCTGCTGTTTTGTAAATATCTAATGTTTTACTAGTTCTGGCTACAGAAGTACCCATCGCATAGTGGTTGTTTTCGCAAATAAATACAACGGGAAGATCCCAAAGCATTGCCATATTAAAAGCTTCGTGTAGCATGCCCTGACGAGCAGCGCCATCACCAAAAAAGCAAAGAACAACATTTTTGGTTCCTTTATATCTTTCAGCAAATGCCAATCCTGCTCCTGTACCAATTTGAGCACCTACAATACCATGACCACCGAAAAAGTTTTCTTTTAAACCAAAGAAATGCATACTTCCGCCTTTTCCTTTGCTACAGCCAGTTGCTTTTCCATATAATTCAGCCATGCAGCTTTTGGCGGATACGCCTTTAGCAATAGCCAACGCATGATCGCGATAGGCGGTAATAAACTTATCATCCGCATTTGTTGCCGTCATACATCCAGCGGCCACTGCTTCTTGTCCGATATAAAGGTGACAGAATCCACGAATTTTTTGCATGCCATATAACTGCCCTGTTTTTTCTTCAAAACGGCGTAATAGAAGCATTAATTCGTACCAGTATAGATAAGTTTCCTTTGAAAACTTTGTTGCCAATTGTTTAAATTTTAGGTTGCAAATATAAGGGATAAATCATAAAAAAAACCAATGGTGCTATTGTAAAAAAGCTTTTTTAGATATTATTCTAGCTGTTTTTTCGATTGAAAGGCTCGTAAAGTTGATAATAAAACAATATGTATAATTTGTTCTTGGGATTATTTGTTAAAAACTAATTGGAAATGAAATGGCTTCAATAAGAATGTGTTCGTACTTTTCATCTTTATAAATACATTTAACCCTAAACAGAATGACTGCCTTAACTTACGATGATATACAATTAGTTCCAGCGTATTCAGAAATTGTATCCCGAAAGAATATTGATTTATCCACCCAAGTTACCAACAGATTTTCTTTAGATGTTCCATTAGTAGCATCTCCCATGCCTACAGTTTGCGGATTAGATATGGCGATGGAAATAATGAAGATTGGAGGTGTAGGATGTGTGCATCGGTTTATGTCAATACAAGATCAGGAAGAGATCATTCATAAATTAGCTGAGTTTAAAAAGCAATTGAATAGCTCATCTCCTATTATGGCTGCCGTGGGAGCCAATGGTGATTTTCTTGAAAGAGCTATTTCTTTGGTACATGCGGGCGTAAATATTGTTTTAATTGATGTGGCTCATGGACACCATAAAAATGTTAAAGAAGCTATCGCAAAAATAAAAAATATTCACACAGGCATTGACGTTATTGCCGGTAATATCGCGACGGCCAAAGCCGCCATTGATTTGCAAAATTGGGGAGCTGATGCATTGAGGGTTGGAGTTGGTGGAGGAAGTTTATGTACAACACGAATTAAAACTGGGTTTGGTGTACCCAATGTCAGCTGCTTAATCGATATTATTAAAGTGGCAACGGTGCCTGTAATGGCAGATGGAGGATTGCGCATGAGCGGCGATTTAGCCAAGGCTTTTGCTTTAGGTTCATCTTCTGTAATGTTAGGTTCTTTATTAGCAGGAACTGAAGAAGCACCAGGGTTACTAATCAATCAAAAAAATGGACTGTATAAAAAATACAGCGGAGCTGCATCCTTTGATACAAAAGTGGCCCATGGTCAGGAAGTTAGAAATATTGAAGGAGAAAGTACTTTAATACCTTACAAAGGTAAAGTATCGCTGGTTATTGATTCATTACTTGACGGCATCAAATCTGCATTATCTTATGCGGGAGCCAATAATTTAAAAGAATTTAAACCTGATATTGTTCAAGTTACAAATGCTGGATTGAGTGAAGCAAAACCTCATCTGTTGTAAACTTTCTTTCCTTAGTGCTGACTTTTCGTAAATTACAACCTGGATGCTATCACTACAAAAAATAACCATAACCCACTATAAAAATTACGAGGTTCAGTCTTTTGATTTTGAAAAATCTATTATTGGTATTTGTGGTAGTAATGGAAAAGGGAAAACCAATTTGCTGGATGCTGTCTACTATTCTTGTTTCACCAAAAGTTATTTTCCGGGATCAGATACATTGAATATACATTTTAATCAAGAAGGTTTCAGAATTGAATCTTCTTTTGTAAATAATCTGCTGCATTATAAAGTGGTATGTATACAAAGAAACAATTGCAAAAAAGAGCTTTATTTAAATGATGTTTTGTATGAAAAATTATCACATCATATTGGATTGTTGCCAGCTGTAATGATTGCGCCTGATGATATAGAAATTATTAACGGAGGTAGTGAAGGCCGCAGAAAATATATGGATACTATATTGTGTCAATTGGATGCTGATTATTTAAATCAATTGATTGTATACAATAAGATACTCCAACAGAGAAATAGCCTGTTAAAGAATTTAGCCAATAAGAAAATTAATGATGTTAGTTTGTTGGAAATAATTGATCAGCAGTTAATCAATCCGTGTAATATTATTTTTTCAAAAAGAATGGAATTTGCGGCAACTTTAATTCCTTTGGTTGTTCGGTTTTATCAACAAATTGCCAATAATGAAGAAAGGCTGCAAGTTGAATATGAAAGTAATCTGAAAGATTTTTCTATTCAGGATTTATTAGAAAAAAACAAGGAAAAGGATTTTTTACTTCAAAGAACCAATGCAGGAATCCATAAAGATGATTTACGTTTTGAACTAGATGTGCTGTTGTTTAAAAACATTGCCTCTCAGGGTCAAAAAAAGAGTTTGTTATTTGCGTTGAAATTAGCCGAGTATGAAATTATTAAAAATACAAAAGGGTTCTCTCCTATTTTACTTTTAGATGATGTGTTTGAAAAATTAGATGATGATCGAATGAATAATTTGTTGGAATGGGTTTGTAATAAAAACAAAGGTCAGGTATTTATTACGGATACGCACAAAGAAAGATTAACGGATGTCTTTGACAGACTTGGTGTAAATGGACAAATTATTGATTTGGGAAAGATGTGATGTAGAATTATTTGATAACAACTTCTTTAACTACTTTTTCTCCTAGCGCTTCATTTACTCTTTCAATAATTATTTCTTTTTGATAAAGGAGTTCATTTCTTAAAGGGGCTACAGTAGTTGAAATAAATAATGAATGGCCAATTATTTTTATACTGTCTGTATATTTCGCTATCGTGGAACCCATTAGCTCTTCCCATATTTCTTCAATTTGTACGGCTTGAATACCCGTTTTTAATCTGCTTTTCCGTAAAAACTCTTGCAATGCTTCTTGAAGTGAAAATTCGGCCATGGTGTAAAGTTAATAGTTTACGTTATTTATTATGCTTGACGCGGCTGTTTTGTATTATAAAATTGGTTAAAATAATTCTAGTGCTTTAACCACCCTGCTTACAGGTAATCCCATAACATTATAGAAATCTCCATCAATCGATTTAATGCCAATGACGCCAATCCATTCTTGAATTGCATAAGCACCAGCTTTATCATAAGGCTTGTAGTTGTCTACATAGAAACATATTTGTTCTTCAGAAAGATGATGAAATGTTACCGCAGTAGTATCTGAAAAAGAATGTTCTTTATTATCGAAATAAATGTACACTCCTGTAATTACATGATGGGTTTTCCCGGATAATTTTTTTAGAATATTAATGGCTTCATTCCTATCAGATGGTTTCCCTATGATTTCATTTTCGCATATAACGATAGTGTCCGCTGCTAATACAGGTATGGAAGGGTTATGTTTTTCGATAATGGCGGTTGCTTTATTTTTGGCAATATGAATAGCAACTTCCGAATCGGTTAAATTAGGAGGATAGGTTTCTGCTGAGTCGCTTATTAATATTTCAAACTCCACCTCTGCCCATTCTAATAATTGCTTTCTTCTGGGTGATTGTGAAGCAAGGATTATTTTTTTTATCATGGCAAGAAATTAAAAAATATCATCGATAAAATACCTGCTAGCATGATTAATTTCATCAGTGTACTTAATTGGTGATAATCTTCAGTTGTTTTACAATTGTATAATTTTGAAAATGAAAATAATAAGGGTATTAATATAAAAATTGAAGAATAAATAGCGCTGATATGCCAGCCATTTTGCCAGATAAATATTTGTGCAATCATCAATAGAGCTATGCAAAAAAATATCCAAACCCCAATAAATATTTTACTTGCAGCGACCCCCCATTTAATAGGGATTGTTTCGCAATTGAATGTTGCATCTCCTATTCGATCTTCCATGTCTTTTACAACTTCCCTGATAATGGTGACAATAAAAGCAAATCCTGAATATAGGATGGTCCACTTTAAAAGTATTTTTGCTTTAATTTGAAAGCCGGGAACATCAAATAGATGAATCATATTTATTGGCGAAAGCATAAATAAATACATCACCACGATAACCCATGATGAAAGTGCAGCAATGATAATGTTTCCAATGAGTAATTTCTTTTTAAAAGTTGTTGAGTATAGCCACAAAAGCATAACGGAAAAAGTATTCCCTACAATGAGCCACCAATTGTGATATAACAAGCTTACATATCCGCTTATTAACAATCCCGTAAATGAAAATAATAAGTGCCATACGATTGCCCATCTTCTTTTTACAATTTTATCAATAATATTTTTGCCAGGTTTGTTTATAGAATCGATATGTACATCGAAATAATCATTGATAATAAAGCCGCCAGCTGAAATAAGAACGGAAGATGTCATTATTAAATAGGTACTATTTTTCAACGCTGCTATTTGAGAAATGCTGAAAATTGATGTAGGAAGTATTATAGAATGTGAAAGGCAAAAGAAAAATAAATATTGAGTAAGTGAAATGATAAATAGATTATTCCACCTGATTAATTTCAAAAATGCAAAGAATAATTTCATGAATCTTTGTTTTGCATTATTACCACATCGAATGAATTACTCAATGTTATGAACTCAATGTGGAAAATAATAGTAAGCGGTTATCTATTAATGACCTAGAAGTTATTTTGAGGAAACATTTGTCTCGGTATCCCAGTCATTATTGAGTTTCAGTACTTTTTCAATTATATCCCTAACGCATCCTTCGCCGCCATTTTTATGTGAAATATATAATGAAACTTCTTTAATTTCTGATACAGCGTCTGCGGGACAACATGGTAGTCCTACTATTTTCATTGCCTGTAAATCGGGGATATCGTCGCCAACATATAACACTTCATCTTTAGTTAAATTCCATTTAAGCATTTTTTCATTCAGTAAAGTGGCTTTGTCTGAAATGCCTTGATGGATATCGTGAATTCCCAAACTCTTTAATCTATTTGATATGGCTCCTCCATCTGATGCACCTGAAATAATTAAAATTTGGTACCCTTTTTTTATCGCTAATTGTAAGGCAAATCCATCTTTAATATTCATGGATCTTGCCATTTCAAGAGATTCTAAAAGCAGTATTTTCCCATCGGTAAGCACGCCGTCAATATCAAATACCAATGCTTTAATAGGTTTAAATTTCTCTAGAATATTCATCGTTTTTTTATTAAAGAATAGATTGTTATTAAAATAAAAAAAGCTACTGCTAATTAATCAATCTATTTTTTTTGTGCATCTCTCCATTCGTACACCCATGAACTTTGAATCATTTCCAGGTGTCCTTCATTGCTCTCTTCAGCTTTGCCAGAAAAATTGGGGATTTCTAAAATCCATTTGTGCAAATCAGTGAAACGAATTCGATAGATTTTGCTTTCGCCAAAATCATCTCCAAATTTTTCATATAATTTCATAGCAATATCCTCATAGTCATTCCAATGTATGGGTGGTTCAAATGTCATGATATTTATTTTATTCTCCTAAAAATTGTGTTTGATCCGGGAGGGTTACAATAATTGATCCATTGCCTTTATTGATTAAACATTGACAACCTAATCGTGAGTTTATTCTTGGATTAACAGCTCTGTCGATAAAATCTTCTTCTTTATCGGATAATTCTTCTAGGAATTGCTCTCCTTGTTCAACATACAAATGGCAAGTGCTACAAGCACAAACGCCACCACAATTATGATGCAGTTCGATGTTATTTATTAAAGCAATTTCTAATAATGATTGATTGGGCTCAATGTTTTGAAGTGTAATAGGCGATAACCCTTTTTGTTCAAACTTAAATGTGATGTCGTACATACCTGCAAAATTTCAGATTGCAAACCTACATGAAAATATCAATTTAATAAAATCTCTATTATATAAGTCTATAATATTTCATAGATTTCAGAAGAATTAGCTATTTTACAATCTCTTTAAAATTATAAGATGAACAAGTTAATACGCTTATTTATACCTTGTCTTGTTTTTTCAATATTTTTATTTTCTTGTACTGGAGGAAATGAAAATACTCAAAAAGAGAGGCCCACCATTTTATTAAAGAATAATAAACCAAGGGGAAAACTAGATACTGTCAATAGAAGCGCTCCAATTATAAATGTTTCTGATAGTATATCTACGCCTTTTAACATCATATATATTAAGGATAGTGCAAAAAATAATGTTAGGTTAAGTCAGAAATTAGCTAAAATATACAGTGAAAAACTGACTGAATGTATCAAAAAAAATAAATTAAAAGTAATGGGAGCTCCTATTGCCTGGTATAAAACTCAAAAAGCCCCATTCTTTTTTGAAGCTGGAATACCGGTGGATAGAAAACCTACCATGTTGCCTAAAACTATCAATTATAAAAGAGTAAGCAGCGGGCAGGTTATGATTGCTCATTTTTATGGTCCTTATGAAGAGACCGTGCAAGCATACCAAATTTTAAAGCAAATGATTAAGGAAAAAAAGAAATCGCCTTCAGCGGCGCCTTATGAAATTTATGTTGATGATCCAATTGGGAAAGATGGAAATCCACTGGATCCATATAAAGTACAAACTAATATTGTTTATCCCTTTAATTAATGATTCATAATATCATTAGTCATTTTAAGATATATTTCTTTAAGGCTTGAATATTTTTCTAAAACAGCCAGATGTTTTTCAATAGTTTTAATATCATTTCTAATGGCGGGCCCCGTTTGTGATTCTTTAGCTGTATTATGTTTTATTTTATTAACAGTTTCTATAATGAGCGGTTGTAATAATGTAAAATTCAGGTTTTCATTTTCACAAAAACTTTCGGCTAAGGAAAATAAATGGTTGGTAAAATTATTTACCAATACAGCGGCTACATGAAGTTTTAATCTTTCTTCATCTGTTGCAACTTTTACAGTGTTTGATATTTTTTGAACGATGCTTTTTATTAATTCTAATGTGTCATTATTATTAGCATCTATTAAAAAAGGTATCGGAGGAATATCTTTCATTATTTTACTTAGTGATTGAAGCGGATATAAAATGCCATAGTTTGACGATAGATTTTTCAATACGTCTTTTGATAAAGCAGCGGCGGTGTGCACTACTGGTTTATTGTTTAGCTTTAAAAATGAAAAGTCGCCTAATAAAGCATCATCTGATAATGCCAAAATGTATAAATCAGCGTTCATTTCATGTGGCCCACTAAAATCGGCGAAGGTTGCATCTAGTTTATTTGCTAAAATTTTAGCGTGGTTAATATCTCTGCTGATAATTTGAATAATAGTATAATCATGTTGTTTTAATAGTGTCCCTAATATGGTGGCAACATTACCGGATCCAATGATAACTATATTCATAAAACCTTGATTTGGGGTGTTGAAAATACAAAACAATTATATCATTTTTCATGAAATGATAGATAGTTCGCATTTATTATTATTTGAATTTGGAGGAGAAAAAAAACTTTTCACAAGGGTAAAAATATTTTTATTCCTAAAAAATACAGCAAAAAGTAAATTTTTTAAATACGCTAAATTATTGCTGCTATTGAGTATTAACCGAAATTATCTTACTCAAACACAAAGGCGAAAAATAATTGATTTTCAGGGTTTGTTAACCTTAACTACCCTATTTATATTTTCAAAAAAATTTGTTTTTTCAATTTTAAACTAATATTGCAGTATTATCGCTTTCGGATTTTCATATAAATTATATATAAAAAGGAAGCATTAATTAATATAATATTATGGCAAAGAACCTGTTAATAGTGGAGTCTCCGGCAAAAGCAAAGACCATTGAAGCCATTCTTGGTAAGGATTTTGAAGTTAAAAGTTGCTATGGACATATCCGTGATTTAGAAAAAAATGACATGGGTATTGATATCAAAAACAATTTTTTGCCAAAATATATCGTACCTGCTGAAAAGGAAAGAGTAGTAAAAGAGTTGAGAAGTATAGCTAAAAAGTCGGATGAAGTGTGGCTTGCTTCGGATGAGGATCGTGAAGGGGAAAGCATTAGCTGGCATTTGGCTGAAGTATTGAATTTGGATCCAAAAACAACAAAACGAATCGTTTTTCATGAGATCACTAAGCCGGCGATTCAAAAGGCAGTTCAAAATCCACGATTGATTAATATGAATCTTGTTGACGCTCAACAAGCCAGGCGAGTGCTTGATAGAATTGTAGGATTTGAATTAAGCCCGGTACTTTGGAGGAAAATTGGCCAAAAAGGTGGTTTAAGTGCGGGCAGGGTGCAAAGTGTTGCAGTGAAATTAATAGTAGAAAAAGAAAGAGAAATCAACCAATTTTTACCTTCTATTAGTTTCAAAATAGAGACTTCATTATCTGCCACTGATTTAAATAATAAAACAGTTCTCTTTAAAGCAGAAGGAGGCAAATATAAACAAGTAGAACAAGCAGAAGCATTTTTGCAAAGTTGTATTGGTGCATCTTATACCGTAAATGACATTCAAGTTAGACCTGGAAAACGTACGCCGGCTGCGCCTTTTACAACATCTACCTTACAACAAGAAGCGAGTAGGAAACTGGGATATGGAGTTAGCAAAACAATGTTATTGGCGCAAAAATTATATGAAAGTGGGAAGATTACCTATATGCGTACAGATAGTGTTAATTTGAGTGATACAGCCATGGATGGAATTAAAGCGGAAATTTCAAAAAGTTACGGCGATAAATATTTGCATATACGCAAATACAAAAATAAAAATGAAAGTGCGCAGGAGGCCCATGAAGCAATCAGACCTACTTACATGGAAAATCATTTTGAAAGTGATCCTGATTTAAGCAGGTTGTATGAATTGATTTGGAAGCGTACAATCGCTTCTCAAATGAGTGATGCAGAATTTGAAAAAACAACTGCTAAAATTATTATTAGTACCAATAAGGAAGAATTGTCTGCTTCTGGAGAAGTGTTGAAATTTGATGGATTTTTAAAAGTGTATTTAGAAAGTACAGATGATGAAGATAATGAAGATACTAATGAAGAGGATGGTGAAAGTAGGTTGCCTAATTTAACGGTTGGTCAAGTACTCACTTTTAATCAAATGACAGCAACAGAAAAATTCACTAAACACAGCGCAAGATATACAGAAGCTTCTTTGGTAAAGAAAATGGAAGAATTGGGTATTGGCAGACCAAGTACCTACGCACCTACTATTTCCACCATTGTAAAAAGAACTTATGTTGAAAAGAAAGATAAAGAAGCTGTTAAAAGAAGTTTTAGAATTCTGAAATTAAAAGATAATAATATTCAGAAAATAACTGAACAGGAAAATACTGGAGCCGAAAAGTCTAAATTATTTCCAACTGATTTGGGATTAGTTGTTACAGATTTTCTAAATCAACATTTTAAAAATGTAATGGATTATTCGTTTACGGCGAATATCGAAAAAGAGTTTGATGAAATTGCTGATGGTAAAATTGTATGGAATAAAATGGTGGAAGAATTCTATACGCCTTTTCATACAGGCGTTGCTCATACACTAGAAACAGCAGAACGTGCTGTTGGAGAAAGAACATTAGGTGTAACTGAAGATGGGAAGCCATTGATTGCGAGGATGGGACGTTATGGGCCAATGGTTCAGATTGGGGCACAAAATGATGAGGAGAAACCGAGATTCGCAAAGTTGAAAGCCAGCCAAAGTATAGAAACAATTTCTTTCGATGAAGCTATCGATTTGTTTAAACTCCCTTTAACGCTTGGTGAACATGATGGCATGGAAGTGTCTGTTAACATTGGCAGATTTGGTCCTTATGTAAAATGGGGTGAGCAATTCATTTCTATTCCCAAAGGGGAAGAACCATTGGAAGTTGATTTAAAAAGAGCAGTAGAAATCATTGCTGCAAAACAAGTAGAAGACGCTCCTATTGGTTTTTATAATGAAAAGCCCATCACTAAAGGTAAAGGCAGATTTGGCCCTTTTATAAAATGGAATGATTTATTTATTAATATTCCTAGAGCTTATAATTTTGATACGCTGACTCAGCAAGAGTGTAATGAATTAATTGAAAAGAAAATAGAAAAGGAATCTAATCGTTTTATTAAGCAATGGCCAGAAGAAAAAATTGCTATTGAAAATGGTCGTTGGGGTCCGTTTATCAGATTCGGTAAAAAAATGTTGAAGCTTATTGGCAAAGGGGTTAATGGAAAATATTCTGCTGAAGAATTAATGGTCATGGATTTAGAACTAATTAAAAAAATGATTCTTGAACAAGATCCAAAAGCTTTCGGCAAAAAAACTGCGGTAAAGAAAAAGTCTGCAACTAAAAAGGCGGCTCCCCAAAAAAAAGCAGCCCCCAAAAAAAAGGCAGTTAAAAAGTAATCGTAATCTTAAAAATCTTACATCCTTCTTCTAAAAAAGAAGGATTTTTTTTGCTTATTCAGTAGTAGTAATATTTTTTTGATGAAATTGAAAAAGAAATAAAAAGTTAATCACTCATGTGGAAAATTAAAAAGTAATTATGAAATGATTGTTCCGATATTTAAATAAATTAAGAAACTTACTAGTGCAAGAAAATAATGAAATAAAAGCCCTCTTACATCTGATTGATGATCCTGATGAAGATATTTACAATACAGTAAGTGATAAGATAATATCTATTGGAAAAGAAATTATCCCTAACCTAGAGCATTTGTGGGAAACGGTGGGCAGTGAATCAACACAAGAAAGAATTGAATTACTAATACATCGGTTACACTTCAGAGATCTGAATGCTGAATTTGAGGAATGGATAAATAATTCAGGAGAATTACTCAGTGGTTCTATTATCGTAGCCAAATATCATTACCCAGATATTCAACCAACGCAAGTTTTTCAGGAAATTGAAAAATTACGAAGAAATATATGGTTGGAGTTGAATAATTACCTTACGCCAATGGAGCGTATCAATGTGCTGAATAGTATTTTTTATAACTATTACAAGCAAAATGGAGTAGAAATCAATTACGATATTCCTGATCATTTTTTGATCAATAAAACATTGGAACATAAATTGGGCAATTCAATAAGTAATGGTATTGTTTATCTTATCTTATGTCATTTATTGGATATTCCTGTTAAAGCAGTTAATATTCCCCGTCAATTTTTGCTCGCTTATTTTGATGAACAATTTGAGGTGTTAAATCCATCTGGTCACCCTTCTCAAAAAATACTTTTTTACATTGATCCCTTTTCTGGTCAAATGTATTCACACAAAGACATTGAAAGTTATTTTAAAAGATTAGCGGTACCGCCTACTGCATCATTTTTCAGGCCAATGAATAATTTAAGGGTAATACAATTTTTATTGGATGAGCTTGGGAAGTGTTTTGATAATGAAAACAATCAATATAAATCAGATGAATTAGCTCAATTATCTAAAAAAATAAACCCATGATATTCCATGTAACCACCCGTTCTCATTGGGAATCCTCAAAAGCATTGGGTTATTTTGAAGTGCCTTCACTTAATTCGGAAGGATTTATTCATATGAGTCAAGAACATCAGGTTGCTGGTGTATTAGAACGCTATTATAAAAATGCAGTTGACCTTGTTTTGTTGCATGTAGATGAAAGTAAATTAACAGCTACATTAAAATATGAATTGTCCCCTTCAATAAATCAGGAATTCCCTCATATTTTTGGAGCAATTAATTTAGAAGCTATCATAAAAGTGGAAACAATATAAACAAAGAATATTTTTATATTTTCTCCTTTACCACAACTAGGTCTTTTATTTCAACTAACATTGGCATAATGCCAACCTGAAGTAGGGCTTTTTTTCCTCT
>CANICR010000007.1 GCA_947466405.1 Chitinophagaceae bacterium | reverse complement strand
GTAGTCGCAGATGTAAGCAAACAAGAAGATTGTGCAGTTTTTATTCAATCCACTATTGCTAAATTTGGAGGGATTGATATTTTAATAAATAATGCAGGAGTTTCAATGCGCTCTGAATTTGTTAATACTGATATTCAAGTCATTAAAAAAGTGATGGATATTAATTTCTTTGGAACTGTTTATTGTACTAAAGAGGCTTTACATTCAATTATTGAAAGGAAAGGGTCTATCGTTGGTATTTCTTCCATTGCAGGGTATAGGGGTTTGCCAGGAAGGAGTGGTTATTCAGCCAGTAAGTTTGCGCTAAATGGATGGCTAGAATCATTAAGAACAGAGTTGTTACACCTAGGGGTGAATGTTATGTGGGTTTGTCCAGGTTTTACAAAAAGTAATATCAGAAATGCTGCGTTAAATGAAAAAGCTATCGCACAAGGTGAAAGTCCGCTTGATGAAAATTCATTAATGAAATCGGAAGTTTGTGCTCAGCATATTTTACGTTCCATTGAAAAAAGAAAAAGAACACTCGTGCTCACATTCAAAGGGAAACAAACAATCTTTATGAATAAGATTTTCCCAGCATGGGCAGATAAGTTAGTAAGAAATTTTTTTTATAAAAATGAGCAGTTGATTAAATAAAAAAAGTCCTATATATTCTGTGCCTGTTTGAGGTATATAAATCACTTTTCATGTAACTTTAATCTTTATCAATAAGCTGCCATAAAAAATAAGATTAAGAACAATGCCCCTTTTAACCATGATAAGTGATATTGGAGAACAAGACTTCCTGACAGGAGCTATAAAAGGGCAGTTTCTAAGATATCAGCAGGATATTAATATAATTGACATTACCCATTCTTTATCAGCTTTCAATTATCCACAGGCGGCATATGTTTGCCGAAATGCCATTAAAAATTATCCTACAGGAACTTTTCATTTAATCCTTGTAAATATTTTTGATGAAAAGTTGGATCATATGTTGTTAGCAGAACATAATGGGCATTTTATTGGCTGCGCAGATAACGGTCTGTTAACCATGATATTAGAAGAGTTACCTCAGAAAGTTGTTAGTCTGGAATTGGATAAGATTTCTCAAAAAAGCACACTCTTTTGTACCAATGTTTTTGCAAAAGCTTTTCATGAACTTAGTAACGGCAAAACAATTGAAGAAGTTGGAAGTGTGAATGTTCAGTTTGTTGAAAAAAATCCTTTGAGGCCCATTATTGGAGATGATTATATTGAAGGACAAATAATATTTATTGACAATTTTGAAAATGTAATTGTAAATATTAATAAGGTTGAGTTTGAAGAAAACAGGCAAGGGAAAAAGTTTTCGATTATTTTCAAAAGAGATGAAATTATTGATAAGATTAGCGAAACATATTCGGATGTAGCTGAAGGAGAAAAGCTAGCTTATTTTAATTCAGCAGGATATCTTGAAATTGCGGTCAATAAAGGTAATGCCGCTGGTTTATTTGGACTGCAGGGCTATTCAGAAAAACAACAACAAACCATTCAGCAACAGTATTTAAATAGCCGCCTTTTTTATCAAACCGTAAAAGTATTTTTTCATTAATATTTTTAAATTAACAAAAGTTGGGTTACACAGATAAGATATTTATTGCTGGTCATAATGGTATTGTAGGTTCGGCTATTCATAGAGCTCTTTTAAAAAAAGGGTATAGTAATATTATTACGATTTCCTCTGCGGAATTAGACCTAAGAAATCAAAAATTAGTCAATGATTTTTTTCAAAATGAAAAGCCACAATTTGTTTTTGATTCTGCTGCTAGAGTAGGTGGAATTATGGCAAATAATAATTATCCGTATCAATTTTTAATGGATAATTTGCTGATACAAAATAATTTGATGAACGCTGCTTTAGAAAATGATGTTGAAAAATTTATTTTTCTTGGTAGTTCATGTGTGTATCCAAAAATGTGCCCTCAGCCAATAAAAGAAGAGTACTTGCTATCTTCAGCTTTGGAACCAACCAATGAATGGTATGCATTGGCAAAGATTGCAGGAATTAAAACATGCGAAGCTATTCGCAAGCAATTCAATAGGAATTTCATTTGTTTGATGCCAACTAATACTTATGGTATAAAAGATAATTTTGATTTACAAACTTCTCATGTGTTACCTGCTATGATAAGAAAATTTCATGAAGCAAAAGTAAAAAGCAATGAACCGGTAACGCTTTGGGGCAATGGTAGTGCTTTGCGTGAATTTATTTACGTAGAAGATCTTGCAGACGGAATCATATTCGCTTTTGAAAAGAATCTCTCAGATCATATTTACAATATTGGAACGGGTGCAGATATTACAATCAGGGAATTGTCTTCAATTATTCAAAAAGTGGTAGGGCATGAAGGAGAAATAATATGGGATTCAAGTAAGCCTAATGGTACACCTCGTAAAGTATTAGAAGTTTCTAAAATGAGAAACGAAGGATGGACGGCAACAACTAATTTAATAGAAGGCGTTACAGAAACGTACAATTGGTTTTTAGAAAATGTACATCACTTGAGAGAAATGAAATTGTAAAATCCAGCAATAAATTACGCAACGGCTTTATTAACCAAAGCAGCAGCTTCACTAAGTAATATAGCACTTTGTACCTTTAATCCGCTTTCATCAATTAATTTTTTAGCAACATCCGCATTTGTTCCTTGTAATCTTACTATTATTGGGATCTCGATATTTCCAATGCTTTTGTATGCGTCAATTACGCCTTGGGCTACACGATCACAGCGAACAATACCACCAAATATATTAATAAGAATTGCTTTTACTTTTGGATCTTTCATGATTATTCTAAATCCAGCTTCCACAGTTTGAGCATTCGCTGTACCGCCAACATCAAGAAAATTTGCAGGCTCGCCACCACTTAATTTAATCATATCCATGGTTGCCATTGCTAATCCAGCGCCATTAACCATACAACCAACATTACCATCTAATTTTACAAAATTAAGATTGAATTTACCTGCTTCAACTTCGGTAGGATCTTCTTCTGAAAAATCTCTCAAAGCCGCTACATCCGCATGACGCATTAATGCATTGTCATCTACATTCATCTTACAATCCACTGCAATGATCTTATCATCACTTGTTTTGAATAGTGGATTTATTTCTAGCATTCCGCAGTCTAAATCTACATATGCGTTATATAAATTTGTTACAAACTTTACGCAATTTTTAAAAGCCTCTCCACTTAATTCTAAATTAAATGCAATTTTTCTAGCTTGAAAACCTTGAAGTTTTCCACCTGGATGAACAAATTCTTTAAATATTTTTTCAGGAGTATTGTGAGCAACATCCTCAATGTTCATACCACCTTCTGTACTATACATGATTACATTCATGCAACTACTTCTATCTAATAATACAGCTAAATAAAACTCTTTTACTGGATTAGGCCCTTCATAATATACATCCTGAGCAACCAATACTTTGCTAACTAATTTTCCTTCTGGTCCAGTTTGTATCGTAACTAATGTGCCTCCTAAAATATTTTCTGCAATCTTTACCACATCTTCCATGCTTTTCCCTACTGCAACACCTCGTTGCTCTTTTCCTTGAATACTCCCTTTACCTCTTCCCCCTGCATGAATTTGAGCCTTTACAACAGCAAATTTGCTACCGTACTGTGTATGAATTTGGCGATAAGCTTCCTCTGCTTCATTAACAGTACTACAGGCAACACCTTCCTGTACTGGTACATTAAATTTTTTCAGTAACTCCTTTGCTTGATATTCATGTAAGTTCATCTTGTATTTTTTTTGCAAAAGTAAGTAAATTGTGTTGATTAGGCAATTGCAAAGATGTTTCATTGTTTATGAATGCATGAAAAAAATACATAATCTAATTGATACGCCTTTTTCTAAATAATCCCATTTTCTACAAGTAATTAATATCAGGAGCTCTATGGGTTCAAGTTATTATATCACCTTATTCTACCGTAAATTTGCAAATAATATTAAATTGTATAAATGAGTAAAGAAAAAGTATTTGAAGCGGTTGATTTCATTAAATCGAATTGTACTCTCGTTCCTTCTATTGGGGTTGTACTAGGTAGCGGATTGGGCAATTTTACATCCGATCTTCTTATAGAAAAAGAAATATCATATAAAGACATTCCAAATTTTCCAATTAGTACCGTAGAAGGGCATAGTGGGAAATTGATTTTTGGTGAATTAAGTGGCAAAAAAATTGTAGTCATGTCGGGAAGATTTCATCATTACGAAGGATATTCGGCACAAGAAGTTGTTTTCCCAATTCGGGTGATGAAATGTTTAGGTATTAAAACCCTATTAATTAGTAATGCCGCTGGCGGAGTAAATCCTGATTTTAAAGTAGGTGACTTGATGATAATAAAAGATCATGTTAGTCAGTTTGTTCCAAACCCTTTAGTTGGTAAAAATGATATAGAATTTGGTCCTAGATTTCCAGATATGAGTGAACCCTACAATTTTAAGTTAATTCAAACAGCAAAAGATATTGCAGGAAAAAACAGTATTCATTTACAAGAAGGCGTATACATCAGTGTTACTGGCCCCACATTTGAAACCAAAGCCGAGTATAGAATGATTAAAGCAATTGGTGGGGATGCGGTTGGAATGAGTACTGTTCAGGAAGTTATTGCAGCCATTCACATGGGCTTATCATGTTTTGCAATTAGTGTTATTACAGATATGTGGGTTGAGGGATTTGAGATACCTATAACACATGAAGAAGTATTACAGGCAGCAAAAGCAGCAGAGCCTAAATTGAAATTAATTTTCAATGCATTGATCGCTGTTATATAAAATTGAAATATAATTAATGAAAAGTTTTGTAAGTATTATTTTATTAAGCATCTTATCTTTTTCTGCTCTTTCGCAGAGGCCAAAGATTAGAAAAGATGTTAGATCAATAAGCGGAAATAATTCAAATGAATCAAATAATAACGTTAATAGCCAGAATCAAAGCACTGCAAAAAGCGAGACTAGGTATGATACACTTGGTTTTGAGCATAGAAATGATGCGAAAGATTCCATAAAAATTTTCTTCAAATTCCTTGCTGATAATAAGTTGAATCGCTTAGACTCTTCTATCGATGATTTTGATAGATATTTTTCCGTTCCATCTACTTTTGCTTATTTGGGAAACAATGGGGCAGCAGCAACTTCGCTGTTGTATATACCCACTTCTATTATTGGATTTGACATGGGGTTTCATGCTTTCGATATTTATAAATTTACAAATGAAAACACAAAGTTTTACAATACTACCAAACCATTTTCGTTTATCAGCTATCAGCTGGCTTCAGGTAAAGAGCAAATGTTGAAAGCCGGGTATACTCAAAATATTAATCCAAGAACAAACATAGGATTTGATTACAAATTGATAACTGCACCAGGTTTTTTTGTAACTCAAAACAATAATCATAATAGTTATCGATTGTTTTCTAATTATCAGGGAAAGCATGAAAGATATAATGCACTTTTTTCTTTGTTTGGAAATAATATAAGAGCATCGGAAAATGGCGGCATTGAAAACAATGCTGATTTAATTGACCCCAATAGAAAAGATCGTTTTACAGTACCTGTCAACTTGGGTGCAGGAGCATTGTATAGAAATAGTCCATTTGTTACTACAGTTTCAACAGGCAATCATTACCAGGATATTAATGTATACTTCAAACAGATGTACGACTTTGGTAAAAAAGTTACTACTATTATTAACGATTCTACCAAGGGGTATTCGTTCTATCCAAAAACCAGGTTTCAATATGCTTACAATTCGGTAAAAAATCGTTTTTTATATAGTGACGCTGCTACAGATTCCAGTGTGTACAGTCAATGGTATGGTATGACAATCACTAATCCTCGTGATACCCTTTCCTTGTATGAAAAATGGCGAACCTACACACATGACTTTAGTATTGTTCAATATCCTGATTCAAAAAACAATAATCAGTTTTTTTTAGTAGGTATTAGCTATCAAAAAATTATCGGAGATGTTAAATCCGAAAATATAGTTTTCAATAACACCTTCATTCATGGAGAGTATATAAATAATACTAAAAATAAATTGTGGGATATAAAAAGTAAAGGAGCTTATTATTTAAATGGACATAATCAAGGAGATTATTCAATGGATATTTCTTTGAGTAGAAATTTTAATAAAAAAGTGGGAAATGTAGCTTTCTATTTCAAGAATATTAACAGGTCTCAGTCTTTTATTTATGATAATAGATCTGCATTTAATTTAGGTAACAAAGTTGATTACAAAAAAGAGAATATTATTTCATTTGGAGCAGAGTCGAAAAATCCTTTTCTTAATATCAATATCAATAGCAACCTGATATTGCACCATGCATTTTATAAAAATTATTATCAAAGCGAACAGGATAATAGCGTAATTCATTTGGTACAGATATTAGCAAGTAAAAAAATAAAACTTACCAAAAATTGGGTATGGCATGCAGAGTGTACCTTTCAGCAAACAGGCTTATCTTCTCCAATAAAAGTGCCATTATTTCTTAGCAGGAATAGAATCGCTTACGAAGGACGCTTTTTCAAAAATTTACTTTTATCTACTGGAGTAGAAGTAAGGTATTACTCGGCCTACAAAGCCTATGGATACTCCCCAGTTATTGGCCAGTTTTTTGTTCAAGACACTACTACAATACATAATATTCCAGATATCTCCATCTTTACTCATTTTAGAATCAAAGCTTTTGCGGGATTTATTAGGGCAGAAAATTTAAATACAGCTAGCTTTAAAAATGGGTTTAGTTGGATTAATAATAATTTTGCTGCACCGTTGTATCCAACACAAGGCTTTATGATTAGATTTGGTATTCAATGGTGGTTTGTAAATTAGGTAATAGCGATTGTTTATTCTACTCAATCAGCTGATTTGCTTTTGTAATTTTTTATTGATATTAACATATAATTTTCTACTTTTACTTCGTGAAGAAATTCTTCCTTTCCATATTGACATTAATATACATGATGCTTTCCACTGGCTTAGCAATGGAGATACATTACTGTATGGGAAATAGAGCAGGGGTTGATTTTTATCAACTTAATAATAAGAAGTGTAGCCGATGTGGCATGATTGAAAAGGAGAATGGATGTTGCAATGATGAGCATGTTTTCTACAAAATTGATGACGCACATAAAAACACATCTAATAATATACATTTCCAATTCGCAAAAGCAATTTACTGTTTACCTATAACTTTTCAATTTGATAATAAATTAATAAAGCGACATCAGTTAGTTGTTAAATTAACAGCCCTACCTTTTATCTACTCCCCACCACTTTTTATTAGAAATAGAGTCTTTAGAATTTAGAATTATTTCTTTTATATTGAATTATTGCATAAAAAATTTCTCAACTTAGTTGGGTTTAATTTTCGTATAAAATATCCATAACAATTATTAACATTTTAAAAAACAAAAAATGAAAACACTATCATTAATATCAGTTTTATTATTAGGTATATTATTTTCCAATGTCTCAATGGCACAAACATCAAAAAAGGAAACAATTAAAGTCTGGGGAAATTGCGGTATGTGCAAAAAGAAAATAGAAAAAGCCGCAAAATCTGTAGGTGCAAACTCGGCTTCATGGGATGCAGACAAGTTATCATTAGAAGTCGCTTATAATACTGAAAAAACTTCCAGTGCAACTATTCAAGAAGCTATTGCTAAAATCGGATATGATACACAGGATTTTAGAGCAGCGGATAATGTATATTCCGATTTGCCAGGCTGTTGCCAATATGAGCGTGCTGCATTGAGTCCTGCTATTATTAATGCAACTCCTCAATAATGAAAAATAGTATTATTTTATTGATCTCATGTATTTGCCTACATGCCAATGCCCAAATAAATAAAGTGGTCATTCAGGCAAGCGGATTAACCTGCAGTATGTGTAGCAATGCAATAAATAAAGCATTGAAATCAATTGATTATGTAGATCATGTTGTCCCTGATATCAAAAATTCAAGTTTCGAAATCAGTTTCAAATCTAATGCTGCAGTAAGTTACGATCAATTAAAAAAGAAAGTAGAAGGCGCAGGATTTTTTGTTGCTAAATTAGAAGCCACCATAATGTTTGATCATGTTAATGTATCAAATGACGCCCATATAGAAGTTGATGGAATTATGTATCATTTTCTGCATGTAAATGCGAATACATTAAATGGTGAAAATGTGCTACGAATTGTAGATAAAGGGTTTGTGTCAGCAAAAGAGTATAAAAAAAATGAAAAATATACTAAAATGGAATGTTACCATTCAGGTATCATTGGAAATTGCTGCAATAATAAAAGCAAATCAATGGGCACAAGAATCTATCATGTAATAATATAGCTATTCATAGGATACAGCTGTCATTACTAAGCTGTATCCTTTATTTGTTTTTTATGAAAAAGTCAATTCTTCAGTTAATAATATATTGTTGTCTCTTTTTTAATTCAAAATCTCAGGAGCTTTTTGTGTATACTGAACCTGCCAGTAATATGGCAACGGGCACGCTCGGTTTTCGAATGACGAGTTCCTTGATGAAGGAAAAAAATACAGCTCAACTTAATTTCTATATGCTTCCGGAAATTATGTTTGGTATTTCAAAAAAAATAATGATTCATGCTGATGGTTTCATATCAAACAGAAACCAATCATTAGCATCAGAAGGTGGAGCCTTATATCTGAAATACCGCTTAATCAGCAATGATGACGTGCATGCTCATTTCAGATTGGCATTGTTTTCTCGATATGCATTTAATAACAGTGAAATTCATCAACCGGCGATTGATTTAAATGGACATAATTCAGGATTTGAATTTGGTTCAATTGCCACAAAATTGATAAATAAATTAGCCATCTCTTCCTCCGTTGGATATGTATATGGTTCAGACAATATTAATAAACCTTGGTTGATTGAAGGAGCCACCAACAGGCGAGCGATTAACTTCACAGCTTCAATAGGAAAGTTGTTTTTTCCAAAAGAATACATCAGTTATGATCAATTAAATGTGAATGGCATGTTGGAAATATTAGGTCAAAGTAATATTGCTACTGGTAAAACGTATTTGGATTTTGCTCCTTCTGTTCAATTTATCATAAAAAGTAGGATGAGAGTGGATGTGGGATATCGTTTTGCTGTTTCTAATGAATTAGTGAGAACTAGTCCTAACGGCGGTTTATTCAGATTTGAATATAATATTTTCAATGCATTAAGTAGATAACAATAGAAAGTATTTCGTTTTCAATTTATTCAATTACACTATTGCTCAAAATAGGCGATAGTTCCTCCAACCCATTTTTTACCTTCATTATATCTTGTTCCAATCATTTCCCCTTTACTTAATCGTGCTAGGTTATGAATGGCTATGGGTCTTTCCCATGTTTTTTTCCAGAAATAAAATAATCGAATTTCTGCTTTTGCTGGGTCCTCTAATGTTTCAACGATAGGGGCGTATTCTACTTTTTTTTGTAAAATCCAATTGCCTGGGTCATCAATCAAATCAATGTCTTCTTGACTAGGGTTTATTATAACTCCCATGCCGGCAAATGAAAATAAAGGTTTTAATACAAATTCATTTAATTTGATTGGCTGTTTGATGTCTTGAAGAAAATAAGTCACAGGGATATTAGGATGGTCTAAAAAAGGCATCGTGTATTTACTGATTCTATTAAACCAATTTGGATGATTAATCCATTCTACATCATATTCTAAATTGAAATCAATGATATTGGCCAGGTTGTATTTTTCTAATTCTTCAAATACAATTCGGTTGAAAATCTTTTTTATAATTATTTTTTCTCCATCCCTTAAATAAAACAATTCTGTTCCATTTGATTTTATTTCTGTTACACAAACGGTTTTGATGCCTAATAATTTTTCAATACAATAAAAGTCTATTCTTGTCTTTTGTTTATTCGGAAAAACATCCAGTAAAATAACATTTTCTTTATTGGTTTCGGCTACAATAATTTCTTTTAATAGAGAAATATAGCTATCCTTTTGATAGCCATTTAAGTAGGATTTGTAATTATCAGGAACCTGCGCATAATTCCTGGTTATTTCATCATTAATTACCTGAAACCCATACAGAGAAGGGAATCCTTGCATTTCAATAAGTTGTGGCTCTGGCACATTTTGTTTGTTATTGCAAACAGCAAAATCAATTACAAGCACAGAAGGGAAGTCTTCTTCGTTAGGTATTTTGTATTTGGAAGGAATGCTGTTGTCTGTTATTGATTTAAAATTAGTATCCTTAATAAAATCAATAATATACTCACAAGTATCAAGCATCTTTTCGCGGAATTCTTTCGGAATGAAAATAGGTGTTTCTGCAATCCTGAAATCTAGGGAATGATTGCCAATTATATCAAATTCATTTAAATATGATTTGTATTCCTCTTCAGTAAATTGGTTATTAAATGCAGCCCTTATTTTTTTGTCCATAATAGTTTATGATTCGTCTGAATGATTTAAAATGGATAATTGAAGAAATGCAGGAAGAATAGAATCGTGCGTTAAACTTATTTTTTCAGGATCATTTAACTGATCAATCATCGATTTCCATTTTTCTTCTCCATAATTCTGTATCACTAAGGTTTTCTTTTCACCAGCGCTGAGGTATTTTGTCATCCCAATTGAATCAGCTTCTGGATGAAATTGTGTACCAATCATATTTTTATTAAATCGCATAGCCATTATGGCTCGTTCGTATTGTACATGTGGTCGATCTTTTTCAATAGCTAAAATTTTAGCTCCAACCTTTTTCATATTAATTTCGTTTGGTTGCACCACTTGGTAATCTCTGTTGTCTACTGCATAAAAAGGATTGGATAAGCCAGAAAAAATGACATCATTAATATTTTCTTCTATAAAATGAACAGGGAATACGCCAAAGGAAGTGCTCTTTCTTTTTATTACTTGGGCAACATTAAAATACCTGCAGGCTAATTGAAATGAATGACAGATGAAAAAAATGTTTTTCTTTATGTGATTTTTCTCGTTTTCATTGAAGTGTATCATTGAAGTAAGCCATTCAAAATAGATATTTTCCCAATCGCTGTTTTCGCTATGCATTGGATTTCCCGGACCACCGGTTGAAATGTATAAATCAAATTCTGTACCAGGTGTTTCTTTTAATAACCTGACATCAAATTCTTCTAATTGGAGCGTGATATTATTTGTTGTAGAAAAATCATGAATAATCTCCCGCAAACATCGCATACCTTGGTTTTCGGTGCCTTCGTAAAGGTTTAATATGGCTATTTTGATTATTTGTTGGTTCATCTTTATACTGGGTGCTAAATTACCTATTTTATATGAAGGAACCACTTGGAAATGTATCCAATAATAGTTTATTATCTTTGCAACATTATTATGAAGACAAAAACATTAAAGAAAGACAAAGTCAACATTATTACCCTAGGATGTAGTAAAAATATGGTTGATAGTGAAGTGCTTAGCGGTCAATTAATTGCCAATGATATTGATACAGTGCATGAGAATGCAAAAAAGGATCATAATATTGTCATTATCAATACTTGTGGATTTATTGAAAAGGCAAAGGAAGAAAGTATCAATACTATTCTAGAGCATGTTAACCTGAAAAAGAATGGCAAAATTGATAAATTATTTGTTACAGGTTGCCTAAGTGAAAGATACAAATCTAATTTAGAGAAAGAAATTCCGGAAGTAGATGCCTATTTTGGTACCATGGAATTACCCATGATCCTAAAGAGATTTAATGCGGATTATAAAGGCGAATTAATTGGAGAAAGATTATTGAGTACCCCACAGCATTATGCATACATGAAAATTAGTGAAGGATGCAATCGTACTTGTTCTTTTTGTGCCATTCCGCTGATGCGAGGTCAACATGTTAGCAGAAGTATTGAGTCTATCGTACAGGAAGCTAAAAGTCTTGTTCAACGTGGTGTAAAGGAAGTGATGCTCATTGCTCAAGAGCTAACGTATTACGGATTAGATATTTACAAAAAAAGAGAGCTGCCTAAATTGTTACATGCGCTTGCAGATGTCGAAGGACTAGAATGGATAAGATTGCATTATGCCTATCCATCAAAGTTTCCTTTAGAAATAATTGATGCAATTAAAGAACGCAGCAATATCTGCAATTATCTTGACATGCCGCTGCAGCATGCTTCTAACAATATGTTAAAAGCAATGAAACGTCAAATAACCAGAGAGGAAATGGAAGATCTTGTAGGGGCAATACGAAATAAAATTCCTGATATTTGCTTGCGCACTACATTAATTGCCGGGTTCCCTGGTGAAACAAGAGATGATGTAGAAGAGCTGAAAACATTTTTACAAAAAATGCGGTTTGACAGAGTGGGTATATTTACATATAGTCATGAAGAGCAAACCAGCGCACATGATTTGATAGATAATATTTCACCCGAAGAAAAAGAAGAAAGGGCTCAGGAAATCATGGAAGTACAGCAAGATATCAGTCTTGAGAAAAATCAGGAAAAAATAGGTAAAGTACTAAAAGTAATCATAGATAAAAAAGAATCTGGAAGATATATCGGACGATCAGAATTTGATAGTGTGGAAGTAGACAATGAAGTGATCATCAATTCGAGTAATAAACTATCTATAGGCGATTTTGTTAACGTTAAAATCACCAATGCATTTGACTATGATCTAGAAGGAGATGTAGTTGGTTCTTAATTTATTATTGAAGTGTAGATTAGTTAGTAAATTATATTCAAATCATTTAATTAGGAATGGCCAAATTATCAAAACGAATTTGAAGTTTAAATCAACATATCATTCATATGCTTCTACCAATGCTTTTTCAAAGCTTGTATTGGATTATTTAGCAGACGAGCCTAACTTAAAAGATTTCTATACTCATCAGCCAACGAAAGAAGGGGTTGAGGAAGCTATAAAGATTCGAAAAAAAAACAAAATAAATAGAAGCTTGCTAGTTGATGAAATGAAGAAGTCGTATCAGGCGGTTCCTCTTCATGAAAAAGTAAGCGATAATATTAATGCCCTAGCAAACGAAAATACTTTTACTGTTTGTACAGCCCATCAACCCAACATTTTTACAGGCCATCTTTATTTTATTTATAAAATAATTCATGCTATTAAACTAGCGGATGAGTTGAATAAAAATACTACTGGTTTACATTTTGTCCCTGTATATTATATGGGTTCGGAAGATGCAGATTTAAATGAGTTGGGAGAAATAATGTTGAATGGTAAACAGTATCGATGGGAGACAAATCAAAAAGGTGCTGTTGGCAGAATGAAAGTGGATAAGCTTTTTATCACCTTAATAGATAGGCTGTCGATTGAATTACTGGCTTCTCCATATGGGGAAGAGCTTGTTAAGATTATAAGAGTTGCATATGTAGAAGGGGTCACGATTGAAAGGGCTACATTAAATTTGGTCAATGAGTTGTTTGGTAAATTCGGATTATTGATTTTCTTGTCTGACAATAAAGCATTTAAAAAAGAATTTAAAGCGGTAATAGAAGATGAGTTGTTTAATCAGTTTTCAAATAAATTGGTAAATGAAACAATAGATTTGTTCCCCAAAGAATTTACCATTCAAGCAAAGGGCAGATTAATTAATTTATTTTATTTAAAGGATAATATTAGAGAAAGAATTGAGCAAAGTGATTCAGGGTATTCAATAGTTGATACGGATATACATTTTACAAGGGAAGAAATAAAAGCAGAGATTGATAGTCATCCAGAAAGGTTTAGTCCCAATGTAATTTTAAGGCCATTATTTCAAGAAATGATGTTGCCCAATGTCGCATTTGTTGGAGGTGGAGGAGAATTAGCCTATTGGTTAGAGTTGAAAAGTATTTTCAGTCAAAAGCAAGTGCCTTATCCTGTGTTATTCTTAAGAAATTCATTTTTAATTATTGAAAAAAAGTATACACAAGCGCTGGAGAAGTTTTCCCTTTCTCCGATTGATTTATTTGAACATGAAAATATATTAATTGATAAGGTATTAGCTCGATTCTCTAAAAATGAACTTTTGTTATCAGCTGAAAAGATTAGATTAAAAGAATTGTATTACGACATCAATAAAAAAGCTGCTATTATTGATAAATCATTAGTGATGCATGTAGAGGCTTTATTTGCCAAGTCGGTTAAGAAAATAGAAGCGCTTGAAAAGAAAATAAAAAAAGCCGAAAAAAGAAAGTTTGAATCAGAAATAAATGAACTAATAGAATTGAAACAGGCATTATTTCCAGATGATATATTACAAGAAAGGAAGGAAAATATTTTACAATACTATAACCAATTTGGCACATCATTTATTGATGAATTGTATACCCTTTCTAAAGTAATGGATCATGAATTTTGTATTATGTCAGAAGTGTGATTTATTAGATGTCTCCATGATTTAAAAATCATTATTACTTTTTGCCTCATTTAAATTAGCATAAAAAAAACTCCAACTTTTATTAGAAGTTGGAATCTGTTTGGGTATATAATATTATTTATCTTGTAAAATACAAAGTCCAGTGTGCAATAAAGGGGGAAGTTTGTCCACTTTTATTAAAACTAATATAAAGTAAAACTGTTTAGTATCAAATAATCATCAACCCACAGCCCCTGATATCACTATTTTCTAACCTCCCAAGTATTTCAAAATCTCCATTTTTATATACTTTTCCTACATCATCAGTGGCGATAAAACTACAACTGTGCAAATTGGCCAAATCAATAATATTTACAACGCCTGTTATAAATTTATTTTCAGAAAAATCAGGATTAATTATTTCTAAAGGGTTGTCTTCAGGCCTAAGCAATATTTTCATCCAAGGAGGACAAGTGAAAATGCCCCTATTTTTAGAATATGCCTGAGATATTAATTCTGTCATCCCATATTCAGAATGAATTTCAGAAATTTCAAATTGCTGTTTTAATATGGAGTGCATAGCTTCTTTAGTAATTTCTTCTCTACGACCTTTCATGCCACCTGTTTCCATTACTATAGTATTGCTCAATTTCATCGGATGCTTTTCTGCAAAGGCTAATAATGCGTAAGACACCCCAATTAATAATGTTTGTTGATTGTTGGCTTCATTTATTTTTATTACTTCAGCAAGTTTATCATATTCATTTAAATAAAAGCCACTATTCGGGTGCTCACTTTTTTTGATTAAATGATCAACCATATACACCAACGAGGCGTTGCTTCTTTCTAAATAAGAGGGGAGTAATCCAAGAATACAATATTTTTTCACATCCCCGTAAAACATATCAAAGCACTTCATAAAACTATCTTCATACAAGTTTAGGTCTTTAATAAAATGTTTACTTGAAATGCTACCTGTGGTTCTACTGCTTTCAAATATAGTAACGGCTTCAAATTTGCCAGATGTGATAACTTTCGTTTTGAAAAATTGAATAGGTAAAAAAGGAATTTTAAAAAAAGAATCTACATAATCTGGTGTTTTACTAATTACGTTGCAATAAGCTTTATATATATCATTATGGTTGTATTGAAACTCGAATATGTCCAATGCTAATTGTTCAAATTGCTCGGGTTTGCAATCGAATATTTGAGCCTGAATTCTATTTTCTGGTTGGTTTGTCATTTCTTCTGCAAATTTGCGTTATTATTTTAAGATTGTTATATGAAAATCGTTCAGTAAATTTGAAAATAATTAAATATTTATGAGAGTTCTATTTTTTCTCGGTTTATTAGCTTGTATATTTTTATCATGTAAAAAAGGGAAAGTGTCAACGGCACCTACCATTACTTTTACCTCTTTTACCCCCAATAATTGGCTGTATACTAATTATAGTACAGAAGGACCAATGTTGAATTTTCATATTAAAGATAAAGAAGGGGATATTGGCTATAATTTTGTTAATGGTTCTTATACTAATATTTATGTTATCAACAAAGCGGATACTTTTTCTTTTCAATTTCCTAGTATGTCTATTAGCAATGATAAAAATATGGATTTAGATGTTAGCCTAAATATCAGCAACGTAATATTAAATTCATTGAGGCCAAACACTGCTGCATTTCCTCCAAGAACGGATACGGTTCAATTCCGTTTTTATGTAAAAGATTTCGCTGGTAATGTCAGCGATACTACCGAAACGGCTAATTTCTATTATATCATTCCCTAATGAGATTATTTAAATTCATTTTATCTCACTCTTTATTTATTTCTTTTTGCGCCGCTGCACTTACTTGTCAGACTTTTATTTTATTAAAATTCCCGATTAATATTTCAATTTGCAATTTTATTTTTTTTGCCACATTAGGCAGCTATAATGCATATTGGGTGCTGTGCAAATGGAGTTTTGATAAAAAAGAAGAGAAGGCATTTTTATATTCTAATTACTTGTACAACATTTTATTTATTCTTATTTCGGCCATTGGGTTTTTATATTATTTGCTTTTAATTCCGGAGTTGCTAATTTTCGTTTTGGTTGCATTTTTTTTTACTTTTTTATATTGCTTGCCTTTTTTGCTCCCTACCGCTTCATTCAATTTTAAATATTTAGGTATTATTAAAACAATGTTATTGTCTTTAACCTGGACTTTTGTAACGATTGTATTCCCTGCTCATCATTTATTTTATACTAATTTTCATGAATTGCTATTCCTGTTTTCTGTAAGATTTTTATTGTTATTTATGCTATGTATTATTTTTGATTCCAGGGATATTATCGTTGATAAGTTTAATGGTTTTCAAAGCATTGCAACTGATTTTACAAGTAGGTCAGTAAAAATGCTGATGTTCATTTCATTTATTATGTATAGTACCTTGTTATTTTGTTCAAATTATTTTTCAATACTAGGAGGTCAATTTTTCGTATTATTAACAACAGGAGTATTGGCATTTCTTTTATATATGTTATCATTTAAAAAGCGAAGCTATTATTTTTACTATTTTTTAGTGGATGGTTTAATGTTGTTTTCAGCTTTAGCGAGTTATTTGGTAACTATTTAGTTAATTTGCTTTTTAATTTATCAATATGGCAAAATCAGTAAAAAACAAATCGATACTGGAAAAAAGTTCTTACACTTTTTTGAAAGAATATATTAACAATCCTTCACCGGTTGGATTTGAAAGTAGTGGTCAGAAAATATGGATGAAGTATTTGAAGCCATATGTAGACGAAATGTTTACCGATCCTTATGGAACAGCAGTAGGTGTTATTAATCCGAAAGCTGCTTTTAAAGTAGTCATAGAAGCTCACGCAGATGAAATCAGCTGGTTTGTAAATTATATTTCATCAGAAGGGCTGATCTATTTAAAAAGAAACGGGGGAGTGGATCACCAGATTGCACCTTCAATGCGTGTGCTCATTCATGGTAAAAAAGGTCCAGTTAAAGCTGTATTTGGTTGGCCTGCCATTCACACAAGATTAGGAAACGCAGATACAAAAGAACCACAGCCAAAAGTAGATAACTTATTTCTTGATTGTGGGGCTCGAAATAAAAAAGAAGTAGAAGCTTTAGGTATTCATATTGGAGCCGTGGCCACTTATGAAGAAGGGTATGATGAATTAGCAAATGGATTTTTAATCGGAAGGGCATTTGATAATAGAATTGGTGGTTTTATGATTGCTGAAGTGGCTAGGATTTTACATGCCAATAAAAGAAAATTACCTTTTGCCTTATATATTGTAAATGCTGTTCAAGAAGAAATTGGTTTAAGAGGCGCTGAAATGATTGCCCGTCGCATAAAGCCTGATGTTGCGATTATTACAGATGTTACGCATGATAGTACTACGCCCATGATTAATAAAATTATTGAAGGAGAGTGTAAGTGCGGAGAAGGTCCTTCGTTATGCTATGGTCCCGCTGTTCATAATAAATTACTTGATTTTGTTCAAGACATTGGAAATAAATCAAAAATACCATTTCAATTAAGAGCGATTAGCAGGAGTACCGGTACTGATACTGATTCATTTGCTTATGCAAATGAGGGATGCCCTTCTGTATTGATTTCTATCCCTTTGCGGTACATGCATACTACTGTTGAGATGCTGCATAAGGATGATATAGAAAATACTATTAAGTTGATGTATGAATCGCTATTGGCATTAACACCAAAAACAAATTTGAGTTATTTTTAAACAAGTAACTTGCATTCATGGAAGATCAATTCAGTAAATACCTTCGATTGTTTGGAACAATATTTTTTTCCGCGATTGGATTTATATTAATACTTGCTTTAGTATTAATCGGATTAAGGTATGTTTTAGGTGTATTGGATTACATACCTTGGTTTAGATACGTTTATTTCACCTTAATGCTCTTGATACCCGCAGGTTTATTTTTGAGTATATTTTCAATTTTTTTTTCTAGAACGAAAACTCATCCTTCAAAAATAATCCGGTTGTCCTCCCATATTTTTTTTGTATTAATAATGGCAACTTGGATTATTATTTTGGTATTTGATTGCATCACTTTCTTTAAGAATGGTTATCCGGATATAGATAAGTATAACAGTTATAATCTGCTATACCTTGTATTTAACGTGTTCTCTATTTTTTTTATTGGAGTAGTTCAGGCGCTCGCTTTACCAAATGAAAAAGACTGGATGGATAAGTATACTGATAAGTAACTATTGAAAGGTACAAAATGTAATATCTTTTAGCTTTTCCAAATTCTATGAATATAATTCCCCATTACATCAAGGCAATATCCAATACTTGTTGCATCGTTTTTACATAATGAAAATGGATGCCGCTGATAAATTTCGGATTTATTTCTTCTACATCTTTTTCATTTTGAAAACACATGATAATTTCTTTGATGCCAGATCTTTTTGCTGCTAATACTTTTTCTTTGATTCCACCTACCGGTAACACTTGTCCGCGCAAAGTGATTTCTCCTGTCATTGCCAGATAAGGTTTTATTTTTCTTCCCGTTAAAGCACTCGTGATGGCTGTCATCATCGTAATGCCTGCACTTGGGCCATCTTTAGGAACTGCACCTTCTGGTACATGTATATGAATATTTTTGGTCGAAAATAATTCAGGATCTATCCCGGTTTTTTTTGCATTTGCCTGCACCCATGTATAGGCAGTGCTTGCACTTTCTTTCATGACGTTGCCTAAGTTGCCAGTTAGCTTTAACTCGCCTTTTCCTTCACTAGCTTGAGCTTCAATAAATAATATATCACCTCCAACATAGGTCCAAGCGAGTCCTACCGCTACACCTGGGATGTGAGCCATTTTATAAAGTTCATTGTTGAATTTTGATCTGCCTAAAATTCTTTCGATATCATTTGTAGTAATCGTCGATTTTAATTTTCCTTTTACAACAAGTTCCTTTGCCTGATTACGCATGATACTTGCCAATACCCTGTCTAATTCTCTTACGCCACTTTCTCTGGTATAATCGGTAATGATTTTTTCCAAAACATTTTCATTTATTTTGAAACTATTTTCTTTTAAACCATGTAATTCTTTTTGTTTAGGAATGAGGTGTTGTTTTGCAATTTCAATTTTTTCTTCGATTGCATACCCGCTCAAATCGATTATTTCTAATCGGTCTCTCAAAGCAGGTTGAATGTTACTTAAATTATTGGCTGTAGCTATAAATAAAACTTTACTTAAATCATATTCTAATTCTAAATAATTATCATAAAAAGAATGATTTTGTTCTGGGTCTAATACTTCTAATAAAGCAGAAGAAGGATCACCTCTTTGATCGCTACCCACTTTATCTATCTCGTCTAAAATCATCACAGGATTGCTCGATTTTGTTTTGCGAATAGATTGAATTATTCTCCCAGGCATCGCTCCAATATATGTTTTACGATGTCCGCGTATTTCACTTTCATCATGCAATCCACCTAAGCTTACCCTAACATACTTTCTATTTATAGCAGCGGCAATACTTTTGCCTAAACTTGTTTTACCAATACCTGGAGGTCCAATAAAGCAAAGGATAGGACTTTTCATATCTCCTTTCAGTTTTAGTACAGCTAAATATTCAAGAATACGCTCCTTTATTTTATTCATTCCATAATGATCTTTATCTAATACTTTTTTTGCTTTTTTAAGATCATAGGAATCTGTTGTATATTCTTCCCATGGTAAATCTAGTAATAAATCTAAGTGATTATAAATAACAGAATAATCAGGGGTAGAAGGGTGCATCCGCTCTAATTTCTCAATGCTTTTATTAAACATTTCTTTTGCGGCGTTAGTCCACTTTTTCGATTCAGCTTTCTTAGTCATTTCTTTTACTTCAGCAGAATTTTCGCCTCCTAATTCATCTTTAATGGCTTTCATTTGCTGTTGCAAGAAATAATCTCTTTGCTGTTTGTCTAATTCGGCTCTGGTTTTATTGGTTACTTTGTTTTTTAACTCAGCATATTGTAATTCAGTATGCATGAGATTCATCAGTAATTCACCACGTTCTTTAATGTTATTGATTTCAAGTAGTTGTTGCTTTTGTTTAAGATCGCAATTCAGATTGCTACTAACAAAGTGAATAAGAAAAGAGGGATTTTCAATATTTTTTAAAATGATGGCAGCTTCACTAGGTAAATTTGGAGATAACCCTACAATCTGCGAAGCAAGATCTTTAATGCTACTTATCATTGCGTTAAAGCTAGGATCGTCTTTTAGCGTTTGTTCTTCTAATAAAATAATTTTTGCTTTGAAATAAGGATCTTCAGAAGTTATTTGTTCGATTTTAAAACGTTTTCTTCCTTGAATGATAATGGTTGTTCCACCATCGGGCATTTTTATCAGTTTAACAATCTTTGCCACCGTGCCAATAACTTCTAAATCATGAACGGAAGGTTCTTCAATTGCGCTGTCTTTTTGCGCCACAACACCTATCAATTTGTCATGCTTATAGGCATCCGTCACTGCTTTAATACTTCGATCTCTACCAACAGTAATGGGTATTACAACCCCAGGGAAAAGCACTGTATTTCTCAACGGAAGTATAGGTAATTCTTCTGGAATTGTCTGTGCATCTGCATTTGCATCTTCTTCATTCAGGGGGATAATGGGCATGAATTCCATTTCATCTTCACCACTTTGCATAAATATATTTTTATTCATAATTTATTAGATAATAGTCAGTTTGTCAAATTTAGTTTGTTATTTCCTTATTTTATATTGGAAGTTATAATAGACAAGATTAGTGCCACTTTTACAAGCTCATCATTTTAAAAGATTTTATCTGAGCCCATTGCTATACGAATCTTCAATTTACAAAGATTTAGTACATAAATACTACTTTTGCCACAATGCATATCTCCTTATCTGAAATAGAAAAAAACATCTTTAAAAAAATAGCCATTGCTGCAGAAAATTTGCAATTGGAATCTTATGTGGTGGGCGGCTTCGTAAGGGATAAATTATTGGGCAGATCAACTAAAGATATTGATGTTGTTTGCGTTGGAGATGGAATTGCATTGGCCAATGAAACAGCAACATTGTTTCATCCAACACCCGTGGTGAGTTTTTTTAAAAACTTTGGTACTGCACAGTTAAAAATAATGCTTGAAAATGTTAATGATGCAGAAGAAGGGCCATTAATTATTGAAATTGAATTTGTTGGAGCTAGAAAGGAGAGTTATCAATTAAATAGCAGAAACCCTGTAGTTGAAGCAGGTACTCTAATGGATGATCAAAATAGAAGAGATTTTACTATTAATGCATTGGCAATAAGTTTGAATAAAAACAATTATGGAATATTAATAGACCCATTTGATGGGGTGACTGATTTGCAAAATAAAATCATTAAAACGCCGCTAGCTCCTGAAGAAACTTTTAGCGATGACCCATTGAGAATGATGCGTGCGATTAGATTTGCAGCACAATTAGATTTTATTATTGAAGAAAAAACAATGCTCGCCATCGAAACGATTGCGCAAAGAATAAAAATAATTAGTGGAGAAAGAATTGCTGATGAATTGAATAAAATCTTAATGACAAAAAAGCCATCGGTTGGTTTTGATTTGTTATACAAAACAGGTCTATTACACATTATCTTTCCTCAGATGACTGATTTGGCCGGAGCGGAATATATTGACGGAAAAGGGCATAAAGATAATTTTTATCATACTTTACAAGTGGTAGATAATATTGCTAATACTACCGATGACTTATGGCTACGATGGTCTGCTGTTCTTCACGATATAGCTAAGCCTGTTACTAAAAGATTTGAAGAAGGCCATGGTTGGACATTTCATGGTCATGAAGTTGTAGGTGGAAGAATGGTGCCAAAAATATTCATTCAGCTTAAGCTTCCTCAAAATGAAAAAATGAAGTTTGTTAGAAAAATGGTTGAATTGCATTTGAGGCCAATAAGTTTAACAAAAGAAAATATAACTGATGCGGCTATACGAAGACTTATTTTTGATGCAGGAGAAGATTTGGACTCGCTTTTTTTATTATGTAAGGCAGATATCACCTCAAAAAATAAAGAAAAAGTAAAAAAATATTTGGCGAATTTTGAAACGGTCATGCAGCGTTGTGCAGAAGTTGAAGAAAAAGACCATATAAAAAACTGGCAACCACCCGTTACCGGTGATATGATAATGAAGCATTTTAAATTATCGCCAAGCAGAAATGTAGGAATTATTAAAAATGCCATAAGGGAAGCTATATTAGACGGTATAATACCTAATGAATACGAAGCAGCACATCTGTTTATGATAGAAAAGGGTAGAGAATTAGGGCTTTGAAGAGCCGATGCTTGCTTATATACTGGAGTATATTCAATGAATCAATGAAGAGGTGTTTTTATTTGACACCTAATCTCTAAATCGTATAAATATTTTCATTATTTTTGATCATGGCTATTTTAAAATTTAGAATATACTGGGAAGAAGATGAAGGGATCTACAGGGATATCGTCATCAAACATCAACAAACGTTTCTTGATTTACATCAGGCAATTTTAAAATGTTATGAATTTGACAGTAAACATGCTGCCACTTTTTATAAAAGCAATGATAATTGGCAAGAAGGGAAAGAAATCACTTTTGAAAAGTATGATAAGGTATATAAAGTTGACCCATTAATAATGGCAGAGGTTAATATTGGAAGCCAAATAGCAGATCCTAATCAGAAATTTATTTACCAATATGATTTTGAAAAGAATTGGCGTTTTATGGTGGAATTAATTAATGTAGATAAAGAAGAAAATAAGAAAATAGAATATCCGAGTTGTATGAGAATTGAAGGACTTGGGCCTTCACAATACGGAACTAAAGGGTTGATTGATAGTCGCCTAGCAGAAATGGAAGAAAAATACGATTTGCATCCAGACGCTATGGGCGATGGTTATAGCGAAGAAGGTGACGAAGAAGAAAATACCGAAAGCGAGGAAGATTCTTTTACGGATGATCAATCGCAGGAATTTTAAATCTAACAGAAAAGGTTAAAGAGTTCTTTACAAACTCAACAACATGTTATGAATAAAAAATGTATTCTCATTGCAGGTCCAACTGCCGTTGGCAAAACTGAAATAGCTATTCAAATTGCCAAACATTTCTCTACAAAAATAATATCTGCAGATAGCCGTCAATGTTATAAAGAATTAAATATTGGCGTCGCTAAGCCTTCCGAAAAAGAACTTTCAACGATACAGCACTTTTTTATTAATACTCATTCTATTCAGGAATCAATCAATGCCGTTGATTTCGAAAGCTACGCGTTGAATTCAATCAATGAAATATTTGTAGACAATGATATTGCTGTAATGGTTGGTGGTACTGGGTTGTATATAAAAGCTTTCTGCGAAGGATTGGATGTTATTCCTCCTGTATCTGCTGATATCAGACAAATGATAATGGATAATTATCAAGAAAATGGACTGGTATGGTTGCAGGAGATGCTTCAACAAAATGATCCGATTTTTGCAGAGGTAGGCAATATGCAAAATCCGCAAAGAATGATGAGGGCGCTAGAAGTAATGTTGTCATCCGGGAATTCAATTAGCACCTACCAAATAAATAAACAAAAAACCCGGGAATTTGAAATAGTTAAAATTGGACTAGAATTACCAAGGCCTGAATTGTATTCTCGAATTAATGACAGAGTTGATAATATGGTTGATGCAGGCCTTGTGGCGGAAGTTGAAAATCTATGTGCTTTTAAATCATTAAATGCGCTACAAACTGTCGGGTATAAAGAATTGTTTGATTATTTTGAAAATAAATGTTCACTGGATCAATCTATTTACTCAATTCAGCAAAATACACGTCATTATGCTAAACGTCAAATGACTTGGTTTAAAAAAGATACCAATATCACATGGGTTTCTCCTGATGTTGATAATATAATCAGGCATTTGGATACTATTGTATAGTAAAAAAGCTATTCCTGCCTAATATTGCACATTTTGTATCTTTCTAAGTTTTATACATTGAAGTTGCTATTTTTGCAGCTGTATAGATATTATTATAGAAACTGAATTCGATAAAATACATTTATGAGTAAAGAAATTACTTCAAGAGCTTCTGATTATTCCCAATGGTACAATGATTTAGTTATTAAAGGTGAGTTAGCTGATTATTCTGCAGTAAGAGGTTGCATGGTTATCAAGCCATATGGGTATGCTTTATGGGAGAATATGAGGGATCAATTAGATCGTAAGTTTAAGGAAACGGGACATGTAAATGCATATTTCCCTTTATTTGTTCCTAAAAGTTTATTTGAAGCAGAAGAAAAAAATGCAGAAGGTTTTGCCAAAGAGTGTGCAGTAGTTACCCATTATAGATTAAAAAACGATCCAAATAATCCTGGTAAATTAATGGTTGACCCTGAAGCGAAATTGGAAGAGGAATTGGTTATTAGACCTACTAGTGAAGCCATTATTTGGAATACTTATAAAGGTTGGATTCAATCGTATCGTGATTTACCTATCCTCGTTAACCAATGGGCTAATGTGGTTCGTTGGGAAATGAGAACCAGGCTCTTTTTAAGAACCGCAGAATTTTTATGGCAAGAAGGTCATACTGCTCATGCTACTAAAGAAGAAGCTATTGAAGAAACAACAAAAATGTTGGATGTATATGCTGATTTTGTTGAAAACTACATGGCCGTTCCCGTTATTAAAGGTGTTAAAACTAAAAATGAAAGATTTGCCGGAGCAGAAGATACTTATTGTATTGAAGCATTAATGCAAGATGGGAAAGCATTACAAGCCGGCACTTCTCATTTTCTTGGACAGAACTTTGCTAAGGCATTTGATGTTCAGTATTTAACTAAAGAAAATAAGAAGGAGTATGTTTGGGCTACAAGCTGGGGTGTGTCTACACGTTTAATTGGAGCCTTGATCATGGCACATAGTGATGATCAGGGATTGATTATGCCTCCAAGAATTGCCCCATTGCAAGTTGTAATTGTGCCAATATATAAAGGGGAAGAAAGCAAACCGATTATTGATGAAAAAGTATCACTCCTGATAAATGACTTAAAATCTCAAGGGATTTCTGTAAAATATGATAATAGTGATCACGCAAGACCAGGATGGAAATTTGCCGAATATGAATTGAAAGGAGTTCCTGTTAGAGTTGCCATGGGGTTAAGAGATATTGAAAATAATGTAGTTGAGTTGGCTAGAAGAGATACCAAAGAGAAATCATCCGTTTCTTTTGATGGATTAGCGATGTATATTAAAAATCTTTTAGAAGAAATTCAGCAGAATATTTTCAATAAAGCACTAGCGTTCCGAAATGAAAATATCAGAGAAGCCAACTCTTGGGATGAGTTTGTTGAATTGCTGGATACTAAAGCGGGTTTTGTTTCCGCGCATTGGGATGGTTCAGAAGACACGGAAGAAAAAATAAAAGAAAAAACAAAAGCAACCATCAGATGCATTCCATTACAAAATAAGCAAGAAGAAGGAAAATGCATTCTGACCGGGAATCCAAGTACTCAAAGAGTTTTATTTGCAAGGGCTTATTAATCATTTAATATCAAAGCATATTATTTTGAATCAAAAAGGTAGTTATAGGCAAAAATTCATTGCTCAGTCAGGAGATAATAACGCAGCTGAAAATACATTCGTTAAAGTTTCTATTTCTAAAGAGTCAAAATCTGTTTTTGAAGAGGGTAAGGTGATTTTGATTGACAAGCCTATGCATTGGACTTCTTTTGATGTTGTAAAAAAAATAAGGGCTGCTATTCAGGTCAAAAAAGTTGGTCATGCTGGTACGCTAGATCCTTTAGCCACCGGGTTATTAATTATTTGTACAGGGAAGTTTACAAAGAAAATAAATGAATTCATGTCCCAAACAAAAGGTTATTCAGGATCTTTTACATTAGGGGCAACTACACCTACCTATGATTTAGAAAGCACTCCGGAAAATAAAAAAGACATATCATTGATAACAGAAAAAATCATTAATGATACTGTTGTTAATTTTATCGGTGAAATAGATCAGGTGCCGCCCATTTATTCTGCCATTAAAAAAAATGGAACTCCCTTATATGAGTTGGCAAGAAAAGGGGAGGAGGTAGAATTGAAAGCAAGAAAGATAACCATACACGCTTTTGAAATAACATCTATAAAACTTCCCATTGTGGAATTTGAAATCACGTGCTCAACAGGTACGTATATTCGAAGCATCGCTCATGATTTCGGAAATACTATTGGTTGTGGGGCGTATTTGAGTAGTCTCCGTCGAACTTCAATAGGTGATTTTAAGATAAAGGAGGCGCCCTCTGTTGAGGATTTTCTAAAGAGTTTGAATTAAGCCTACTCTTTTTTTTAAAATATTTTTAAAAAGGATATCCAATTCCTATAGTGAAATTAAAATTCTCGTACCTCCATTTCCTATATTCATCGTCATTTCCTCTTGTAAATATTTTCTTTAAGATATCGTCAAATCCAACACTAGGGGTACTCCAGCCATCATTTATATAAAATAAATCTGGTTTTTTTATTCTAAAACCAAGGTCCAATCTTACGATAAAATAATTAAAATCTAATCTAAATCCAGTACCAGCAGTAACGCCTAGTTGTTTATAGATATTCTTCCATTGAATTTGTGAAGTGTCTGCAGATCCATCAAGTTTTGTGTTTTTGAAATTCCATACATTGCCAATGTCTGTAAAAATGGCGCCCCTTAGTGTAAGTGTATTTGGAATTATTCGGGCAATATCATATCTGTATTCTGCATTTAATTCTATTTGAACATCCCCGGTTCGGTCATTGAAAATAGTACGATTTGAAGAGAAAGGAATCAAGGCATTTCCACCAGGGCCAATGCCTCTTACAGGCCAAGCCCTCATACTATTACTTCCCCCTCCATAATATTGCTTAAAGAAAGGCAGAGTTCTATTAGTATCAGTACCTAATAAAGGAATCCCTATACCAATAAAGCTTCTTAATGCAATGGTTGTTTTATTGTATTTTACACTGTGTTTAATTTCTACATCTCCTTTTATATATCTTCTTTTATTTTTATTAAGAACAGGGATTAAACCCCAGCTTAATCCGGATTCTTCAATATTAAATCTGTAAGAGTTTTCTTTAGATAGAGAATTAGGATGATTAAGATTTGAGTTTACTTTATAAAAACTCAATCCCATTCCTGTTACCAAAGCAGTGTTATATGAAAATCTAAGAAAAGGGTTATCTGCTAGTATTGCAGAAAAGCTGTCCGTTTTATTAAACAAATCACTGTATCCAATATTTAAAAAATTCCAATTCCATCTCCATGTTTTTTTATTTACACCTGTCCAGCCGAAACTTGTATTAGTGGATTGAAGTTTAAATAAATTAAATCTTGTTATATAGTTTGTTCCTGCATTAATATATGTTTCTCCCTTATTGTATTGACTTTTTTTATTAAAAGCATTAGGTATGAAAGGGAATAATAATCTCGGAAAAGAGGTCGTGTTTGTATAACTTATTTCATTTGAATTGATAAAATTGCTGTTGCCACCACTATTATTATTGAATTCAATACCCGCTCTGATATTGTGCTTCATACTGATGGCTTCTTTAGCAAGATTTTTATTAATAATTGAAATATTACCGGATAAACCAAATAGATTACCAGCCAGTATGTTAGCACTGTTGCTGGCAGAATAACTCATTTCTAAAGCTGTTTCAAATGAATACTTTCTCGTTGGAATTAATTGTACGATTAAATTAATTAAGGAATCGCAATTTTTTATCTCTTCAATTTGAATATTAATACTTTGCCAGGCACCTGTTTTTGATATATTCGCAATGGTATTATAGTATTCGGATTGCTTGAAAATGTCTCCAGATTTGAATGTAATTAATTTCTCAAATAGAGAGTAGTTGAAGGATTTATTAAATTGTATGAATTGATAGCCCTTAGCGTCTATTTTATTAAATGGAATCAAAACAGAGACTGCATTGATTCGAAAATCTGGATAAATGAAAATTTTATTAATTCTATATTTTTTCAATTTGGAGGAATCAAGTGGAGGGTTTAATACAATATTTATTTTTATTTTAGGGTTATCCCTCATTTCTTGTGCTAGGGCAATTGAACGTAATTGCTCAAATGGGTCATCAGATAAGGAGGTAAGTGCATCTATAGCAGTATCCCCAAGTACTTTTAATTCTGATGCGGTAAACTTATAATATCCATTATTTCTAAAACCTTCTACGATTCGATTTACTTCAGACAATACGCCAATTTTTGTTATTGGGGCATTCTTTTGAAGGGATGTATTTTTTTTAATATTTTCTCCAATGATTTGCAGTTCTTTTATTTTAAATGTATAATTCAGCGTATCAATTAGGGTAGGTTTGCCTGCATTGATTTGATAGTGTACTATAATTTTTTTTCCAATAGTGTCTCTTTTTATTTTAATTTCAGCATTATAATATCCACTATGAAATAAGGATGCTTCCATATTATCAGCAGAATTTCTTGAAATGGCACTATCGTAAACAAAAGGATGTTTAATCACATTGAAAAAGAAGTTTTGTGAAATGTTAACTTTAGCACTATCATCTAATTGGCTGAATGATTTTTGAATTAAATTTGTTTTTTGAGATTTGGTAAAATTACCTTCAGTAACTTCAATGTTATTTTTATATAAGTAAAATTTATCTTTAGGAGCTTTCTTAACAAATGGTTTGCCGCATGAAACTAATAGTGACATTAACAATAATAGCTTTGTGAAAAAACTAAATCCTATTCTTTTAATACTGAAATCGAGCATAATCAAAAATCAATGATAAGTAAATCAATCATCAAATATATTCAAAGTTTGCAGCACAAAAAATTCAGAGATGAATTCAACTGTTTTCTTGCTGAAGGTCCAAAAGTGGTTAAAGAGCTTTTATCAGACAATAAATTTGAATGTCTTAGTATTTATGCACTTGAAATTTGGATAAAAACTATAGATAGAACGGTTTTTTCACATATTGAACAGGTTATTAATGTAGTTGAAGAACACGAATTGTCTAAAATATCTCAACAATCAACCTCCAATAATGTAATAGCGGTCTTTAAAAAAAGGGAAGATAATTTTGACATAGTGGTTAAAAATAAGTTCACAATAATGCTGGAAAATATTCAGGATCCGGGGAATATGGGCACTATCATAAGAACGGCCGATTGGTTTGGTGTAAAAAATATTATTTGCTCCGAAAATACGGTGGATCTGTATAATAATAAGGTGGTTCAAAGTACAATGGCAAGTTTAGGTAGGGTTAATGTGGTATATACCAATTTGGCTAATTGGTTGAAAAGTAATCATGATGTCAAAGTAATTGCAACAGTATTAAATGGTAAGCCATTGAATAGCATTTCTACTTTTAATGAAGCTATCATCATGATAGGAAATGAAGCGAATGGTTTGTCACAGGAGCTGATTAATATTTCAGATGAAAAAATTTCAATTCCAAGGGTAGGAATGGCAGAATCTTTAAATGCGGGAATCGCCACATCAATTTTCTTATACGAATTAAACAGGAAAAGATAATCCCTTTATCTATATTGAATCGCTTTAACCGGGGATACTTTTTTAATTAACATGGTAGGGATTATCAAAGTGATAAAACAAACTATCAGGGTTATTAGATCCACTAAAAGTACTTGCCACCAAACGATAAATACACTGGCCTTAGAAATGTAATAAGCTTCTTCATTAAGTTTTATAAATCCAGTTTTTTCTTGTATCCAACAAAGTAGTAAACCGGTAATGGTGCCAATAATAATTCCTCCAATTGCAATAAACGTTGTATTGTATAAAAACACTTTTTGAATCATCCAATTAGAACTTCCCAACGCTTTCATTATACCTGTCATCCTGGTTCTTTCTAAAACTAATATTATTAAACAGGTAATCATATTTACTACTGCCACAATCATCATTATTGCAATAAGTAAATTTTTTATTTGCCCCTGTAAATTCAACCAATCAAAAATAGCCGGAAAAATCTCTCTGATGCTTTTACTATACCATCCCTGTGGCAGTCCCTCATATGTTTTATTGGCAATAGAATCGGTAAGCCGGTAATCCTTTAAAAATATTTCATATCCTCCAATCTGCGTTCGGTCCCAATTATTTAATCTTCTGATCAGATTTATATCACAAATAGCAAAATTTTTATCAAACTCTTCAATGCCCGATTTGTAAATTCCTGATACAAATAATTTCCTGGTGCTTTTGCTTCCATCTGCTTTAAAAAAGAATACAATTAAACTATCGCCTGATTTAATATTTAATTGCTTGGCTGTATAAGTACTAATATCGATGCCTTTACTGTAGCCGCTATCTACAAAGTTAATCCAGCGACCTGATTGTAAAAAAGGTTGCAGCCTAGTAAAGTTGAATTGGTTATCTACGCCTTTTAATAATATACTTTCAATACTTGTTTTATATTTTAATATGGCAGATTTAGTTGCATATCTTTCAACGGTTTCAATTTCTTTGAAAGAATGTAAATATGTTTCAATGGTATCATTTTGGTGAATGGGATATTCTTCTGCGATAGTTACCTTATTTTCTAAATTTTGCAATACCCTTATATGTCCCCAAAAGCTAAAAACTTTTTTACTTATTTCATGTTGAAATCCATTAACAAAACTTAAGGCTACTATCATGACTGCCACACTTAAAGAAGTGGCAGCGATAGCAAGTCGAATAATAAACCTAGAAAAAGTTTGTTTATTTTTCTTTGCAAGCCTTTTCGCTATAAAAAATGGGAGATTCAAAAGAGATATTTTAGTTATCTTTCAAAAATAAATTAATAAAACTATTAAATGGCTTCCCAGTTGAAAATTTATAAAATTATTTATACCGCATTTCTTTTGTTGCCGATGGTAGCTTCCGCTCAAAATGCCGAAAAAGTGTATCGTGATAATATTCAAACAATTCAATTATTTGCATATGGTAATCAACAAGGATTGCCTGTATATACCATTGAGGCTAATAATAAACTTGAATTGGATTTCGACGACATGGAAGGAGGGTACAAAAGTTATTACTATACCTATGTTCTTTGCGATTACAATTGGCAGCCACTTAATTTGAGCACTTTTGACTTTATTAAGGGATTTACCCAAAACAGAATTACCACATACAGGTATTCAAATCTTGCTTTTACAAAGTATACGCATTATCAAGCACTACTCCCAGATCAAACTTCTTATCCAATAAAGTCTGGCAATTATTTATTAAAAGTATTTTTGGATGGAGATACATCTAAAGTGGTTTTTACAAAAAAAATGTTGGTGTTGGAGCAAAAAGCAATCGTTCAAGCAAGCATGGTTCAGCCTTTTACAGCAGATTATTTTTATACCCATCAGCGAATAAAAATCAATGTTAATATAAAAGATATCAATTCTTTTAGTGCCGCCCAGCAAATAAAATTGGTTGTATTGCAAAATAACAGATGGGAAAATGCACAAAAAAATATCACCCCAACTTTTGTTAGAGGTAATTTGTTAGAATACAATACTGAGAATGTTGGACTTTTTCCTGGCGGCAAAGAATGGCGATGGTTGGATATTAGAAGCTTTAGAATGACATCTGACAGGATTGAAAGTGGATTGTTTAATAAAGATCAACAAGAATTTTATCTTAAAACAGATTTCAATAGAGAAGGTGAACAATACATGTATTTCCCTGATTATAATGGCATGTACAATATTTGCACGTATGAAAGTATTAATCCATTATGGCAAGCTGATTATGCAACTATTCATTTTTTCTTTTCAGATAAGTTAAACCAATTGAATAATAAAGACTTATATCTGGCAGGTCAATTTACCAATTTTGAATTGAATGATCAATGGAAAATGAAGTATAATGATAATTCGAATAAATATGAATGTAGTGCATACTTAAAGCAAGGATATTATAATTATACATATATTGCTGTTGATAAAAAAGACCCCTCTATAAGAATGGATCTAGAGGGCAATAATTTTGATACGGAAAATACCTATACAGTATTGGTTTACTATAAATCTTTTACAGATAGAAATGATCGGTTAATTGGCGTTTCTACTATTAATTCAAGAAGGGATAGGGCAGGCTTTGGTTTTTAGAAACGAATTTCAATTTTTTTCCTTCATTCAAATAATTGATTATATTTGCACCGGCAAGTCTTATACGACCAGCTCCTATTGAACTCCCCCAGGACCGGAAGGTAGCAAGGGTAGATGGTTGAGCGGTGCGATGTAAGTAACTTGCCATTTTTTATTTCAAAAAATAAAAGAATCTTTTTCCTTTCTTTTATTGAAAATTTACGTTTCGCAATTAACTTCGTAAAATATTTTTTTATTTCAATTTTTAAAAAGTTTACAATGAAATTCTTTATTGATACAGCAAATCTAGCTCAAATAAAAGAAGCCAATGATTTAGGTATACTAGATGGGGTTACCACCAATCCATCTTTAATGGCTAAAGAAGGGATTAAGGGAGAAGCAGCAGTGATGCAGCATTATAAAACAATTTGTGAAATGGTGGATGGTGATATAAGCGCTGAAGTTATTTCAACTGATTTTAATGGAATCATTGCAGAAGGTAAAAAATTAGTTGCTATTCATAAAAATATTGTTGTAAAAGTGCCCATGATTAAAGAGGGCATTAAAGCGATTAAATGGTTTACAGAAAATGGGATAAAAACGAATTGCACATTAGTTTTTTCAGCGGGGCAGGCTATTTTAGCAGCGAAAGCCGGCGCTACATATGTGTCTCCTTTTATCGGAAGAATTGATGATAGTGGCTGGGATGGAATGGAATTAATTCATCAGCTTAGACAAATTTTTAGTACACAAGGATTTAAAACGGAAATTCTCGCTGCATCTATTCGTTATCCAAATCATATTATTAAATGTGCTGAAGCCGGTGCAGATGTATGTACTTGCCCCCTTGATTCAATTTTAGGATTATTAAAGCATCCGCTTACAGATATTGGGTTGGCCAAATTTTTAGAAGATGCAAAAAAGTTTGCTTAATTGATTAAAACGCAATTTTATTAAGACGGGATTTGTTCCGTCTTTTTTTATTTAAAATAAATTGATTTTATTTTTTATGACCAAAGTCTTAATTTTTGATAACTATGATTCATTTACTTATAATCTTGTCCATATTATCGAGAAATTAGCACACATAAAAGTGGATGTGTTTAAAAATGATAAAATCGAATTGGAAGAAATTGCCAAGTATGATAAAATAGTTCTTTCACCAGGACCGGGTCTTCCGATAGAAGCTGGGATATTAAAATTATTAATTAAAGAATACGCTTCTTCCAAATCTATACTTGGCGTTTGTTTAGGGCATCAAGCCATTGCGGAAGTATTCGGAGGCACCCTATCAAATCTTGCCACCGTTTTTCATGGAGTAGCTACTCCCATAAAAATTCTAGAAAAAAAATGCAAACTGTTTATAGAATTAGATGAAATACAGCAAGTTGGAAGATATCATAGCTGGGTCGTCAATAGAGAAAACTTCCCATCAGTATTAAAAGTAACCGCAGAAGATGAAGATCAAAATATTATGGGATTACAACATGTTAACTATGATCTTCAAGGCGTTCAATTTCATCCAGAAAGTATATTATCGCCCTGTGGAGAGAAAATACTTAGTAATTGGTTGTATCGATAATCTTTTTCATTAACTTTCTAATAATATGAATATCAAAGTTTGTGAAATTAAAAGTGTAGAGCAATTATTTCAACTCGATAAATTAGAGATTGAATATGTTGGACTTGTATTTGATAAATCATCGATTCACTATATTAGAAATTTCATACAAGCTGCTGATATTACTTCGGCAGAAATCGAAATTTTGAAAGTTGGGGTTTTTGTTAATTCACCAGTAGAAGAAATTTTTAAAACAATAGAGGAGTTTGATTTAGATCTTATTCAGCTGAATGGAAATGAATCACCGCAGTTTTGTAAATTAATTTCAAATAAAATAGAAGTAATTAAGACTTTCCAACTTGAGGATTTTAATAAAACGGCCATTGAAATTAAAATAAAAGATTTTGATGATGTTTGTGACTATTATTTATTTCAAAGGAATCATAATGTGTTAAATAACGCTGCATCAATTAACATTGACTTGAAAATCTTTAATGATATTAGCTTTGAAAAGCCATTCTTTATTGGTGGCGGCCTTATTAAACTACGTGATGCTTCCTTCCTTCATAAATTTAAGCATCCCGATTTTTTTGGTGTTAATTTTGACGAAAATTTTGAAAAGGACCCCAAAATGAATGATTTCGCTATGATATCTTCATTTATCCAAACAGTTAATCAAGTCGATAATTAAATGATAATTTCTCTTTTTGGTTAGGTAAAAAGGAAGAAACGTCTTAATTTGCAACATACATCATCAACTGATTTTACTATGATAAAGCATTTTTTTCTATGCCTGGTTTTCTTACCTGTATTTGCATCAGCTCAACAAAAGAAAAAAAAATCAATTAATACAGATCCTCCAATTACCGCAAGTTCTGAAGGGTATAAAATTAATGGCCTTACTGAAGGATTTCCTGATGGAACTGTTGTGGATTTCTTGAATGGAAATAACAGAGCTCCAGAAGCTACCACTGTTGTAAGTAATGGAAACTTTTCCTTTGATGGGAAAATGTCAACTCCAGATTTTAAGCTTATTACTTTTGACAAATCGCAGGCATTTATTGTATTGTTTTTAGACAATAGTAATGTAGAAATCAAAGTTAAAAAAGACGAATTGGATAGAGCTATAGTTTCAGGGTCTAAAAGCCATGATGATTTTATAAAATATAGTCAAATCACTAAGCCATATGAAAGTATGTTTCAACCCAATGCAGTTATTGATAATGGCGAAGCTCAAAAATGTATTTACGATTTGATCAATTTTGTCATGAACAATAAATCTTCTTTCATAGCACCCTTAGCTATATATAGAATTAATCAATTGAGTAATGATGGCGTTATGATGGAGCAATTGTATACAGGACTAACTCAGGATGTACAAAATTCTAATATTGGATCTTATATTGGTCAGCAAATTGCTGAATTGAAAAAAGACCCAATGGGGAAAGTGATACCCGATTTCGAACAAGCTGATGAAAATGGGAAAATGATCAATATTAAATCTTTCAGAGGGAAATATGTGCTGATAGATTTTTGGGCTAGTTGGTGTGGCCCATGTAGAGGCGAAAACCCCAATGTCGTAAGCGCATTCAATAAATACAAAAATAAAGGGTTCACTGTGCTTGGTGTTTCTTTAGATAAAAGTAAAGAACCATGGATTCAAGCAATTAACCAAGATCAATTAACTTGGACGCATGTTTGCGACTTAAGAGGATGGAGTAATTCAGCAGCTCAAAAATTTGGCATCACCAGTATACCGCAAAATTTTTTAATAGACCCTGCTGGTATTGTCATAGGAAAAAATCTTAGGGGAGAAGCATTGGAAGCTAAACTTGCCAGTATTTTCAAGTGATATTTTTATACAAAGGATAATAATTATTTTAATTGTCTTTTGTACAATTGAATGGTATTTTCTAGTCCTAAATAAATGGAGTCGCAAATCAAAGCGTGACCAATAGAAACTTCTTCTAAATTTGGTATCTCCCTGGAAAAGTAGGCTAGGTTATTAAAATCTAAATCATGCCCTGCATTTATCCCTAGGTTCAACTCTTTCGCCTTCATAGCAGATTCAACATATGGCTTGATTCCTTTTTCTTTATTGCCTGCAGAAAATTCTCGAGCATACGACTCTGTATATAATTCTATTCTGTCTGTTCCTGTTTCTTTTGAAGCTTCAATCATCTCAATGATTGGATCAATAAAAATGGATACCCTGATGTTATTTGCTTTAAATAATTGTACAATCGGTTTTAAGAAATGGGTATGTTCAATGGTATTCCACCCATGATTACTTGTAAGTTGACCATGTGCATCTGGAACCAAGGTTACTTGAGTTGGTTTATTCGCTAAAACTAATTGAATGAATTTATCATCGGCTGGGTTGCCTTCTATATTAAATTCGGTAGTAATTATTTTATTTAATTCGAATACATCAGCATACTTTATATGCCTTTCATCTGGTCTTGGATGAATGGTAATACCATCTGCCCCAAATTTCTGTATATCCACAGCAGCTTTATATATATCAGGGTTATTGCCCCCTCTTGAGTTTCTAAGCGTAGCTAGTTTGTTGATATTAACAGAAAGTTTTATCATTAGAACGAATAATTAGTGTGTAAAGTTAACTAATGAACCTATTATTCATAAATAACTGTAATTTTATTTATTTACAAGGGGATTTACTAATTTATACATCTAATATACAAAGTTTGAGTTTTGCCTGATAGTTTAGAATTTATTGAACTTCTTAAAAAAGGGGACAGGGTTTCTTTTACTCAATTAGTAGAGGAGTATCAGCATGTAGTTTTTAATACGATTTTGAAAATAACGCAGCAATCACATGATGCGGAAGATTTAACTCAGGAAGTTTTTATTCAAATTTACAGGGGTATACAGCATTTTAGAGGAGAATCTAAATTATCAACCTGGATATATAAGATAGCCTATCTTAAAGCAATTGAATGGGAGCGTAAAAAGAAATCGAAAAGATCCATTAATTATTTTAAAAATCTTATTGGTATTCAAACGGATAAAGAAGATGTTCCGGATTTTTATCATCCTGGAATTGCGCTACAAAATAAAGAAAATGCTGTAGTGCTTTTTAAAGCTTTAAATCATTTGTCTGAAAATCAAAGAGTTGCTTTTTTATTAATAAAATCAGAAGGGTTGAGTTATCAGGAAGTGGGCAAAATAATGAAAAAGACAACGAAAAGTATTGAAGGATTGATTCATAGAGCGAATGAAAATTTAAGAAATATTTTAAAAGAAGCTTACTACGAATAGTAGTTAATATTATACAATGGAAAAGAATACGAAAATAGAAATGGTGCTTAATAGTTTTGACGATATGCAACTTGCAGAACTGTCTCCTTTTATAAAAGCAAAATTGATGCATAGGATTTTTGATCAAGAACAAGAATTTGAAATGCCATTAAAAAAATCTTTAGTGTTGATCAGTATCTGCGCAATTTTATTTTTTGTAAATGCAGTTATGTTATCACAGGCATCTGAACAAACAGTAAAAATTAATAATCATGCAGTATCTGCTCAAAGTGAATTCTCAAACGAATATGATTTGAATACAACTTCAATATTTTATTATGATGACAAACAATAAAAACAAATTATTGGTATATGTGATGATCGCATTATTAATAATGAATACAATTTTTACTACCATTCTATGGTTTAGGACAAATCCTCCAAAGCATGAGGATATGAGAAAATCAGTACGCGAAAGATTTCTGATTGAAAATCTGGATCTTGATAGTATTCAGCAATCTAAGTTGGATAATTTAATGCTGCAACATCATGCACAATTAGAGTTGTTTAAAGATAAAGAGAGGGGATATAGGGAAACGCTTTTTGAATTATTGAAATCAGATCCCTATGATTCTTTAGTCGTGTTAAATTGTGTTAACGATGCTGCTAAAATTAAAATGCAGATAGACACGTCTGTTTTTTATCATTTCAAAAGAATAAGGAAAATCTGCAATCCATCTCAGCTGTTAAAATTAGATTCTTTAATAGAAAACTTATTTCTTCCACCACCACCACCGCCTATGTTTAGAGAGGGGGCAAACAGTACTAGTAGTAAATTTGAGCAAGGGGATGATAAATTACACGAAAATCAAGAGATTGAAAACAATAAAAATAATCGATTCGAAAATCCACCAAGAGAAGGAAGGCCTCCTCGCCAATTGAATGGGAGTAGAAAAGATGGATTTGATGAAAATGATCCTGAACGATTCCCAGATGGGCCACCACCTCCGGGTAGAAGGTTTAATCATCCTCCGGGTCGCCCAGGCAGGCCGCCCCATGAGCCTCCTCCAGATGAATTATAATTAGCGTATCATTACCAATTTTAAAAAATAAGTCTTTAAAAAATAGAAATGAAAAAAATATTATCCTTTCAATTAATTGTTAGCTTGCTTTTTGCAAATAATTCATTTGCACAATACAATACTCTTTGGATACCAGATACCTTATCTGGAACAACTTTTAATTTGAATATAAAAGATACATTCTCTCAGTTAAAAGCTGGTCAGCAAACAATAACTGCAGGAATTAATAATGATCATTTCTGGGGGCCTACATTGTTTTTCAATCAAGGAGATACTGTTCACCTTAATGTTAGAAATTCATTAAATGATTCTACGACTTTGCATTGGCATGGAATGCACCTTCCTGCTGTTATGGATGGCGGGCCTCATCAAATCATTCCTCCTGGTACACTTTGGCAACCTTATTGGAAAGTAACTAATAGCGCTGCAACTTATTGGTACCATCCACACCTTCATGAAATGACTCAAGAGCAAATTACAAAAGGAGTGGGCGGCTTGATCATCGTCAGAGATTCTATAGAAGCAGCATTACCACTTCCAAGAACTTATGGAGTGGATGATATTCCATTGGTAATAACAGATCGGACTTTTACTAATTCTAATCAGTTTTCAATAACGGCACCTTATGGTGATTCATTAATGGTTAATGGAGTATTGTCTCCACAATATAATATTCCCGCTCAGGTTGTGAGATTTAGAATATTAAACGCAGCAATTGAAAGATCCTATAATTTAGGATTTAGTGACAATAGGCAATTCTTTGTTATTACATCAGATGGTGGTTTATTAAATCAGCCAGTGGCTGTAACGCGTTATTTATTATCAGCAGGAGAAAGAATAGAAATATTAATTAATTGCACTGG
>CANICR010000006.1 GCA_947466405.1 Chitinophagaceae bacterium | reverse complement strand
GATGTATGATAGCAATGGTGTTGGTTTAGCGGCTCCTCAAATAAATAAAAGTATCCGGATTTTTATCATGGATAGCGAACAGATATTTGACAATCAAGAAGAAGATGAAAAAGGATTGTATCCAGATGAACCAGGCGTTAAGGGGATTTTTATTAATGCTAAAATTGTGAATTTATCAGGAGAAAAGTGGAGTTATAATGAAGGATGTTTAAGTATCCCAAAAGTAAGGGAAGATGTAATGCGTTACCAATCTGTAACTATTAATTATCTTGATGAACAATTTAATCCCCATACTAAAACTTTTATTGGTCTTTCAGCTAGGATCATTTTACATGAATATGATCATCTTGAAGGCAAGTTATTTATAGACCACATTACAGCATTAAAAAGGACTTTGTTAAAAAGAAAGTTAGAGGATATTTCAAAAGGAAAGATAAAAATGGATTATCGCATGATTTATGAAAAATGATAAGATTATATGCGAAATTATTTTATTTACTTACTGCTACTGATTCAACCTCAGTTATTGTTTGCGCAGCATAATTCAGATTCAATAATTGAAATAGGAAAAAATTATATAACCTTAAGCCCTGTTGTTGTAGATACAAAAATAAATGTCTCCACTTTTGTTGACAGAATTAAATCGGATACAAGTTTTTACAAATCATTTAAAAACCTTAGAACACTGGGTTTTACTGCTATTAATGATATAAGGATGTTTGATAGCCACAATCAGCAAACGGCATCATTGCATAGTAAAACAAAACAAATAAGGGAAAGTAATTGCAGAAAGATGCAAACGTTGGAAGAGTTTTCCACTGGCGATATATTTGATAATTCTCATGATTTCAATTATTATACAGCTCAGTTGTATGCTTCTTTGTTTTTTACTAAAGATTCGATTTGTAATGAAACTAATGTAGTTGGAAGTAATCAATTTGATACAAAAAATAAATCGGGTATTGATAAACATAAAGAGCAATTAAAAATGTTGTTTTTTAATCCTGGAAAAAGAATTTCAGGGATTCCTTTCATGAGTAATAAAACAGCCTTATTTGATGAAACAGTAGCGGAAAGTTATGATATGTTTCTCGATAAAGATTTTTACAATAATTTCAATTGTTTTGTTTTTACACAAAAAGTTAAACCAGGAAGAGAAGGGGATGTTGTTGTAGATGAAATGAAAACATGGTTTGATGATAGTACATTTGATGTGATAGCCAGGAATTATACCCTTAGTTTTGATGCAGGTTTTTATGACTTTAAAGTAAGCATGGAAGTTAAAATGACTAAATTTAATAATGAGTTTGTGCCTTCTTTAATTAGATATAATGGAAACTGGAAGGCGATTTTTAAAAAAAGAGAACGGGGCGTTTTTACGGCAACATTATATGATTTTCAAGATTAATTGCTTAATATTTCTTCAAATTATTCAACATGTATTCCAGCCCGTTTAATTTTATTTCGTAAATAGTTTGAAGTTGAATTCCTAACTTTCCTGCAGGGAATCCTTTACGGTTAAACCACTCCAAATAACTCACCGGCAAGTTGCACAAAATGGTTCCTTTATATTTCCCAAATGGCATACGGACTTCAATTAATTGTAATAGTAATAATGGATTTGGTCCTATAGGTTGTACATCTTCTTGCATACCAAATTAATCTTCTGCATTTTTAAATTGGCTGTATTTCCTCCATTTTTCAATAATAGTATTCATATCCTCCGGCATTTCACTATCAAAAATAATTTCTTTTTTAGTGGTAGGATGAATAAATCCCAATTCTTTTGCGTGAAGCGCCTGACGTGAACAAATACTAAAGCAATTGTCTACAAACTGTTTATATTTAGCGTATACGGTTCCTTTTACTATTCTGTCGCCGCCATAAAAATCGTCATTAAAAAGGGGGTGTCCAATATACTGCATATGAACTCTAATTTGATGAGTTCGGCCTGTTTCTAACCTACATTCAACCAAAGTTACATAATTGAATCTTTCAAGCACCTTATAATGCGTAATTGCATCTTTTCCATGATCCCCTTCAGGATAAGCAGTAAATAGTTTTCTTGATTTTTGATGTCTGCCTACATGAGCAACAATTTTTCCTTGATCTTCATCAAAATTACCCCAAACCAAAGCAACATATCTTCTATAAACAGTATGGTCGAAAAATTGTTTGGCCAAATCGCTCATGCTTTTTTTATTTTTCGCCATCACCATTAACCCACTTGTATTTTTATCAATTCTGTGCACTAAGCCATACCGTGGTAATTCATTATCATCAACATTAGGTAGTTGCTGTTTTAAATGATAAGCGGCAGCGTTTATTAATGTTTTGTCTGGATTTCCACAGCCAGGATGTGCCACCATCCCAATTGGTTTATTTACAATGAATAAATCATTGTCTTCATAAATAATGTTTAACGGTATATTTTGTGGTTCTATTTCTGAAGCCTCCTGATGGGTTGTATCATAAATAATTACTTTGTCGCCACCTTTAATCTTGTAATTATTTTTGATTGGTTTGTCGTTAACCAATACAAGATCATTTTCAATAGCTTGCTGAATCTTATTTCTAGTCGCACCTTCAATTCTAGCCATTAAAAATTTATCAATACGAAGTGGCTCTTGACCTTTGTCAATAATTATTGACATTTGTTCATAAAGCTCTTCTGATTCTGACAATTCCTCTTCGAATTCTTTGTTCATTTTATTTTTTTTCTTTGTCAAAAGTACTTGCATTTATTGATAATAGGGTAAATAAATGCCGCCCTAATTTATGGGAGCTATAATGTCATAATAATTTTGTAAAAATCTAAACATTTAAAACGTTAATTTTACTAATAAATTCATCTATATTGGAAATTCAGGAAGTATATTTCAAGGATTTAGGACTCATCGAATATAAAGCTGCATGGGATATTCAGGAAAATATATTGTCTAAAAATGTGGAGATAAAATCAACCCTAAGAAAAGCCGGTATAGAGGTGGACTTACTTACTATTCCAACAACTCACCATTTATTATTTTGCGAACATCCTTCTGTGTATACGTTGGGAAAAAGTGGTAATATTGAAAATATATTGATTTCAGATGAGGAGATGAATGAAAAAGAGATTTCATTTTTTAGAACAAATAGAGGAGGGGATATCACATTTCATGGACTTCAACAAATTGTAGGATATCCAATATTGGATTTAGAAAAATACTATACAGATATAGGAAAATATTTAAGAAATCTAGAAGAGGTGGTTATTCAAACAATTGCATTTTATGGTCTTTCTGGTGATAGAATAGCTGGTGAAACGGGTGTATGGATTGATGCAGGAAAGCCAGGAAAAGAAAGAAAAATATGTGCTATAGGTGTTCGATGCAGCCGATGGATTACTATGCATGGGTTTGCATTAAATGTCAACACCGATTTGAGTTATTTCAATAATATTATTCCTTGTGGAATTCAAAATAAACAAGTCACATCTATTCAAAAAGAAGTTGGTAAAGAAGTGGATATAAATGAAGTGAAGATGCTGATAAAAAGAAACTTTGAGATTATTTTCAATTCAAAACTAGTATAATTATTTGTTTCCGGATTTTGTGTCACTACTAATATAGAATTTGTTTTTTTCTACACTTATTCCATTATCAAATAGTTCAAAATAGAACCATCCGGCGTGAACGAAATTCACTTTTTCTATAATGAGGTAATCTTCGTTTAGTTTAGTCAATTCAAACAGAAATTCATTTGAATCGTTAAAGAATTTTATTACATACTTTTTGTTGGAAGCATCTGGCAGATGAATAGTGACACTATTTTGTTTATTTGCAAATAGATAAGCACTTGGGTAAGTTACTACTTTTTCAATGGGAGGAATTGGTTTTTCAATGGTTATATTTTCTTTTTCAATCGACGTTGCTTGTTGTGTTTTAGTTTTTATTTCAGGTATATTAATGGTAGTTTGATTTTTTATTTTTAAGCCTGGAGTAATTATAGAATCATTTTTTTCAATTTTTTGTAATTCTATAATATCCATTGGCTGCCAAAATAGCTCTTTAGTGATTATTTTAGTTTTCAAATCTTTTATATCAATTACTGGGATGTCTTTTGATTTTTTAGGTGATCTTGCTGAAGGTCCGATTTCATATTCTCCGCCTTCAAATGTAATGGAGACTCTATAATACATTCTGTTATATGGAGGATTATTATCGGGGTAGCCATTCTCTTTATTTTGAGGTACAAAAACCGACCCTATTGTTGTGAAGTTTTTTAAACTATCATAAGATCTTTGAATAAATATATTTGAAATTGGTTTTGTATAATCATTAAGCCAGCTTACTATTACTTTTTCATTAAAACTATTTACGGTGATAGCAGGTAATGAATGTTGACCTTTTGCTGTAAAAGCAATTAGAAAAAAAAACAATAATTTAATTGAAATCAATCTCTTCATATTGGATAGTATCAATGTCGATAGTAATCTGTTTTTATTTGCAAATATATATTTATGTTGTAGTATTAAAAAAATAAAGAATCGGCGGGTAGGGATAAATTGCCTTGAATGCCTCCTGTATGTATACATGCAATGGAACTGCCTTCCTTAAAGTAATTATTTTTTATTTGGTCATATAAGGCATAAAGCATTTTTCCTGTATAAATAAAGTCGGTTTGAATCGAAAAATTTTTGTAAAAATTGTTCATGAAATCCAATAATGCATCATTTTTTTTTGCATAGCCTCCAACATGGTAATGATCAAAAACCACTGGAGTCGGAATTTGTTTATGTTGAGATAAATAGGTTATTCTTGATTCTAAGTCATTCATATTTTTAATAACAGGAACGGCAATAATTTTTTCAGTGGGAGTGACATTTTGTAATAGTCCGGCTAAAGTTGTTGCTGTGCCAACGGCGGTGCAAATATGGCTGTAGTTATTCTTATGCAATTGATTCATTATTATCGAAGCACCAGCAGCACCTAAAGGATGATAGCCTCCTTCAGGTATTACCATTGATTTGAACTCGGTTAAATTTAAATCGGTGAGTAGGGTATTTTTATTTTTATCATCATATTTTTCACGCGGAATAAACAAAAGTTTCATATTGTATTTCAAACAATTTAGCAAGGTGTGCGAATAATTGTCAGGCTCCTCGCCGCGAACGATACCATAACAATCTAACCCAATAGAATTTGTGTAGTAGGCTGTAGCCACTAAATGATTAGAATAAGCCCCACCAAATGTGATGATGGTAGAAATGTTTTTTTCTATAGCTTCTTTAATAAAGTAATGAAGTTTAAATAATTTATTTCCAGAAACAATACTATGAATTAAATCAAGGCGAGCGATAGACATTTTAATTCCTTTCGAAGAAAATAATGGATCTATTATCTCATCAATTTGGTATGGTGTTTCAATATTAAACATTTTTCATTATTATCTAATCTTATCCTATTTTTGCAAGCTAGTTTATTATTTTTAATACAGAAAATTCAATATACTCATAATGAAACCAACACTTTTAATTTTAGCAGCAGGTATGGCGAGTAGATATGGTAGCATGAAACAAACCGAAGGGTTTGGCCCTTCAGAAGAAACCATTATGGATTATTCCATTTATGATGCTATTAAAGCGGGGTTTGGAAGAGTAGTATTTATTATCAGAAAAGATTTCGCCAATAATTTCAAAGAAAAATTTGCATCAAAGTTAGCAGGTAAAATTAAAGTAGACTATGTTTATCAAGAAATGGATGCTCATGTTATAGGTACTATAAATTCCGAAAGAACGAAACCATGGGGAACTGGACATGCGATATTATGCGCTTCAGATACTATCCATGAACCCTTTGCAGTGATTAATGCAGATGATTATTATGGGTTAAATGCATTTGAAAAAGCGTATGCATTTCTTCATAATCAATGCAATGAAAAAACGTATGCTATTATTGGTTATCAATTGGATAAAACTTTAAGTGAGCATGGTACGGTGAGCAGGGGAGTTTGTGAAATCGATTCCAATCATTCATTGATCTCCATTAATGAATGTACAAAAATATATAAAAATGAAGGGGTTGTGGTGTATGAAGATGATGATAAGTTGAAGGGGTTGTCACCAACGGCTATGGTATCTATGAATTTCTGGTGCTTTCATCCTTCTATTTTTAATTTGTCAAAAAAATTATTTGAAGATTTTGTTTCAAGTAATATGCAAAATATTAAAGCTGAATTTTTCATTCCAATTATAGCAGATTATTTTATTAAATCGGGGGATAATACTATTAGCGTTATTCCCACTAGCGCTCAATGGTTTGGGGTTACTTATAAAGAAGATTCAGCAGGAGTGAAAGAAAAAATAAATCAATTGATCCAAGAAAAAGTGTACCCGACAAATTTATGGCAATAAGTTTACGGGAAATAAAACTAGTTCATCATTAAAATATTTACGCTTCGTTGTAGAATATTAAAAGCAATTTCAGCCATAAGATTTTCTTTATCAAGGGTAGGATTTACTTCGGCAATTTCAAAGCAGCAGATTTTTCTGTTTTGCATAAACTTACTGATCAAATCTTCTGCTTCACGTTCTCTAAGCCCATTATTAACAGGGGTTCCAGTGCCTTTTGAAATGGAAGAGTCGAGGCTATCAACATCAAAACTTACATAAATATCTGTACAATCGCTTAGGTATCTTAACACTTTCCGACTAATATTTTCTGCTCCGTTTCTTCTTACTTCACTGGTAGAGATAACTTTAATTCCGTGTTTTTCGATAAGATATTTTTCTTCCTTCTCATAGTCTCTCAGAGAAATGAGTACAATGTCTTCTGGTAAAACTTTTGGATTTATTTTCCCAATCGACTTAAGTTGCGTCCACATTTTAGTTGTCTTTTCATCTAAGTCATGAACTTTAGATTCGATATTGTCTTCTGAAATAGCTGTTGCTAAGGGCATGCCGTGCATATTGCCTGATGGAGTTGTATATGGTGTATGAAGGTCAGCATGGGCATCAATCCAAATCACCCCAAGTTTACTTTTAGGTTTTGCCATTTTAATACCTGCAATGGTTCCACCGGCATTACTATGATCTCCACTTAATATTACGGGAAAAAAATTATTTTTTATACTATCACAAACAGCTTTACTCACTCTTTCATACATGTTTACTACGCCATGAATTCTTTTAGCAAAAGGGGATTGAATAGGTTCGAATAATAAATTATTTTCAGTTTCAACTTTTTCAGATGGGAAATGAATAAAGAAGTTACTCATAAAATCCAATCCTGCTATTTTGATGGCATCTACACCTAAACTAGCTCCCCTTGTTCCCGCGCCAATTTCAGAAGGCACTTCAATTAATTTTATATTTTTCATTTATGATTATTTTGATAAATACATACTATTAAAAAATAGTATGTATTTAATTATATAAAGTTAACGCTTTCTTTTTAGAGGATTATTGCCATGTAGACTACCAAAGCTGTCAATAATATTAAATCTATAAAACATATCTTCACTGTACCATTTTTGTTCTTTTGTTTTTTTCACTACTTCACTATGCTCTTTCATATTATAGGCAAAGTTTTTTAGGTCTTCTACAGATGCCCAGATGCTAAAAGTAGCCTGTTTAATCCAGGGCACTTCGCCAATCCCAACTGAGAAAATCAACCCTTTAGCTGTATTCATTTTTGCAGCAATAGGGGCCACATTTTTCCAAAAATGACCTAATTTGGAAAATCTAATAGTAGCTCTTGTCAGTGTAGCAATTTGTCCTTCTGTTATTATTTTTGAGGTAGAGTTTGCAAAAACAGCTTTATTATCCCATGTTCCATGCCCGGAAATTGGTTCTAATAATAAGGTATAGAATTCTGTTGAAAAAAAATGTAACCATTTCATAATAAATACTCCATAAGGTTTATCTAAATTAAATATAGAATTAATTTCACTTGATTTATGAGTCGCTAGTATTGCCCATTGATGCAAATCTGGTATTTTATCAAATGTTCCATTTTTCCCTGACCCCATCAATTTAAAAAACACAATATTTTTATTTAAATATAATGGGATTCTGAAAATAATCATAGCAATAAATGCCAGGGGTATTGCCCATGTCTTGTACCTAATGATGGTTAATGTTGTTTGCATATTTGCTAATAAATTAATATAAACTAAATATATAGATACAAAAAAGCTCCATTCCTAAATAGAACGGAGCCCTTATCTTTTCATTAATTTGATTAAAATTGCTCAAGTTTACTAAAAAAGAAATCTCCTTCGATAGTTGCATTTTCATCGCTATCGCTACCATGCACTGCATTTTCGCCTATTGAAGTAGCGTATTTTTTTCTAATGGTTCCTTCTTCTGCATTTGCAGGATTTGTAGCACCTATTAAATTACGAAAATCTTCAACAGCATTCTCTTTTTCAAGTATAGCTGCAGTGATTGGCCCGCGGCTCATGAATTCTACTAATTCTCCATAAAATGGACGTTCTTTATGAACAGCATAAAACTCTCCAGCTTTTTCCTTACTTAAATGCGTCATTTTCATAGCTACAATACGGAAACCTGCCTTGTTTATCATCTCTAAAATACCTCCGGTATGTCCATTCTTAGTGGCATCCGGCTTAATCATTGTAAAAGTTCTATTAGTCATTTGGGTTGTTTTTAGGGCGCAAAGATAATACCAAATTACATTTAACATCATTGAAATTTGAACATTCGTATTTTACGCTTACTTTTGCGCCTTCATGCTACCTATTTCCAATATATTTAATTTATTAACGATTCCTAAAAAGATTGTTATAACCATGCATCAAAAACCTGATGGGGATGCGATGGGATCTACTCTTGGTCTTTATCATTTTCTGATTCAATTTAATCATATCGTTACTGTGATTTCGCCTACCAATTGGGCTTCATTTTTAAATTGGATGCCAGCATGTTCTACTGTATTGGATTATGAAAAAGAAACCACTGCCTCTAATCTATTGATTAACGAAGCAGATTGGATTTTTTGTCTTGATTTCAACACCTTGAATAGAACAAAAAATATGGAACAGGCGCTTTTGCAATCATCTTCCACTAAAATATTATTAGATCATCATCAACAACCGCAAACAGAAGTGTTTGCATATGGATTGAGCGATACATCAAAAAGTTCAACCGCTGAAATGGTCTATGATTTTATTATTAATGCAGGATTCCAAGATAAAATAAATGACGATATTTCAAAGTGCTTATACGCAGGCGCGATGACGGATACTGGATCTTTTCGTTTTCCTTCTACCTCTTCAGCGGTGCATTTAATGATTGCAGATTTGTTGAAACGGGGACTGAAACAAAGTAGTATACATGAAAATTTATTTGATAATTTTTCGGAAAACCGATTGAGATTTATAGGGAATGTGTTGCTAAATAGAATGCAAATATTCTATGAATATAACACTGCTTTAATTTCTATTCCTCAACAAGACTTAATAAAATACGAAATAAAAACAGGTGATACCGAAGGGTTGGTAAATTATCCATTAAGTATAGAAGGAATTAAAATGGCAGCAATAATTATAGATAGAGGGGAAGAAAGAAAATGCTCCTTTAGAAGTAAAGGTGATTTTGATGTAAATACTTTTGCAAGAAAATATTTCAACGGAGGTGGTCATTTTAACGCGGCTGGAGGCAGCAGCAGAGACGCTATTGAGCTCGTTGTATCGAAATTCAAAGAGGCAATGATTGAAAATAAAAAAGAATTATGTACTTATCAATTTTAAACTATAAAACAATGAAAAACGGTTATTACATTTTATTATTAGCAATGATTCCTTTTTTATCATGCAAACAAGAATTTAAGAAAGGACAAAAAGGTATGGAGTATATGGTAATTGAAACAGGATCTGGTCCAAAAATTAAAAATGGTCAATTTATGCAAATGCATATATGTCAGATTGCAAATGATGGTAAGAAAGATTCAGTATTAAATGACACAAGAAAAACTTCTGGTCCAGTAATTGAGCCTTTTAACTCAAATACTATTCCTCCTGAGTATTATAAAATAATTTCTTTACTTAGAAAAGGGGACAGTTTAGTATTGAGAATATTAACCGATTCTATGTTCGCAGCAAATCCAGCTGCAATGCCTTCTTTTTTTAAGAAAGGTTGTTATTTTACTACCACTATTAAATTGTTAAACATTTTCAAGGATTCAAAAGAAGCAGAACTTGTAAAGTTGCAAGATAGAATGGAAGCTCAGAAAAGAGACTCTATCGACAATATCGAAATTTTTGCTAAACAAGATAAAGAATTACAAGAGTATTTTAACAAAAATAAATTAACTCCAACAAAATTATCATCAGGTGTTTATGTGCAGATAGTTAAGCAAGGTTCTGGAGCTAATATTGATACTTCAGTTATTGTTAAAACAAATTACACAGGTATGACATTAGATGGATTTGTTTTTGATAGTAATACCGATTCTTCTAAAGGTCATGTAGAGCCTTTTAATGTAAATATGACAAACGATCGTTCTTATGGGGGAGGCGTTATTAAAGGATGGAAAGATGGTTTAGCATCACTTAATAAGGGCGCTATAGCAAAACTATTTATTCCATCTCCTTTAGCATATGGAAAGCAGGGGGCTGGCGAAGATATTAAGCCAAATTCTATTTTAGTATTTGATATAGAAATATTGGATGTTATGTCAAAGGAAAAAGCGAAATCAGAAATGGAGGTAAAAAGAAAAAAAATGATGCTTAATAAAAAATAATTATTTTATTAGCTAATCATCAAATAGCATCAATGCCGTCTTGATTCAGGACGGCATTGATATATGCGTCAAATAATTGAATTGTTTCCATCGCCTCTTTTACGTCGTGTACCCTTAATAAAGAAGCTCCATTTTGAATAGCTAAGGTATTTAATACAGTGGTGCCATTCAGCGCTTTCGATTGATCTATGTTTAAAGTTTTATTAATTAAGCTTTTTCTGGATAATCCTGCAAGAATCGGATATCCTATCATAGAAAGCATTTTCAAGTTTTTTAAAAGGGTGAAATTATGTTGAATGGTTTTCCCAAATCCAAAACCAGGATCAATTATAATATCAAGAATACCTGCTTTTTTGCACTCTTCTACTTTTTGTATGAAAAAAGTCAAAATATCATTTGTTATATCCTTATAAACTGGATTTTTTTGCATGTTTTCAGGGGTGCCCTGCATGTGCATGCATATATAGGGCACTTTTGCTGATGCAACGATAGGAATCATTTCTTCATCAAATTTACCGGCACTAATATCATTCACCATTGATGCACCGGCCAAAATGGCTTCTTTGGCAACCTTACTATAATAGGTATCAATGGAGATAATTGTTGTAGGAAAAGTTTTATGTATAAGCTCAATGATAGGCAATACCCTGTCAGATTCCTCATTTTTATTAATTTGAACGCTTCCAGGTCTGGTGCTTTGACCACCAATATCGATAATACTGGCACCGTCTACAATCATTTTTGCAACCCGGGAAAGTAAGATTTCTTTTGTGTCATTAAGATGGCCTTCGTAAAAAGAATCAGGGGTTGCATTGATAATGCCCATGACTGCAGGCTTTTCAAGTGTTAGCATTTTTCCTTTACAATTGAGTGAAAACATTGGCAGAGTAATTGTATTTTTGTTTAATTATAGCAAAATTGCAAATATTAATTTGTAAGATTGAAATTTAATAAATGTTTTTTAATTGAAAACCACTAATCAATGAATACGTCTTTACAATATAATGAAGTTATTAAGAACTGCAGAAATGTTTTTTTACAAAAGACATCCGATTATGGTACATCATGGAGAGTATACAGAACAATATCGATTGTAGATCAAATATATATCAAAGCCAAAAGAATTAAAACCATTCAGGAAAAGCAGCATCAAAAAATTAATGATGGAATAATAAGTGAATTTGAAGGGATTTTTAATTATGCGATAATCGGATTAATTCAATTAGATATTAATGATGAGGAAGTGGAGCAATTGCCTGTAAATGATGTTGCAAAAAGGTATGACGAAAAAGTAACTGAAGCGAAAAAATTGATGACTGATAAAAATCATGATTATGGGGAAGCATGGAGAGAAATGAGTCAGGAAAGTTTCATTGATTTAATACTAGCTAAACTATTGCGAATCAAACAAATTATTTCTAACAAGGGGATTACATTGATGAGTGAAGGGGTAGATGCTAATTATTTTGATATTATGAATTATGCTGCATTCGGATTAATTCTGATTCAGGAAGGAAAACATAAAAAATAAAATAATCCGATAATTAATAAAAATAAAAAGATGAATAGTATTAAAAAGAATTTACCGCTGATAGTCAGAATTTTAATCGCAGGTATTTTTTTGCTATCTGCTATAGCAAAGTCATTTCCAATTTGGGCGTTTGAAAAGCAATTAGTTGATTTAGGTATTGTTGATTGGTGCAATGCGCCCTATCTTTCACGATTAATTATTGCATTAGAAACCGCTATAGCCATTGCCATTCTTCAGCGCCACTATATTAAATCCTTTGTAATACCTATCACTATTATTTTGTTATTTGCTTTTTGTTGTCATCTAGGAATTCAAATGTATGAACACGGTGCCATGAATGGAAATTGTGGTTGTTTCGGTCAGCTTATACCAATGACGCCACTTGAAGCAGTTATAAAAAACATTATCACTATTTTAATGCTAATTTATCTGTATAAAAACATTTCAGATAAGCCAAAAGGGGAAAATAAATTTATAGTAATATTGTTTATTTATTTTTTGTCGGCTTTTTTAATGTTTTTCATATTCCCTTTTTGTCCCTGTGAAAAAACAGTTGATAATAAAGTCATTCCCATTCCTAATTCCTTAGATGATTCGCTCAATATTAATATTGATTCAAACCAAATTTCTACTGAGGTTATTGCTGTAATAAATAAGGACAGTATTAAAAAAGTAATCAATAAAAAAGATACATTACCAACAATTAAAGTTGTTGAAGGTCCCAAACAAACGCAGTCTAAATTTTCAATGTATTCAGATTTTTCCGGAAAGAAAGTGAATTTAGATGAAGGTAAAAAAATCGTATGTCTGTTTGTACCAGGCTGCGATCATTGCAGAGATGCTGCTAAAGAAATTGGAGTGCTTCTAAAGTCTCATAAATTACCGTCCATATATGTATTATTCATGAATGAAGAGACGTTTAAGATTCCCGAATTTTTTACCGAAACTAAATTGCCGTTACCTTACTTTGTAATTAATGATATACCCACATTCTTCAAATTATTGGGAAATAAAGGTACAACACCAGGGGTATATTATTTATGGAATGGAAATATTATACAGTCATATGAAGGAATTGAAGATCATAAATTTAATCCAAATGAATTGATTAAGATTATTGAGTCGAATCAGAAATAGTATGAATTTTATGGCGCCAATAATAAACTTGTAAACAGATGTTTTTTGTAAAAAAAATCGCACAAGCACTGTTTGTTTTATGGGGAGTGGTTACTTTGTCTTTTGTTATTTTTCAATTATTGGGTGATCCCGTAAGATTGATGGTTGGACAATCAGGGGATAAAAAAACATTGGAAAATATCCGAAAGTCTTTTCACTTGGATCAGCCTAAATGGAAACAATATACATTGTTTATTAATGATGTTTCTTTTCTAAGTGTATACAATTCTTCTGAAATTAAAGAAAAGGATATAAAAGGTATTTTTATAGGTCCTAATAATAATATCGTTATTAAGCTTCCATATTTTGGGAAAAGTTATCAATCAAAGAAAAATGTAATTGCCATATTATCAGAAGCAATTCCCGCAACTTTTTTATTAGCTTTTTTTGCGTTATTTATAGCAAGTGTAGTTGGTATTTTTTTAGGTGTGGTATCTGCTATTAATAAAAATAAAATACTAGACTATTGTAGTATTCTAATAAGTACTATTGGTATTTCTGCACCATCTTTTTTTATAGCAATACTTATTGCGTGGTTATTTGGAATCAAATTTCATAGTATCAGTGGATTAAATTTTACTGGTAGTTTATATGAAATAGATGATGTTACTGGTGAAAAATATTTAGTAGTAAAAAATATTATACTCCCAGCAATTACCTTAGGAATAAGGCCTCTTTCTATTATTACACAATTAACGAGAAGCTCAATGTTAGATGTATTGAATAAAGACTTTGTTAGAACAGCTTATGCAAAAGGTCTCAATAAAACAACCATCTTATTTAAACATGCTTTAAAGAATGCTATTATGCCCGTTTTTATTTCAATAACGGGTTGGTTTGCCGAATTGCTGGCAGGTGCTTTTTTTGTTGAGTTTATTTTTGGGTGGAATGGGGTAGGGAAAATAACTGTTGATGCATTGACTAAATTAGATTATCCTGTTGTGATAGGGTCTATTATATTTAGTGCTTCCATTTTTATTATAATTAATATACTATCAGATTATGTACAAAAGAAGATTAATCCAATGCTGAATTAATCATTTTTGATTGTGTTAAATATTCTTTGATGTCTATTCCCATTATATTTTCTTTTCTCATTTTAAAGAAATAAATTCCTATTAATAAAAAAATATAAGCAGTTAGGAATTCGAATATTTCACCAGTACTTTCGTAATAGTTTTCATTTTTTCCTATTGGGAGATAGTATAGAACTATTTTATATGCTAGCCAGCTGACGAAAAAAAACACACCTAAAGATATAGGTGGAATTGGAATTTTTATTTTAGATACTATTTTATTTATCCATTTATTATGAAATACTGATAAGGGAAGTATAATTCCATATAGAATAATATATACTCTGAAAATAAAATTTATTTCAAATAATCTACGCCATCCTTTTTTTCTAGTATGATCAAAATTGTTGGTATTGAATATTTCTATGTTGTGTAGGTTGAATTCTTTTTGAACATTTATTTTTTTTAATTCATCAGGAGTTTTAAATCCTATAAAATTCTGTCCCCAACTTAATTCTTCCCCTGCACCAAAAAATAGTAATATAGATAAAAGTAAAAGTAAAATATTTCTATTGTGACTATACGATAGTAGAAATAAAGTTGAAGTTGTTAAAAATAAGAGGGCAGTTCCCAATTCGAAAAATTGATCTTCGTCTTTCATTTTTTCTATTGTAGAGTCGGAACAAAATAGATATATCGAGTAACTAAAAAATATCACAAATGGAACTGTAATAATATATAGTTTCATCCATTTTAGCTCTGCTTTGTAATTATTACTTATCATTTATTGTATTATGTAAATAGCCACATTAAAAATATGGCGATTTAACTAATCATTAATATACCACATAAAGCCATTGGCATAATATTTGGCCTTATAAATAGCGAATGTAAACTTTTTATAGTCTATTTAAAATGACGAACTATTTTAAATGAAATGATTGAAAACATTGTGATTAAATCTTCCTTACTATACTAAGTCAATTCATTTTTTCTATTATTTACCCTAAATGTTAAACCAATGAAAAGAAAATCTTTTATTCTAAAAACCATTTTACCTTTTTTATTTATTTTTTTAAGTTTCGGTTCTTTCGCTCGTGTCTATTATCTAAGTTCTTCTTATGCAGGAGTGATTTCCAATGGTAGTTTATCAACACCTTGGAAATCATTATCTGATGTACAATCCAACCAAAATAACTTTTTACCAGGGGATACTATTTCATTTAAAAAGGGAGACGTTTTTAGCGGTACTTTAACTATTAACAAATCTGGTATTTTATCTAATCCAATTGTGTATAATAGTTACGGAATTGGTGCAAAGCCAAAATTTACCGGTACTGGGTCTGCAATTTCATATTTATTTTATTTGTATAATAAAAACTTTATTGTTTTTGATGGGTTTGAAATAACAGATCCTTCCATAAGTTTAACAGATAGATCAATTCAGTCCAAAATTCAACGTGCTTTTGGATTTGATGGCACATCCAATAATAATACTATAAAGAATTGCACTATTTCATTGGTTGGTATTGGTACATACTGGGTTGGTCCAAATAATACTATAGATCATTGTGATATTGGAAATTTAAGAATGGTTGTAAATAATGTTGGTGGTGATAATGATTATGGAGCAAATCCAATTGTAATTTCTAGTGCTAATAATAAAATAACCAATAATTATTTTCATGATTGTTGGGCTAATAGTTTTGATTATATATATGATGGTGGAGCCATTGAGTTTTATGGGAATGGTTCATCTAATAATTTCATTGCGTACAATACTTTTTATGACTGTAATGGAGTAGTAGAAAATGGTTCGGGCAATGGAGGAGTGATTGAAAATAATGAATTTTCATACAATAAATTTATTAATAATGGTTCTTTGTTTTACATCAGTAATGGAGGCACTTATGTAGTAACAGTATCAAACATGAAATTTTATAACAATGTTATTATTGAAAATGTCGTAGATCGTCTGGCTGAAGTTTCAATGGGATCTATGAAAAGTAATGTTTCAACTCAAGGTATAGTTGTTTTTAAGAATAATATTTTCGAATTGTCAAATGGCGTTGATGTAGTAAGATCTGGGCAATGGACATCAGGTCAACTTATTCACGAAAATAATGTTTTCAAACTTTCCAATAATAGCATCACTAATTTTAATATTAACTCAAACGAACTTTTGACATCACAATCTCTTTGGACAAACACTACTAATATAAATCCAACTTTATGGGATTTCACGCCTAGTAATACTAGTCAGGTAATAGACTTTGGACAAAATGTTGGTATGGCCCTTGATATATTAGGTAATGCAATTGTTAATTTGCCTGATGCTGGAGTTATTGAAAAACAAATTTCAAATCCTGCAACGCCTTCTACATTAATAATTGGGTTAAACAATACAGATATCCTTTGTAATGGAGGGTCTTCATTGGTAACAGTATCGGCTAACGGAGGAACAGCTCCTTATATTGGAACTGGAACATTTAGTGTTTCAGCCGGAACCTATAATTATACGATAACGGATGCCAATGGAGTTTCAAAAACTTCATCAATTACAATAAGCCAGCCATCGTTATTGAATTTATCACTTTCAAGTGGGAGTATTTCTAGTTTTGGTGGCTCAACCTCTATTATAGCGAATGTTTCAGGTGGTGCAGGCACTTATTTGTATCAAATAAATAACGGAGCATATCAAAGTTCAAATACTTTCAACAATGTCATAGCAGGAAATTATACAATAAATGTAAAAGATAAAAATGGGTGTACTAAATCAAGTACTATTATGATTACTCAGCCAACATTACTTTCAATTAATGTAGTGGCTAATACAATCGGATGCTATGGAGATAGTTCATTAGTAACAGTTTCGGCTACCGGAGGAATGCCCCCTTATATCGGAACTGGTACGTTTGTTGTTTCAGCCGGAACCTATAATTATACGATAACGGATGCCAATGGAGTTTCAAAAACTTCAACAATTACAATAAGTCAACCATCATTATTGAATTTATCAATTACAGCTGGAGGTATAAATAGTTTTGGTGGTTCAACTTCTATTATTGCTAATGTAACAGGCGGAGCAGGCACATATTTGTATCAAATAAATAATGGTGCATATCAAAGTTCAAATACATTCAACAATGTCATAGCAGGAAATTATACAATAAATGTAAAAGATAAAAATGGGTGTACTAAATCAAGTGCTATCATGATTACTCAGCCAACATTACTTTCAATTAATGTAGTGGCTAATACAATCGGATGCTATGGAGATAGTTCATTAGTAACAGTTTCGGCTACCGGAGGAACGCCCCCTTATATCGGAACTGGTACGTTTAGCGTTTCAGCAGGTACTTATAATTATGTAGTTGCCGATTCGATTGGAAATTCTATATCATCTACAATCACTATACAGCAGCCCAATCCAATAGTTATTTCAATTATTTTAGATACTATAGTATCATCGGGAGGTACAGCTACTATTACCATCAATGCAATTGGAGGAGCTGGTTCATATACTTACGCTTTAAATAATAATATTTATCAAACAACAAATATATTCAATAATATAATTGCTGGTAATTATTTATTAACTGTAAGAGATATAAATGGTTGTATCAAAACTCAAACAATTACTATCAATCAACCTAAAGTAGAAATACTAACATTGCATTTAGTGTCCAAGAAAAATATATCATGCAGAAGGGCTTCTGATGGTTATATTGAGGTTCAAGCAATAGGAGGTATTGCGCCATATGGATATTCAATTTCTAATAGAGCATATAGTTCAAATAATAAATTCTACAATTTAAAACCAGGCACATATTTATTAAAAGTTAAAGATGCTAATAATAATTTAGCACAAATCAGTGTAGTTATATTTTCATCTAAACAAAGATGCTGGAATACATCAGGATATAAAAGAATGAGCGCAAATATGAATAGTGTTGATTTGAATAATGATAATGATTTATCGTTAAAAGTTTTTCCAAATCCTTCTACTACTTCATTTAAATTAATTATAGAATCAGGCTCGCAAGAAAATATTGTAATAACTGTAATTGATTTAGCTGGTAAAAAAATATTCCAATCAACAGAAAAAGTAAATAAGATAATTGAATTTGGTAATAATTTTAAACCGGGAGTATACTTTGTTAGAATTAATCAAGAGGATATGGTTAAAACTATTAAGGTGGTTAAAATATAAAGTTGAATTAGTAAGCATTTTTTTCACCCTTGATCACATTGTATATTGTTAAAAGTATAATTTTTATATCTAAGTGTATATTCCAGTTTTCTAAATACCAAATGTCTTTTTCAACTCGATTAATAATTTGATCATTGTTAATTATTTCACCCCTATAGCCATTAATTTGAGCCCATCCAGTAATGCCGGGTTTTAGAAAATGTCTAACCATGTACTGATTAACGAGTTTTGAATAATCATTGGTATGTTTAATCATTAGTGGCCTTGGCCCTACAATGCTCATTTCACCTCTTAATACATTAATAAATTGAGGAAATTCATCTAAACTTGTTTTTCTGATAAATTTACCAAATTGAGTTATTCTGAAATCTTCTTTTGTGGCTTGAATTTCATCAGCATTATGATTGGGTTTCATGCTTCTGAATTTTAAGCAAAAAAATGGTTGATTATTTTTCCCAGTCCTTATTTGTGAGAAAAATATAGGCCCTTTTGACTCTAATTTAATGATTATTGCAAAAAGTGGAATCATCCAAGATAAAAAAAATATAATAACAAAGGTGCTTAGAGTGAAATCTAACATTCTTTTTATGATTTTATTTCCTAAATCATCTAAAGAATCATTATGGAATGATAATATGGGAATATCTCCAAAATGAATAACTTTAGTAGGTTTACTCATTACATTTGAAAAGACAGGTACAATTTTAAATCTTATACAAGCTTTTTCAGCTTGTTCTATCATTTTTTCAATATTGTTATCATCTTTTGGAGGTATGGTAGAAAATATTTGATTTACATTATTATTGATAGCTAGTTGTATTACATCATTAATATTAGTAAGTATGGGATAGTGAGAAAGTTCTTTTACATTTTTATAATCTTCTGCAAATCCAATTATATTTGATTGAATTGATTCCGTTTCAAGATAACTAGCTAATTGTATAGCTGTTTCGTTATAGCCTATAATGAGAATATTATTTTTTAAATAAAACTTGTTTTTAAAGTAGAGCCTTATAAAAAAGTATAATATTCTATTAAGGAGTAATCCTAATGCAAAAAAAAATAAATAAGTAGTTACGAAAAATACATTTGTATGTAATTTATTGATATAAATAGTATAAAGACTTATCAGAGCTATCCATATTAAATAAGCTTTTATAGATCTTTTGTTGTATTCATCAAAGTGTATTACAATGTTTTCATTATATAATCCAATTGCAAAAGTTGAGATAATCCAAATTATTAATGAAATCATGATAAAGAAGTCGAATTCAAAATAGGGTATGCTTGAATCAAAATCTAGTATTAAAAAAGAAAGTAGTAATGTTAGATATGTTATTATGAAATCAGACCCAACTAAAATTAATTTTAAATATTTTTTAAATTGCGCATTCATTTTATTAATTCATTCATATGATACTTAGAATAAAGAATTGAAATAATTCTATCCGATGTGTTCCCATCCCAAAATTTTGGAATTCGACCTTTTTTCCATTTTTTTTCGATTATTTTATGTATGCTTTTTTTTATATTCTTTAAATTATTGCCTAATAGTTTGTTAGTGCCTATTTTTACTGTTTCTGGTCTTTCGGTAGAATTCCTCAATGTTAAACAAGGGATATTTAAAAAGGTAGCTTCTTCTGTAATTCCACCTGAATCTGTAATTATGCCCATTGAATTATTTATTAAAAATAGAAATTCGAGGTATCCTTGCGGCTCAATTATTAATAAATTGGGATGAGTGAAATTTATTTTGTCAAGATTTTCTTTTGTTCTTGGATGAACTGGAAAAATAACTACTTTATTTATAGTAGAATCTAGTATATTTTCTAATAACATTTTTAAACTTTCTTGATTGTCTACATTAGAAGGGCGGTGAAGTGTTAACAAAAAATATTCTTTAATTTTGATTTTATTTTTCGTAAAAAAGTATGGTTTTCTTATATTTTCTATATTTTGTATTAAAGTATCTATCATAGTATTCCCTACGAAATGTATTTTCTCTTTATTAATATTTTGATTGATTAAATTTCTTCCTGCATTTTTTGTTGTAATAAAGTAATAATCACAAATTGAATCTGTTATGATTCTGTTTATTTCCTCTGGCATTGTCATGTCGTAAGACCTAATGCCTGCTTCAATATGGGCAACATCAATACATAATTTTTTTGAAGTAATGGTACAAGCCATTGTAGAAGTTACATCGCCTACAACTAATACAATATCAGGTTTGTTTTCAAGTAATTCTTTTTCGAATTTCATCATGATTGATGCCGTTTGTTCAGCTTGTGTTCCACCACCGCATTCTAAATTTATATCAGGATTCTTAATATTTAATTGTTCGAAAAAAGAACCACTCATTGCTTTATCATAATGCTGGCCAGTATGCACTAAACGGAAATTCATATCATTTCCATTTTTTATACATTTATTTATTGAATTAATTAAGGGGGATATTTTTATGAAGTTAGGTCTAGCACCTGCTACAATTGTTATTTTCATTTTAAGAAATAATTGAATTATTATTTTGAAATATTTCATCATATTCTTTAATATATTTAATCGTTTGTTCTATATTTTCTTTTGATGAGGCTCCAAATAAAATAGATTCTATATTAGGTTGTTTGCAAACATATTTTATTGCTTCTTTTACTGGAATTGATCCGCCCCCTAATACTTGCATGGCAATAATCCTTACTTTTTTTGTTTTTAAAATACCTTCATAGTCATCAATTCCGCCAGACATTCTAAATCCAACTTTATTAAATGAGCAACAAATAATGGGGTTGGTGATTCCTACACTTTCTAGTGCATCTAACAATTTGGGCATATTCATTGTTATAAAACCTGGTTCAGCATTGTATTTTTCAATGATATAATCATAAAAAGATTTCAAAATACTTTTCATCCCTAACCCCAGTAATAAATCTGTTATCACATTTTGAATAAATATAACAGGGGTATTAATATTTTTAAACATTTTCATTTCGGCATCTATCATTAATTCCATTATTGAAATATAATCTTTAGTATAATAAGCTTTACCACCTTTAATCATTGTGCTAAATAAGTTGCCTGGTATATATTGTTTAATGGTGCCTGCTATACCAATTTCGGAAATTGAATCTGCATATTTATGAGCATAAGGCATACATGGATAAATTGAAAATTGACTATATTTTTCATTGTCTTGTCTAATTAAATTGCATATAGATCCAATTCGATCATGTGTTGTACACATAAATGTTTCAACTCCTGCATTTCTTGCATGATTTATAGTTTTTAGAATTGTATTATCATCTCTGAATTTTATCGATTGTTGTGTAGACTTACTATCAGATATGTGATTAATTGAAAAAAACTGATTATCCCCAAATAGTATTCTTTCCATTATTTTGATGATTATTTTTTATTTTTGTAATTACATTGTCTGTTAATAATGCACTTTCAAAATTATTTTTATTATTAGGCACTTCACCTAAAATTGATTTTATAAAATAGTCGACTTGTGCAGTATATTCCTCACCCCTTAAATAAAAGTCAACTGATGGGGTTAATTCTGTAATGTATTTGACATTCCATCCTTTACTATATCCTTCTGGGCAATTAGTTGATTTAAAAAATACCTTTATCTCTGTAGAGTCTGCAATTATTTTACCCTCAGTACCATTTATTGTTATAGTAGTGGACATTTTTCTATAGGTTTCTTCACTCCAGTTTACAGATAATACTCCTGTTATATTATTTTTTGTTTCTAATAATGAATACACTGCATCATCTACATATTTTGAATAAATTGTTTTTAAAATAGTTCCATGAACTTTATTGATTGGAGATACAAGATAATTAAGCAGATCAATTACATGTGATGCATAATCCATTAAACAACCACCACCTTCATCCGGTTTTGATCTCCATGTTTCTTGTTTATTATTTGTTATAACAGGCCCATATGCTTCACCCATAAAATGAGAAATTTTACCTAAATATTCTTTAGAGATTATTTTTTTAACTTCATTAAATGTGGCAATAAATTTATTATGATAGCCTACTTGATTAATTAACCTGTATCTTTTAGCCATATTCGCTAATAATTCACCTTGTTGAACATTTAAACAAAATGGTTTTTCAACGAAAACGTGTATCCCTCTTCTTAACAAATCTTCAACAATATTAGCATGATGTTTTGTTGGCACTGCAACAAATACTGCATCAGGTGATTTGTTATCAAGCATTTTGTCAATATCAGAAAATGTTTCAAATGGAGCATATTTATCTAGTACATTATTTATCAATTGTGAAGTATCTACTACTCCTACAACTTCAACTGCTGGATGCGCTCCTAAAATAGATAAATGAGAAATACCCATTTTACCTGCGCCTATTAGTCCTACTTTAATCATGATACATTGTATTTTAATATTTCTTTTTTAAAAATTCCATATGCTTGTTCACCTTTAGTCATTAATTCGATTGAAGGTTTTTTTTGTTTATGAAATAGAATTACGTTCTGAACTTTGTTGGCAGTCAACATAGGAATGTATGACATGATATTATTAGATATTAAATATTTATCTACTTCTAATAATTTGTCTTGATATACAGATATAGTTGGAATACCTAAAATAGCTAACTCTCTAGTCATAGAACCCCCAGCGCCTATAAACAATTGGCATGATTTTGCGATTTCTTCAAAATCTATTGCTTTTTCATTTACAATAATATTTTTAAAAATATCATTTTTATAATGTTTTTGTTGTTTTTCATCTCTAGGCAATAGTATTATTTCATATTTATCTTGAAGTGCAATAATAGTATCATCTAAAAAGTTTATTTTCCCTTTATAATATTGTGCTGTTTGTGGTTCAGGTCTAATAAATATTTTATTTACAGAGTCGACATTTTTATTCCTAATGTTATTTATTTTATTTCCGATTTTCCATAAATACATTCCTTCTTTTATTCCTGGGTATTTAAGTATTTTATTTTTTTTTAAAAAGATGGAACTTATATTTTTAATGGATAAATTTTCAGGTATTAATATTTGTGTTGCAAAAAAGAATGATGGTTTATTTCCTAAGGCATGTTCATTGTCATTAGTATATATGGAAGGAATACCAAGTATTTTTGCAGTTATAGGTGAATGAAAAGAACTTTGTGAAATAGCAATATCTGGTTTTCGTACTTTTAAATATTTTATTAGTTGTATCACACGAATTGGAAATCCAATAATTTTATTTATAAAACTTTTTCCATAATGTTTTCCAATACTAGTATGTTTAAGCTTTTTTTGTTCTAATAATTCGATAGTATTAGCTAAAGGCCTTGATGTTATTATTATTTCATGTCCTTCTGATTCTAAATCTTTGATCAGGTCATAAAACATATTAATGTGAGGGGAATTAGATATGTCAAACCAAATTTTCATTATTTAATTATGTTTTATTTAAATGATTAAAATATATGCTCAATGAATATAGCATCCATGCTTGAGACCAACGCATGTATGGTATTTTGTTAGTTATTATTTTATTTACTTGGTAATAAAAAAAACCTTTTTTAGACTGCATGTTTTTTATAGTCCATTTTATCACATTGTCAACTGTGTCTTTATAAGCATCTAATTTCTTTAGTTTATTCAACGTAATTATTAATTGTGCAGGAGCATGAATATCTATAGGGTAGATCTTATTACTATAATATTTACATTTTCCATCTTTTAAAAAAAAAGTATTGATATAATAATCAAACCCATTTGATAAATTTTTACTAACAGAATTATCTTGAGTATAATTTGTATAATCTGATATGCATTCTAAGTTGTATCCTGTATGAAAATTATCTATCCACTGATGAAATGGCAATTTCCCATATGTCCATGATCCGTTTTTATTTTGCATATTACAACAATAATCAACTGCTGATTTTGAAAAATCATATAAAATATTTTCTTGAGTGATTGAGTATACTCTAGATAGAAGCCTAGCGCCTAGTAGAGAAGCATTGTATACAATACTTTTATCTAGCGGTGAATAAGAAAAGGCTTTATTACCATATTTGTCTTCGTTTATGTTTAAATCTTTTATTATAAAGTCACAAGTACTTCTAGCAACATCTAGTAATTTATTATCGCCTGTAATATTATACGCATCTAATAATGAATTTGCAATAAAAGAGGAGGTGACAATATTGGGAGTGTTTTTTGGTTGAAAAAAAGCCCTTGATTGCCAATCGAAATTATACCCCCAACAAGCCCCAGAATAATTTTTGTTTTTTAATAAGTATATTTTTTCTATAAAGAAATTGACTTTATTTAAAGTGTCATCGCTTTTATTATTCTTGTATATTTCGCAATAGGCCGATAGGAATATACCCATAGCTTTTGGGTTAATATCTTTTTTTATTAATGCAATATTTCTGAAATTAATTGGTAATTTTTTAAATAATTGAATCCAGCACAATCTAAAAAAATGACTTTTCTTAAAAAAAATAAAATTGCTCAGTATTTCACTATTTAAACCATCATAGGGATCATATCCTTCAAATGCTGATTTTTCGCAGTACTCCTTTAATTTTTCAAAAGATTTATTTATAATATCAATTTCCATTTATTGAGAAATTATTAGCTACTGAATATTGTTTTTTCGATTAGTGTTTTGTAAAATATTTTATGTTCAATAAATTGTGCATTCGTTTCCTCTTTATTTATTATTTTATTTTTTATATTGATAAGATGTTCCATTATTTTTCTGAACAAATCTTCATGATTTCTATTTTTAAACAATAAAGTGCCATTTGGTCTTTCAACAATATCTGAGGCAAAGACTATTTTATTCAAATAAAGTGCTTCTCTAACGGAAATTGCATCACCATCTGTATTAGTTGTTCTTAATACTATATTTGCTGATTCGATTAATTTTACAAAAGATATATTTTCATTTATTAAAATGAAATGATCGCATAATTTTGCTTTAAGTATAGTTTCTTCTGCATTTTTATACAATTCATACCCTTCATCTAAAGAAGAGACATTAAATACAAATAAGAACTTTTCACCTATATCACGTAGTTGTAACGATAACTGAATACACATGTCAAGCCCATATAAATCTTGGTTATTGAAAATATTTAGCCTGGATGCATTTGAACATATAATAAGTTTATTGTTTGACTTTGCTTCGTTAATCCTATTAATTAAATATTCTGGTAATAACGTTTCTTTGCTCATTATAGGAGGTAGAAATGCAGGCCTTAATAGATACTTGTTTTTTGGTAATTTTAATATTTCTGCAATTTCATTATTAACAACAATGATCTTATTGGCTAATCTATAAATTATTTTATCTAATGGCTTTACTAAATAATTATTAATGTTTCCAAATCCATGAAACGTAATGATAATTTTTTTATTAAATGCTTTGCCAATTAGGATGTGTATTTTTTTTAAAAACTTATTACCACTGTGAATGTAAATTAGATCAGCATTTTTAAATTTCTTTATGTATTTAAAAACGTTTAACTCTCGAATATTGAAATATTCTTTTTTAATAGTCCTTGCTTCGTCTATATAATCAAATATAAATTCGTGTTGTAATAAGCTGACTAATCTTTCAATATGTATACTAATGCCACCAGCCGGTGGAGTAATTGGGCCTACCATCAATATTTGTATATTATTTTTATATTTCAATTATTTAATAGTTTTCACCTTTTATGATTAACCTAAATTTTTCATTTTTAAAAAATATCAATTCATTTAATGCGCAATAGATAAATTCAATGTCAATTTCATCCCCTAACATATTGATCAAATTAGATCTCAGCTTATTCTCTTCAATTTTATTAAATGCTTCATGAACTACTAGTTTTATAATCAACACTTCTTCTATACATTTTTGATATATTTGAGCCTGTTCTAAATGATTAATTCCTTTAAACGCATGATCAATACAACCCACTTTTCCTCCATCTTTTAAATCTATTGTTTCGCCAATTCTACCTTTGATACTTATTATTTCAGGTGATATTATGTTGCTTATAAAATCGTTTTTATTTACTTTAATTACATCATCTACTTGATATCTGATTAAAGGGAAGTGAATATTATTTAAGGATGTTGTAATCACTTTATCGTTTTCAAATTCATTAATAGAATAAAATGGAAGAGGGGTGTACTTCTTTTCTTTATTTTGTACTAATCCGATTGTTCTTTCTACATTGCCATACCAATCATATATTTTTGTTTTAAAATAAGGCTCAATTTTTTCTCTTTGAAATTCGTACAACATTTCTGATGATGTAAATGCAAGTGGTATATTTATTGATAAATCTTTCTTTGATAATTCATTATATAACTTGAATAAATAGCTTGGAAAAGCTTCAATTGCTTTAGGCTTTAATTCTTTTATTAATCTATAATACTGATCTATATTTTTTGAATTAATATTAGGACTAGATAGATATAGAGTATTCGATATTTTTGAATATTCAAAAAGTTTATTTTTATCTAACTTTCCTCTTATTGAAACTAATGGCTCTCCATTTTTAAATCCATGCAATAGACGGAAATATCTTACGTAAGCTGATTCGTAATTAATACTGATAGGTGATCTGTAAACTGTCAACGGAGAACCTGATGTCCCGCTTGTTAAAGCCTTTAATTTAAGAAATCTCAATCCAGCGTAAATATTATTTTCTTCATTCTTTATAGAGTCTCTATTAATGATTGGTAGTTTGTATAAATCGCTGATATCATTGATATCATTTAATTTAATATCATATTTTCTATAGAGGTTATTATAAAAGTTAGAATCTCTATATGCTTTTCTAAATGTTTTTATGAATATTTTATTGTAATTGGTTAAAATTGTTTGTTTATCCAATTGATCAGATTCTGATATGTAATTTTCAATTTGCTTAGTTATTAAGTTGTTTTTCGCAAAATATTTTACAATATTGTTCATTATAATTAATAACTTAAAGCGTTAATATTACTTATCTATCAAGAATATCTTATTATCTATTGTGTAAAGCTATTAGATTTTGTAGCCCGTTATAATGATTATTATCATTATAGATTAGTATTTTAATTGGTAGGTAATATATGATTTCGAATTTTTACTTTTTAGAGATAGTATATCTTCTATCTAAAATTTCTGTTATTTTTTTAAGGAGAAAATAAATGTATGTATAACAAGAATAAAGTACTGTAATTTTTCCGCCAAATGAAAGTTTGAATTCATTTATTCCCTGTAGACTTTTGTTAGAAGTATTTAATGCATAACCGCCCAAATCATAAATTTTATATCCCGATTCTTTGAAATATATTATATCATTTTTTGTAAGTAATTTATTCGCACAACTAATTATTTGTTTATTGGAATTTTCTTCTAATCTACTAGAAGCTGATTGAAAGAGTCTTGCAATGCCAATTTCTTTATCTATAATATAGCTATGAGCAACTATTAATTTTTCTTCATAATATGCAAAGGTTGTCATTATATTCATTCCTATAGATTGTATAGTCTTTTTAGGAGGTTGGTATATGTGTTTATTTTTAGCAAACTCATTAAAAAATGGTAAGAATGTGTCTATATCTTTTTTATATTCACAAACAATTCCAATTTTATTTGCTTTTTTAATTTCTTGTTTGAGTGAATTCCTGAATTTTTGTAAAATTGAATTTATATCTTCTAGTAAATCTATTTCAATTGTGTAATTTATCTCTGTTAAGCAATATTTACAAAAACATTTATTTTTTATAAAAGAATAAGATTTTAATCTAAAAATGTCACTCCAAGTATTTATACATTTAAACCACGTATCATTAACATTAAAAAAATAGAATCTTTTATTAATACTGGTCATTAATTATGAGTTTATAGAAATCAATTGTTTTTTTAGCTACAATATTTGTATTATAATATTTATATCCATGCTTTCTGGCATTATTAGCAATTTTATTACAAGTAATATTGTTATCATATAGCATTATTAATTTTTCAGTTAATTCATTTTCATGATTTAATGAAAATAGAAAACCTGTTTCATTGTCTTTTATCATTTCAGGGATACCACCTACGTCACTTGCAATCACTACTTTACCTGATGACATACATTCAGCAATTACCATTGGTAGAGATTCGTGCATTGAACATACAACTAGTATATCTGATTTTTGGATGAATGGTATTAATTCACTTTTTGATACCCAGCCATTAAAATGTATGTAATTATCTAAATCATTATCATAGATATAAGCTGATATGATATTTTTATATTTTTTACTGTAAAAATCTCCAACAATATTTAAAGTGTATTTATATCCTTTAGAGATTAAGTCTTTTAAGCTTTTTAATAAATGCAAAATATTTTTATTAACATCAATTAATCCAATGTACAATAAATTGTTATCTGTTTTTGTTTTTATAGGTATGTTGAAATATTTATCAGGTACAGCATTTGGGATAATATCAAAAATTTGGTTTTTCATACAATCGAATTTCTTTTTTGAAAAATTCGACAAATGAATGATATATTTTGGATACATTATATTTTGAATAAGACCATTAAAATACCAAATAATTTTATCCTTAATTTTAATTTTATGTTTTGCTTCATCATATGACATGCCATGTATAGTTAATAAATACTTTGTTTTGTATATTCCAAATAATTTTGACAACATAAATGAATTCCCCACTTCAAAATGTATTAAATCAGGTTTAATGATTTTAATTTGATTTCTTAATTTAAATGGAACAATTAATAAATAATTCAAAGCATGATAATTAAATCGACCTTCAGGTATATATATAATATTTATTTTTGATGAAAAGGGTATAGTTATTTTATTTTTCACTTCATTTGTAAATGAAATTACTTGAATGTTAATATCAAATATTTTACACCCTTCAAGTAGATTTAAAGTTGCTGAATTTACTCCTCCTTTAATATTTTCAAGGTTTAAAGGAAGACCTGGAACAAGTAATAATATTTTCATTTATTTATATAGTATTATATGCTTTCAATATTGTAGCTGAATTACTTTCTCCATCCTTATTAGAATATTCTTTATTTATATTTTTTTCAAAAATTTTATAGGATAATGATTTTAAAGTTTCATTTACATTGTATGAAAATGAATTAATTGTCGGCTCACATATTATACCATCAAATTCGTTATTAATGTATTCTTTAAATGATCCTACATTTGTGGCAATAACGATTTTACCAATTGCCTTTGCTGTCATTAATACTCCGCTTTGAGATGCATCTCTATATGGACATACAATAAATTCACAGCTTTTTATATAATTAACCAATTGGTCATTTGGCATATATTCTGAAACGACAGTCAAATTATTTTTATATTTTTTTAAAATATTTTTATCTATTACGTAATTATATACGCTTCTGCCAATAATAATAAATTTTATTGTGGGATTATTTTTAAGAATTAATGGAATTGATTCTATAAGTATATCTATGCCTTTGTAGTAAGATAATCTTCCAAAAAAAAGGATAAAGTTATTTTTATCAATCTTTACCTTTGATATATTCTTTTGATAATAACTATATGGTTGCAGTTTTATGTCATATAATGGAGTACTTAATTTTTTATTAGTCTTTAAAAATTGATTTTTAGAATATTTCGAATAAAATATAAATCCTTTTGACACTTTATAGAATATAAAATTAGCAATATTTTCTTTCCAGGAATTTTCGCCAGAATGTGGTGCATGATCATGCAGTGTAATAATTACTTTTTTATTTTTAAAAATCGGGTATAATCCTATAGATCTATTTGATATTGTATCAAAATGAATAATATCGAAATTTAGCTTTTTTAAATATTTTCCTAACTTGTAGTTGGCATATAATGTTTGAAAGGAGTAACTTCTCTTGTTCTTGTGTACTACAAAATGAATACTTGAAGTTTCTTTAAAATATGGTTCTAGCATTTTCCATTCTGTATTTCCTAAAATATTTTCGGGATTTTCAATAAGTTGATATTTATTTAAATTCTCAACATTTACTATTGTCGACTTTTTGGAATGGTTAGTTATTTCTATTAATACATGAAGATTTACTTCATTTTTAATGCATTGGATCGTTTCAATGCATGACTCAAGGAAATTTGTGCTAGTATAGTATACTACTGTTAACAAAGTATATTTATTGATTTTAATTTTAGTAGAGCTCTATCTTTTTTTAATATAGCAATTGCATATATAAATAGTATTGTCCAAAACATAATAAATGCAATTACTGGGTTTATTGATTTTGATATCAGTATATAGCTTATTAATGCAACTATTGTTATAATATAGAAATAAAGAACTTGAGTTACATTTGTTATCTTCTCTTTAATTAATACATAATCTTGTATAATATGAAACAATACAAATGAACTAATAATAGCAATGTTTACTACTGATATTGATTTGTAAAAATGAAGTCCGATGAAACATATCAGGATATTTAATAAAAGTGATATGATATTACATAACATATCTATTTTTTCTTTTTTGATAGCTACTATTAAATTTGCCTGAAGATATACAGTAGGAAAAAAAAGCATAATTAAAAACATTTCTTTACAATACGGACTCATTAAAATGAATTTACTTCCAAACAGAATATTTATTAATGAATCAGAAAAGGAATAAATAAACGTGAATGTAAAAAAACCATAAATAGAATAAGCTGTGAATATTTTTTTGTAAATCTGTACTGTTTTCTCTTTACTTTCTTTTACTGCATTTATTATTACTGGAAATAGGGTAGTGGATATTACTATTGGGATTATGTATGCAATAGATAGTATTTTAAATGACACCTCATAATATCCTACATCTTTTAATGTTAAATATTTTGATATAAATATATTTCCAATTCTCCAGTTTATAATTGCAATACTGGCTATTATAACAAATGCCCAGTTTGAAGTAATAATTGTTTTGATTTCTTTGAAATCTGTTTTAATTTTTAATAGTTTTTTTAATTCAATTTTTTGTTTTGTACCATACCTCAAAAAAGAGAATAATATTATTATTCTTATAATAAGAAGTGTACTTACTAATAGTTCAATTTTTACGGGGATTAATAAAATTAATAATGATATTAAAAATTTTATAACGGCTTCTAGTGTAGATAAAAAGTATGTTTTTATTTGATCTAGATCTGCAATATTGATTGACTTTACAACATAAATAATATTGTCAAAAATTAAATTAATTCCAATTATTATTGATAATACTCTTATCATTTCATTTGTATAAATTGAATAAGAAATAATGATATTTATAAAATAAAATAGGACCCCTATGATTATTTGAATTTTAAAAAATTTATTTATCAATAATTCACGGTCAGTACTATTAAGTAATTCTCTAATAAACCAATTGCCTAACCCTAAAGTTGAAAATCCAAGTAGTAATGAATATATTGTATTTGAAATTATGTAGTATCCAAAATCTTCACTTGTGTAATTTCGAGCTACAATAATAAAAAAAGCACTAAAGCAAATGTTTTGAATAACATTTGTTGCAACACCCCAAAAGCTGTTTTTAATTACATTATTTGAAAAGTACAATATGAATTTATTGCTATTCATATTGTATCAATTTATTAGTAACTAGTATATTTTCATTTTTTAATCTTATTTTTATTATTAATAGACTTATAATTGTTACTATTAAAATTTTAAATCTAGTATCACCTAAAGAATAGGTAGTATAGAATCCAAAAATCCAAGATGTAATTGAAGCGACTAAATAAAGTAATGTTTCTTCTTTAGATATTAAGTATTGCTGAATACCTTTTATTAAGGGGTATATTATTAGAATCATAAAGCAAATAAATCCTATAGCACCTGTTTCGGTTAATATTTTCAAATAACCACTTTCTGGATGATCAAAAGGGATATACTCATTATTCCTTAACCAAACTTGATCTGGATTATGAATAGATACATATTTAGCATAATTACCAATTCCTATACCAACAATTGGCTGTTGTATAAATATTTTCATAGCGTCTAACCATATTGAATATCTAAAGTCATATGCATCATTCATATCTGTTCCTCTTTTGAATATCATTAGGTAATCTTGATATTGAATTATTAATGTTACTATTACTAATGCTAAAAAAAAAATGATAAACTTTATTTTTAATTTACTAAATAGTAATACAATTATGAACCCTGCTATTACTCCAATAAATCCAGCCCTTCCGCCAGCAATCATTATACCTGTAATACAGCTGATCAATAGTGTATAGTTAATTATTTTATTTCTATTGAATTTTTCGTGTATTAAGCACAGAAAACTTAGTGCTGCTAAGTACTGTGAGTATACTTGCGGATCTGATAAGAAACTTGGATATCTAATTCCTTCAGATGATACAATATTGGGATTCTGTATAATAGACAGTGATATTTGTACACCGAAAAATATTTGGCACAATAGAAAAATAAATGATGCTAAAAGCATTATTTTCAAGTAGTTCATTATTTTTTCTACAAAATCTATATTATAGATACATTCATCAATGATTAATTTTGAAAAGAAAAAAATATTTACAAGTGAAATATATTCAGAAATATTATCAGCATCAATTTTTGATTTAGATATTAATAAGCCTATAGTAATTGATGAAAAAAGAATTATAAACATTTTAAAAAAGAGCCTGTTAATATGTATATTATTTACTTTTGGTTTATAAAAAAATAAGATAAAGATTAGCGTAATTATATCAAATACTGAAAATTCACTGATGATTTTTATTCCCATAAATGGAAATGTCAATAATATTAATTTTATAAAAGATTCATTATTGTTTTTTTTTACAAAAAGCATTACTATTATAAATATTAAAATATTTATTACTCCCAATGATTTTATTAAAGTAAAGTCAAACATATTTATTTTTTATACTTTTTTCTTTCATACCAAACACCTGTCATTCTACATAAATTTTCAACAAAAGGGAGGTTGTCAACAACACCAAATCTTGGTATTTGGAAAATATTAATTTTGTTACTTTTTTTTATATAGTTCGGTTGTGTTGTAAATGCTATGTGATATCCAGTTTCTTCTAAATAATTGCATTCGCGTTCTGTAAAATCTCCATTTGGATATGCAAATGCTGCTATTTCTTTTTTTAGTTTATTTTCTAATAACATTTTAGATTCTTTAATTTCATACATTGATGTTAAATTGTCGCACATAGGTAAAATAGGGTGTGTAATGGTATGACTTCCGATATGTATATTTTCATTTTCATTTATTTCAATTAATTCTTCTGATGTTAATGCTTCTCTTGAATAGGATATTTCTTTTTTTAATTTTTCTACATAATTCATTCTTAATTCATTTGGAATAGTTTTTAATGAATTTATTGACATTTTATTTTCTTTTATTTTTTTAGTTTTATTTACAATACTCCACCAGAAAGACTTATTTTCAAAAATCGGTTCAATGGTAGCAAATATTGTTAATGGGATTTTAAATTTATCGACCACACTTATTATATTGTATTTATTTTCTCGCCAACCATCGTCCACAGTTATTATTACTGCAGATCGTGGGAATTGGTTATTGTTTTTTATAATGTCTACTAATTCTTTATCAGATATAAAATGGTAATTATTATTCAAAAACCATTTTATACATTTTTCAAAAAGCTTTTTAGATGGATTATGGAAATATACTGACAGGATTATTTCTCCTGAGGCAGAAGATTTTTTTACTTTATTTATTTTCCCAATTAGAATAAGATAATAAGAATATATTATGGCAACTATGTTTCGTAAATATATTTTAATTTTATTTTTAATAATTTGCAATTTATCTTTTTAAGTATAGAGTAGTAATTTCAATTTAATTTTTTTCCATTATTTTATTTTCAGCAATTAGTCTATAACCTATTGAGTCGATTTTTATACTAATTTGGTTTATTTTTATTTTATTATTTTCTTCACCATAGTCATTGTAAATTTTACATATTTCTCGGTTTATTTTATTCAATTTCACTTCCGTTTTTTCTAATTTTATATTCTGGAACCTTTTTACAAATATTTTTATGTTTTGTATTTCAAATTCATTTACTAAAACTGGCCTTCCTAACCAGAATACGAAATTGATGATGTCTTTATTTTCATTTATCACTGAAAGTTGTTGATTTAGTAGTGATACAAACACGTAAGTATTAAATAAAGGTATTTCTATAGTTTCCATATTTAAAAAGAAACCTGGTTTAGTTACTTTATTTATAGGAATATAATTTTCTATACTTCTTCTTGTGAAAAAGTTTGAAATTTTATTTTCACAATATTTTTTTGTATAAACTACATACCATTGATTTTTCATTTCATTTTATTTATTTTTAATAATTATTTTACACTTCTATACCATTTATTAATTTTTGATTTATATTTAAAACTTCATTTTTATAAGTATATCCATACTTATAATATTTTTCAGATAATTTATTATTTTTAATTCCATTAAAAATAATTCCAACATTTTTAAGTGGGTTAATATGTAGATTTTCATTAATAGTTTTAAGTATATTTTTGGGAGTAAAATTATATCTGACAATATATATCGTTGCATCACATAATTTTGATAATATAAAAGCATCTGTAATTAAAACTGTAGGAGCAGTATCAATAATTATTAAATCATAATATTTTGATAAATACTCAATCAGGGTTTCTATTTTTCCATTTAATAACAATTCTGAAGCATTGTCATAATTGGTGCCTGCTGAAATAAATGCTAGATTATTGTATTTATCAACTTGTTGAATTATCATTTCTTCTGAAATATTTTTACTTAAATAATCAGATATACCAATTGTTTTTTTGTTTTTATTGAAAAGTTCATTTAATCCTGATTTATGTAAATCAACGTCTATTAATATTACTTTTTTACCACTTGCCGCATTACTTATAGCAAGGTTTGCTGCCACAAAACTTTTCCCTTCTCCTGGAATACTAGAGGTAATTAATATCTTTTTATGCAAATTGTCGATACCTAAAAAATGAAGAGATATTCTAATTTTTCTAAATTCTTCGGCTATTGTACTTCTTTTATTATATTGGATAAGTAGTTCTTCTTTAGTTGTTTTATACAATATTTCACCTATTATAGGTATTGTTGTTAATGAGGTAACTTCATTTTTATAAACTATTTTATTATTTAAATTGTTTTTTAAATAGATTATAATAATACAAATTAAAAAAGAAGCCAATAATGCTGAACTATAAATCAATATTTTATTTGGAGTAACTGGATATTTTGATGAAAGAGCATCGTTTATTATTCTATTATCTGATAATGTAGAAGCATAGGACAACTCACTTTCTTCTCTTTTTTGTAATAAAAATGAATAAATATCTTTTTTTATTATTTGGTCTCTATTCATTTCTATCAAGGTTTTTTCTTTTTGTGGTAAAGACGTTAACATTGAATTATATTTCATGTTAGTATTTATCAAATTGTATTTTCCTGCCTCTAAATTATTTTTCTGACTATTAAGATTTTCTACTATACTAGGTTTAATACTTTCTATTTGGTCTTTAATTGATATTATAATAGGGTTATCTTCTGCTACTGTTTTTTTTAATTTCTCATATTCTAATTCTTTATTGTTTAAATCAGTCATCATTTTTAATAAATTAGCATCTGATACACCAAATGTCGAAGGCATCATTGGTTTAGAACTTATTTTTTCATCCTTAACAATATTATTTACTTGTTCAAGTATAGCCAACTGCATATTTATTTTACCAATTTCTTGATCATTACTACTAACATTTTGTAGATATAATTGACCTTGTGTACTTAGGTCAGATGACCCGCTATTGACTTTAAATACCTCAACATTTTTTTCTATTGAATCTAAATTTTTGGATACTATATTTAATCTTTCTTCTATAAAGTTTAAGGTATTTTTTGCCAAGCTGTTTTTATCTTCCAAGCCGGCTTTATCATACATGTAAATCAATGTATTTAATACGTCTTCTGATTTTTGTGATACTTCATCCTTATACGTTAAATTAATTATACTCGATAATTTATTAGATGTTAATACACTTAGGTTTTTTAAAATATCAGTAGTTATTTCTTTTGTAGGATATAATGAAAAGTACAATTGCTCATTCTCATTTGGGTATATTTTATTTTTATTTTTTATAAACCTCAACATCCCATACTTTGTATTGATCCATTGATTCAGGTGTGTTGTATATTTGTTTTCAATTATAATAGATCTGTCTGCTTTATTGAATTTGAAATCAATGTATTTCGATACTTTGATTGAATCAGGATTTTTTATTTCTACAATAACTGGACTAAAACTATATGCATTAACATCTTTTATTTTTCCACGCTGAAAAATTGGAGCATATAAATTTAATTCCTTAACTACATTATTAATAATTTTTCTAGATTGTAAAACTTCAATTTCATTTTCAATAATTTTTTTTGTACTAATCATATTAAATGACTCCATCATTTTAGAGTCATCACTACCTTTTTTTTCGTCTTTTATAATGATTTTTGCAGAAGCTTCATATTTTGGTGTTGTATATCGGATAAATAGAAATGCAGTTGTAATTAATATAATTGTTGTTATTAAAAATAATGGCCAATAAGGGACATATTTACTAATAAACGTGGTTACAACATTTTCTTGTATTGGTTGTTCTATTTTATTTTCTAGCATTACTTTAATAATTGAGTTAATACAACTGCTACAATAGAAAGGCCACTTAATATAGTAGGTAATAATTGTTGATTCCTGTTGGCAGTTATTACTTTTTGTTTATTGGCTTCTACATATACAACATCATTTGGTTGTAAATAATAATTATCAGATGATAAAAATGATTTTGAATTTAAATCAATACGTTTTATTTTTCTTTCACCTTGAATTTCTCGTATTAGTAAAACATTGTTTTTTTTTCCAAATACAGTTATATCACCAGCTATCCCAAGTGCTTTTAAAAGTGAAATTTTTTCATTGGGGACATTTATAACGGAAGGTTTTCCTACTTCTCCAATTATGGTTACTTCATAATTAAGATGTCGAATTGTAACAATGGGATCTATTAATAACTTTTTTGACAAAATGAGATTAGTTATCTCGTTTTTAAGTTGTTTTTTACTTTGGCCAGCCGCCTTCATTGAGCCTAATATTGGTAATTGTATATTACCTTCTGTGTTTACAAGGTATCCGCCTGCTTCTGTTGATCCTGTTGAAGTTGATGTTGTTGTAGCTAATATGTTGGGCGCATTAAATATTGCTGATGCTTCTGCATTTAAGCTGCTGATATTAATACTTAAAATATCATTCTTTTGAATTATTGGTTCTATGTCAACATTTCCTGAATTGATTATTGTATCATTTGCATTAGCAAAATAGGTGGCTTGTTTTGTGTTTAAACAACTCGTTAATATTAGACCAAAAGCTATAATTATTAATATGTTTAATTTCATTGCTTTATTTTATTTAATGCGCTGAGTAATAAAAAACATTCAATAATTCGGTAAAAAATCATTTTATGATGAGATTATTATCTAAATGGAATATTCCCTTACTTTTGTTTTATAATATTCCTACAACTTTTTGTTATACAAAATGAAAAATGTCATTATATTCAAGGATGTCAATCATTTTAATGGTTTCGTTACTTTTTAAATAAATAATTCAATGAAAAAAGAAGTGTACATTATTGCAGCGGTAAGAACTCCACTTGGAAGCTTCGGAGGTTCATTAAAATCTTTTTCAGCTACTCAATTAGGTGGCTTTGCCATAAAAGGAGCTATTCAGCAATCAGGCATTGATTCCAATATGATAGATGAAGTAATCATGGGTTCTGTTATTCAGGCTAATCTTGGACAAGCGCCAGCTAGGCAAGCGTCTAAATTTGCAGGCCTTCCTGATGGCGTAATTTGTACAACAGTTAATAAGGTATGCGCCAGCGGAATGAAAGCCATTGCTTTGGCTACGCAAAATATTCTGCTTGGTGATGCTTCAATTGTTATTGCTGGCGGAATGGAAAGTATGAGTAATGTACCTTTTTATGTAGATAGCTTAAGATGGGGAAATAAATATGGCAATACTTCATTAATAGATGGTCTATCTAAAGATGGCTTAACAGATGTATATGATGGCAAAGCCATGGGGAATGCAGCAGAATTATGTGCAAATACTTGTGGCATTTCAAGAGAAGATCAGGATACATTTGCAATTGAAAGTTATAAGAGAAGTCAAGCGGCTATTCAGGATGGTAAATTTGAGCAGGAAATTATTCCTATTGAAATACCGCAAAGAAATGGTCTTCCGTTAATTTTATCCAAAGATGAAGAACCCTTTAACGTAAAATTCGATAAGATACCAACGCTTAAAAGTGCTTTTATAAAAGATGGGACTGTTACTGCAGCCAATGCTTCAACCATGAATGATGGCGCAGCAGCATTGTTGCTCATGAGTAAAGAAAAAGCGGATGAATTAGGATTGAAGCCTATAGCAAAAATTGTTTCTTATGCAGATGCAGAGCAAGCGCCAGAATGGTTTACCACAGCACCTTCCTTAGCAGTACCAAAAGCTGTAGAAAAAGCTGGATTACAAATGAATCAAATTGATTATTGGGAATTGAATGAAGCCTTTTCCGTTGTAGGAATTGAAAATTCAAAAAGAATGCAATTAGATCCTTCTAAAGTAAATGTGAATGGTGGTGCCGTATCATTAGGTCACCCTTTAGGTTGTAGTGGTGCAAGGATAATAGTGACACTCATTAATGTATTAAAACAAAATAAGGGAAAATATGGTGCAGCAGGCATCTGCAATGGTGGTGGCGGAGCAAGCGCAATGGTTATTGAAAATTGTTAAGCACATTTATTTAACGGATATTTTTAAGGATGTATAAAAAGCATCCTTTTTTTATGTTTTTTATTAAACAATTTCAATTTTTTAAAATAATCATCATTCAAAACACCTTGTATTTGTTTGTGTGGTCACTATAAGATAAATTTGTGTATCTATTAATCAATAAGTAAGTAAAAAATATAATATTAAATGCGACAAATTACATTCAGGGAAGCGCTTCGAGAAGCAATGCAAGAAGAAATGAGGTTGGATGAAAGGGTATTTTTAATGGGTGAGGAAGTGGCCGAATATAATGGGGCTTATAAAGTAAGTCAGGGTATGCTGGATGAATTTGGGGAAAAAAGAGTAATTGATACACCTATTGCGGAACTTGGTTTTACGGCAATTGCAGTTGGAGCAGCTCAAAACGGATTGCGACCAATTGTTGAGTTTATGACTTGGAATTTCGCAGTGTTAGCCTTAGATCAAATTTTAAATACAGCTTCTAAAATGTTGGCAATGAGTGGCGGACAAGTTGGTTGTCCAATTGTTTTTAGAGGAGCTAATGGAAGTGCTGGTCAACTAGGAGCGCAGCATTCAACTTCATTTGAAAGTATGTATGCCAATATCCCAGGACTTAAAGTTATTTCGGTAAGTAATCCTTATGATGCAAAAGGCTTGCTTAAATCCGCTATACGTGATGATGATCCTGTTGTTTTTATGGAAAGTGAATTGATGTATGGAGATAAAGGAGAAGTTCCTGAAGGAGAGTATCTTATTCCTATTGGTAAATCGAATATTGTAAGAGAAGGGACCGATGTAACGATAGTATCCTTTAATAAAATGATGAAAGTGGCTTTAGGGGCTGCGGAAGAACTCGCAAAAGAAAATATTAGTGCTGAAGTTATTGATCTTAGAACGATACGCCCATTAGATTGGTTTACTATTCTAGAAAGTGTAAAGAAAACAAATAGATTGGTTATTGTGGAAGAACAATGGCCATTCGCCTCAATTTCTTCAGAAATTTCTTATCGAATTCAAAAAGAAGGGTTTGATTATTTAGATGCACCTATACGCAGAATTACATCTGTTGATGCACCTATGCATTATGCTCCAAATTTAGTAAATGCATATTTACCTGATATAACAAGAACGGTGAAGCTTATTAAAGAAGTCATGTATTTAAAAAAATAGGATAGGCTAAATACATCAAGAGTCATTTGAATTTCATCGTATCAATTTATTAGTATGGCCTATAAATCATTAGAATCTTGTTTGATTGATTTAGAAAAAAATGGCCAATTGATTCGTATCAAAGAAGAAACGGATCCATATCTTCAAATGGCTGCTATTCATCTTCGTGTTTTTGAAGCAAATGGGCCTGCTTTGCTTTTTGAAAATGTAAAAGGGTCTAAATATAGAGCAGCTTCTAATATTTTTGGTACGCTGGAAAGAAGCAAATTTATTTTCAGGGATACACTTAAAAAAGTGGAGCAGCTCATTCAGCTAAAAAGTAATCCATTAGAAGCTTTAAAACACCCTATAACATATGCTTCAGCAGGTTTTGCTGCAATGAAAGCTTTCCCATTTAAAAATCCAATAAATTCTCCGGTCGTTGCTTCTAATATCCATATTAATGATTTGCCTTTGATTCATCATTGGATTAAAGATGGTGGGGCGTTTGTAACCCTTCCACAAGTATACACTGAAGATATTGACAAGCCTGGTATATTGAATGCAAATTTAGGGATGTATCGTATTCAGTTAAATGGTAATCAGTATACAGAAAATGAAGAAATTGGTTTGCATTATCAACTTCACAGAGGAATAGGTGTTCATCAAACAAAAGCGAATAAAAAAGGGAAGCCGCTTAAAGTAAGTATTTTTGTTGGCGGCCCTCCTGCAAATACAGTTGCTGCAGTTATGCCTTTGCCAGAAGGAATGAGTGAATTAACTTTTGCTGGCGTATTAGGTGGCAGAAGATTCCGGTATAAATATATAGATGGTTATTGTATAAGTACAGATGCTGATTTTGTTATTACTGGAGAGGTTTATCCTGGAGAAAATAAACCAGAAGGACCTTTTGGTGATCATCTTGGTTATTATAGTTTACAGCATTTATTCCCATTGATGAAAGTGCATAAAGTATTTGCAAAGAAAAATGCTATATGGCCTTTTACCGTTGTAGGCAGACCTCCTCAGGAAGATACTAGTTTTGGTCAGTTGATTCATGCTATCACGGGTAAGGCTGTTCAGGATGAAATACCTGGTTTGAAGGAGGTTCATGCAGTGGATGCTGCTGGCGTTCATCCGTTGCTGTTAGCAGTAGGGAGTGAACGATATACGCCTTATCTTAATTCAAAACAACCAGCAGAAATTCTTACTATTGCAAATCATATTTTAGGTACTGGTCAGCTAAGCCTGGCGAAATTTTTATTTATTACTGCCGATGATAATTCTACAGTTAGCGCTCATCATATAAAGGAGTACTTTCAGTATGTTTTAGAAAGATTACATTTGGATAGAGACATTCATTTTTATACCCATACTACCATGGATACGCTTGATTATTCTGGTGCCGGTATAAATTCCGGAAGTAAAGTTGTTTTTGCAGCCTATGGCGATCCTATTAGAAAATTAGCTATCGAGCCTATTAGTTTATTAAAGGAGCTGAATGATTTCGAAAATTGTAAAATGGTAATGCCAGGTATTGCAGTTCTTTCTACAAAACCATTTACCACGTATGAAAATGCGAAAAAAGAAATAGGTGCACTTAGCACTCAATTGCAAGGAATAAATGAATTTTGGGAAAAATCAGAAGGGTTAAAAAAAGAAATTCCGTTAATAATTATTTGTGATGATGCTTCTTTTTTGAGTGATACGATTAATAATTTTCTATGGATCACTTTCACTAGATGCAATCCTTCTCATGATATGTATGGAGTGGGGGAAATTATGTTGAATAAACACTGGGGTAGCACCGGCCCACTGATACTAGATGCTAGAAAAAAACCTCATCATGCACCACCGGTTGAAAAAGATCCTTTAGTTGAAAAAAGTATTGAAAAGTACTTTAACAAAGGGGGCAGTTTATTTGGTGTATTAAAATAGCTGAACTATTTAATTTTTGATAACCCCTCCATGCAAGAAATATTACCCGGTTTTATTAGCAGTGCTTTTTGAAATAGAGTTTTTGCATCATTTGCTCTTCCATTATTAAGACAAGACCAAGCAAACATGTGATTAGCATCAAAATCAAAAGGATAAAGATTTACCATTTTCTCAAAATACTTATTGGCTACTTCATATTTTTTCTGATTGTAGTAGATAACACCAACCCAATAGTTTGCCGTATAATTCTGAGGGTCTATTTTTAATATATCGTTATATTGAGCAAGTACTTTTTCCCAATTTTCAATTGCTGAATAAGGCTTGATTATACCAAATTTGGCTTCTATTGAATATGGTTTTAAATCAATGGATTTTTGATAGTATGCCTGCGATTGGCTATTATTTTTATTCAAATAGTATAACCAACCTAATCGTAAATTTATTTCGTAATTGTTTTCTTTATAACAAGTAATTAATGGTAGAATAGCATC